>CAZJEK010000180.1:0-11413 GCA_964545005.1 uncultured Pirellulaceae bacterium
GACACGGATCGGTGTAGCCCTCGCTCACGCGTCGGGTTTCCATTCCCAGGTAAAAACCGCATTAGTGCAACTTCTAAAAAAAACACCCGGGCCAGGCCGGGTGCTTTGGGATTGCGGATTTGTCGGGAAGATTACTTTTCTTCGCCTTGGTCTGCTGTCGCAGCCTCAAGTCCTTTACTGGGAACCGCCAACGATTGCATTTTTGGATTTCGTTTGACACCCATACGGTTGAGCAATTTCTGCAGGTCGATTGCTTCGACCGTGTTTCGCTCAGCTTGGGCTTTGAGGTTTTCCATGGCAGCGGTGAGTGCGGCGGTGCCTTCGATAATCGGAGCGTTGCCTTGCACGATGTAGCGTGTCGTCGGATCAATTGCTCCTTCGATATTGCCATCGGCATCGTGTTTGGCAATCACCACGCCACCGTTTCGTTCGATCAACCGGGCCAGCTTCTCGGTGTCGTCGACACCGTCACCGTCGAGGTCAAACAGGCCGACCAAGGCGATTTTGGTTGGGTAACCAGGATCCCAGGTAGGGCTGAGAATGTGATCACCAGGCAGGATGGGAGTTACCGGATCCTGCTGCGTGATACGGGCCTCGGCGCCATTGGCGGTGACATCGACGATTTCAATGGCGGCCTTTGAGCTTCCGCGATCGAAGTTTTTGACATCTTTGTCGTAAACCGAGAACGTCATGTTCTTGGTCAATCCGTCCTGGGAGCCCAGGTTGATGAACACGACGCCCAGCGAAGGCGATACCTGAGTAACCATGCCGTCGGCATTGACGAAGACTTCTCGTTCATAGCTGTTGAGTTTCGCTTTTACGATCTGATTTTCTTCCTTCAGATTCGTAATCATTTCGTTCAGGTCTCGTTGCACCCGAGTCGCAGTGTCCTGGTATTCTTCAAACTTCTGATTGACATCATCCAGGTTCTGGCTGGCTTGGGCGACTTCATCTTTCAATCGCGCTTCATTGACTTGAGAACGTTGCTTTTCTTCTTCCAGTTCTGTGCGGAGTTTTTCCATCTCGTCCTGGATTGACTTGACCGTCGCTTGCATTTGTGCAATTTGTTGTTCGGCTTCGTCACGGGCACGCTGAGTCTCGCGGGTTTTGATATTGTTCTCTTTCACCTTCTTGGCGGAGATATTGATCAAGTCCGTCATCGCTTCGCGATAAGTGGTCGGCTTGACGGTACCTTCTTCGCCGACGGCGCCACGGCCTTCGACATCCTGATCGAACTGTTCCTTGATGGCGACGACATCGGCTTCGAGGTTTCTGAGGCTTTCCTGTTGCGCTTGCTCGAGTGAACCGGTGGAGCTTTTTTGCTTGATCTGTTGCAGCATCGAGTCATATTCTTCGATGCTCGGCCCCAGATTGCCAATCATGGCTTTCAAGATTTGAATCTCGTAGTCCTGGGCGCTTGCAAACTCCTTGTAATAGTCGCGATCCTGTTCTGCTTCAGTTTTGGCGACTGAATTCTCAGCGGCTTTCGACATTCCGAAAAACGCAACCAAGGCCAAAACCAGGGTTAACAAGACCAAGATGATGACAGCAATCAAGTAACCTTGATTCTCTCTGGCAGCCATTCCCAACTCCTCAGTTCCCGCGGCTTATGCCGCGAGTTAAAAACGGTGAACTAATACCGGACATCCCCAACGGAGATCACAGTATCACTGTGTTTATCGGTGGCTTTTGACAAGCCCATCAGACCGATGCCCACAATCATTACAACAATCACGCTTGTGAGAGTCGCGAACGCCAGAATGGATTGGGGTCGGCAATGTTTACCTAGATTACCTAACCAATCCTAGATAGGGCCGGAAATCGTGTCAAATTATTTGAGTTTCGACCAATCCGGGCTGTTTCGACGGGGTAGCCCAGCAATGCCTGATCGGGATAATCCGCAAATCCCCTGTATCCTACGGGGAGTCCCGAATTGGACGTTCCTCGAATTTGACGTTCCTTAACGAAACAGGACTTTTGCTTGGGGCGTTTCCCGGTAGGTGACGGTTCCGCGGTCAATCCATTCGCCGTTACGGAGCATTTTGGTGGTCACCGACAACGTGCCGTTGGGCTGGATCACCGTCGTGGATTCAACCTCCGATACCGCAGCGCCCGCTCCCTGAATTGTCTCGTGGGCGACAAACGTCTTGCCGTCCATGGAAAGCTCCCCGACGGTCATGAATCCAGCGGTCGTAAAATAGTGGTAAACGATCGATTTTTTGGATTTGTCGTACCTGAAAATCGTTTCTCCGCCATAGTCACCTTGATTCACCGAGTGCACCATGCGGATGGCTGTGCCGTTGAGAATTCGTTCCCATTTCTGGACATCAGAGGCCGGTTCTTCACCGGGTTTGGCTGGAAACGTTGCGGTAAACGTTTTTCCGAGCAATGGCTGAAAGGCCTCCAGTTCCGTGTCCAGCGAAGTTGGTTGCGGCTGGGGGGCGGCCGCATCGTTCTCTTGCGCGATGGTCGGCAGGCACCAGGTAAAAATCAGCAGCGCGATCAGCAGATTGAAATGATTCACTGGATTGGTCCTTGCGGGGAAAACTGGCCATTTAGGGAATATCGCGATCAGTTGAATATTCCTCGGTTGACCAGGTTATTCAGCCGGTGGCCGACGTCTCGCAGTCCGTCGATAACCACCTGGTCATAATCGCGTCCATCGGTGGTGTCGATCCCGTGGCGGGGGTCAAGTTCACGTAATGGTGCCAAGGCATCGTCCTGGTGGTGGAACATTTCGACAACCACGTATTCAAGTTTTCCCGTTGCCGCGGCAGCGGTCAAGAGTGCGCCGATCCACCCGTCATCGGTTGAAAAGCAGCCGCGAGTCGTTTTTGTCGAAGCATGGAACACGCCCAGCTCGTCACGCTCAGCCAATGCTCTGATGGCCTCGGCGTTTTCTTCGATCGACAGCTCCGAATCACCGCAGTGAGCCGCATCGACAAGCGCTTTGAAGTAGGTTTTTCCCAGCGATTCGTTCATCGCTCGGATCGCTCGCGCCAGTTTGGGGAGGTCGGTGAAGGTCTGGAATTCACCATTTCGTAGAAACTCGATATGCCAGGCGTCAACGCAGGAGCCTTCCAGCCCAGCTTCCTGGTAGGCCCGCACATGCACTTTGGCCAGCTGAGCGATAGCAGCGTCCAGTTCTGCGCCGGTTTTTGGCTTCGCTCCAGGCGCCATCCAGGCTTCGACTGACGGTGAGCCCACATGTTTGACGCCGTTTTGGATGGCCGATTTCAAGCCTTTGACAAAGAACTCCGCGGTTTTGTCCTCGTCAGTAGGGTCCATTGGGTCGAAGCCACCCACCATCAAAATGAAGTGCACTTCCAGGCCTTGGTCGTGGAGTCCGGAGACCATTTCGGCGACTGACTCTTCCTTGACCCCGTCGAAATAGGGGACTTCAACCACACTGATCTCGACCGGTGACTCGGCCCTGAGCTTTTTCAGGTTCGCGACAACCTTGATTTCGCCGGCATTGTTTCGGGGGAGGTCTCCGTTTTCTTCTGGAACCAGTCCGCCGACAAACTTCAAATGGGCCGGGACGACACCAATTTTGACGGGAGATTTAAGTGCAATCGAATTCATGGAGGTACCACGGAGTTGGAGGATGTGTGGGGCAGAAACTCAGAAAACGTTCATCCTGTCGGACAGAAGCGACCATTTTGGAGAATCGGCTGCCATTTGGCCACCCTTGGAGCGGGGAAATGGCAACGCGAGATTCGCCGAGGCAGGAATCTTTCGAACTAAGGCATCGAAGGAAAGCTCTTAAGCAGAATCACGAAGACAAAAACCGCAGAGGCGCAGAGAACAGGGAGTTTGCGGGAATCTTAGGCAAACTTTGCGCGTCCTCAGCGAACTCTGCGTCTCTGCGGTTAGCTCTTCGCGTGGATGTGAGTCGTGATCGACGACACAAACTGCGCGGTGCCGCAGGCTCCATTGGCCAAGATGGCACCCGAAAACAGTCCGGCCGGGCTGTCGGAAAACCGACTTTGTGGCCGCTGGCGGCGGTTTTCGTATGGTCTTTGGGGCCGAAAAGGGCTATCTTTTTTATTGAGACGACGGCACCCGAAAGGGTGAAAAAGTTCCAACCTGGTTGGAATTGGAAAAAATTGGTGACTGTTTCAGCGGCTCTCCCGCCTATCAATCAAGAGTCCTGCAGGCATCAACCACAAGAGTGACTCAAGTCAATCCTCGTTTAGTCCTAACAGGTCAGCTCATTATTGGGTGATCAGAATCCCTCAGGCGAACAACCAGATGGGATGCTGGTGATCGGCATTGCCGGTGGCGTTGCAAGCGGTAAAAGTCTTGTAACGGGCTGTTTTCAGTCGCTCGGCGCGCAAGTTATTGACGCCGACCGGGTAGGGCATGAGGTGTTGCAACAACCCGAAATCGTGGCCGCGATCGTGGACCGGTGGGGAACTGAGATTCTCGACCATTCCCACGTTGACCGTCAACGACTGGCACAAATCGTATTTGCGCCCGGGCTCGATGGAGAACGACAACTTCAATTTCTGGAGCAGTTAATGCATCCAGAAATTGGTAGGAAAATTCAGGCTCAACTCAGGCACTTGCGGTCAAACCGGAATGTGCCCGCTGTGGTCTTGGATGCTCCCGTGATGTTCAAAGTTGGCTGGGACAAGTTTTGTGACAGGATTGTGTTTGTTGATGCTCCTTTGGAGGTGCGATTACAGCGCGCTCGTAAACGGGGATGGCCTGATGGCGAACTGGAACGACGTGAGGCGCGGCAATGGTCCGTCGACCGCAAGCGTTCCCGAGCGACCGATGTCATTGACAATTCCAATTCCAAGCAATCCACCTATCAGGAAATCGTTGAGGTATGGCAGCAATGGGGTCTTCCATTGCCAGACTCACTGGAACCTCCTGCGGCTCTTTTTGCCAATTAGATCACACCATTAGTCAGTCACTTCTCCTTACTGACGCCAGGAGTAAAGCATGTCCGATACCCACAACCAATATCGGAATCAGCGGCGCCGCCCGCAAGATTCAGGTAACCGCTACCGGTCCCGCAAACCGCAATACGATTTTGACGAAGACGTGACGGAGAAGTTGCGCGAGATCGAGTCCAGCGGTGAACCCATGTCGATCGCCGAAACCATTTCCCGTGAAGACGGTCGCAACCTGCGATCCGAGGATCTGGTTCAACGCAGCGGCGAGCCGGTGGATGTCACCGACCTGCAGTTAATGAATTCTGAAGAACTGTTGCGGCAAGCCGCCGAAGAAGACATCGATCCGGAAACATTGGAAGGCAAGCCGAAACGCGAGATGATCCTGGCAATCCTCAAGGCCTGGGTCAAAACGCGGGGCATCATGTTTGGTCAAGGAACCTTGCAGATTCTGCCCGATGGGTTTGGTTTCCTTCGCAGCCCAGCATATCAATACTTGAACTGCCCGGACGACATATATGTTTCTCCCAGTCAGATTCGCAAGTTTAATCTACGCAATGGTGCCGTCGTTCGCGGTCAAGTTCGACCGCCCAAGGAAAACGAACGCTACTTTGCCCTGCTGCGAGTAGAAACCGTCAATGGTCTGGACCCGTCCGACAGTGCCCGACGGGCCAGCTTCGATGAGTTGACGCCCCTGCACCCGGATCAACGAATCGTGATGGAGTTTGATTCCGACGACATGTCGACGCGAGTTGTCGATATGGTGACGCCGATCGGGTTTGGACAGCGAGGATTGATCGTCAGTCCGCCACGGGCCGGTAAAACCATGTTGATGCAAAAGATGGCTCGCGCGACTTTGCACAACTACCCCAACGCTTACGTCATCATGTTGCTGATTGACGAGCGGCCCGAGGAAGTGACCGACATGGAACGAGAGGTAAGGGGTGATCGCTGTGAGGTCATCAGTTCCACGTTCGATGAACCTGCTTCCAGGCATATCCAGGTTACCGAAATGGTGCTGGAAAAAGCCAAGCGGCTGGTCGAAAGCGGCAAGGACGTTGTGATTTTTCTGGACTCGATCACCCGGTTGGGACGCGCTTGGAACGCGGAATGCCCTCAATCCGGCAAAACGCTGTCCGGCGGTCTGGACGCCAATGCCATGCAAAAACCGAAAGCCTTTTTCGGTTCCGCCCGGAAAATTGAAGAAGGTGGGTCGCTGACGATTCTGGCCACGGCACTGATCGATACCGGTAGCAAAATGGATGAAGTCATCTTTGAAGAGTTCAAGGGTACCGGCAACCTGGAAATCGTCCTCGACCGCTCGCTGGTCGAAAAACGAATCTGGCCAGCGATTGATATCAACGCCAGTGGAACCCGGCGAGAAGAAAAACTGTTCGATCCGGACGAGTACGACCGAATCTGTCGGGTCCGCCGGGTGCTGGCCGAAATGAATCCCGCCGACGCGATGGACTTGTTGACCAAACGGTTGCGCAAAACCAAGTCCAACGCTGAGTTTCTGATGAGTCTCAAGTCCAGTGGTGGGATCTGATCAGGATTGGGATACAATCGGGGTTTCCGGTTCACCGTTCCACTTGTGATCAACCGTGTCAGCTTCACTGGATCCGCTTGAACAGTTGCGCAAGCAATATCACGAACTCGCCTCGCTGGCGGGTTCGTTGGCGCATGAAATCAAGAATCCGCTGTCCATCATTGTGATGAACGTGGAATTGTTGGAAGAGGATTTTGAAGGGGCTGGCCACCCGGATCGACGCCGGGCCCTGGAGCGGATCCATACGTTGCAGCAGCAATGCGAACGCATGGAAACGATCCTGAATGACTTCCTGCGGTTTACTCGGTTAAGCAATCTCGAGCTTCACGCCGGAAATCTGAATGACCAGGTCTTGCAGGTATTGGATTTATTTCAGCCGCGCGCCGATCGCCAGGGTGTCGAGATTGTTCGGCACCTCGATATGGAGTTGCCCAGCATCAACCTGGACCCCCAGACGCTACATGCTGCCCTGGTGAATTTGGTCAAGAATGCGTTCGAGGCGATGCCCGACGGCGGCCAACTATTGGCTCGAACCCGGATGATTCGCAATGGAGTCGCATTGGATTTGATCGACACTGGCTGCGGGATGGAAGCCTCCACACTGATCAAGATGTTCAAGGAGTTTTACACCTCCAAAGAACAGGGAACTGGATTGGGGTTGCCGACCGCCAAGAAAATCATCGAAGCTCACGGGGCTCGAATTAATGTGCAGTCGGAAGTCGGGCAGGGGACCCAGTTTACAATTGAGTTTCCGGTTCCCAAACGAATTTGAAATCGTCACAAAGCGGCGTGCTTGTCATGCCCGTTATTGATAGTCGCCAAGCACGAGTGCTTTTTTTTAAAATTGTTGTAGCCACGACGCACGCGCATGAAATTGATTCGCAAGCTGGAGAACTTTCCGCAAAACTTGCGCGGTGGAGCGATCACGATTGGTAACTTTGACGGTGTCCACCGCGGACACGCGATCATCATCGACCAGTTAAAGAAGTTTGCTTCGCAGTTGGAAGGTGCCGCGGTCGTGTTCACCTTTGACCCACATCCGGTTCGCATCCTGCGGCCGGAAATGACTCCCCCGCCGTTGACCTGGATTAATCGCAAAGCCGACTTGTTGGCCGAACTGGGAGTGGATGCGGTGGTTGCGTATCCAACCGATCGAGCGTTACTAAACCTCAGCTATCTGGAGTTTTTCCAGCAGATCGTGGTGCAAGCGCTGGGTGCCAGGGCGATGGTGGAAGGTCCTAATTTTTACTTTGGGCGGAACCGGGAAGGCGACACGGAAAAACTAAGACAACTTTGCCAGCTGCACGAGATCGATCTCGAGATCGTAACGCCCATCACGGCAGGTGACGAATTTGTTTCCAGCAGTCGCATTCGAAATCTGATCAAACAGGGGGACGTCGATCGGGCGCAGAAAATGTTGACTCGGCCGTACCGTATTCGGGGGATGGTCACCCATGGTGCCGCTCGCGGTGCCAAGATCGGTTTCCCGACCGCGAATCTGGATGCGATTGATACGCTTGTTCCCGCTTTGGGAGTTTACGCCGGACGCGCCTATGTCGATGGGCGATCCCATTGGGCTGCGATTCACATTGGCCCCAATCCAACCTTCGGCGAAGACCACCGCAAAGTCGAGGCTCACCTGTTGAATTTCGAAAGATCCATCTACGGACAACCAATCGAGGTTGATTTTGTAAGTCGGCTGCGCGATATTCGTCAGTTTGATTCGGCTCAATCTCTGGCCCGGCAACTAGAATTGGACATCGAATCTACCCGTCAAGTTGCCAGAAAATTCGGTGCGTAAACGGCCCAAGTCTCACGCACGACCTACCTCCTACAGAAAACCGAGTTCATGAACGTCGATTGGAATCGCTTCCAGGAAGTTATCCACGCTGCCAACAATATCATTTTGACCAGCCACATCCGGCCCGATTGCGACGCGTTGGGAAGTTGCCTGGGAATGGCCGGGATTCTGGAATCGATGGGGAAGCAGGTGCGGATCGTCTGCGGCCAACCGGTGCCGCCAAATCTGAAATTCATCGATCCCGACAACCGGATCATGTGCATTTTTGAAGATATCCAACCGGACGAACTGGCCGACGCCGATCTGCACATGATTCTCGATACCAGCGCCTGGGTCCAGTTGGGCAAGATGGCGGATGTGATTCGCGAGTCCAGTTACAAGAAAATCATTTTTGATCATCATGTCGGCGAAGATGACATCGACGCAGAGCTGTTTAAAAACACAACTGCTGAGGCGGTTGGTCGAATGTGCGTTGATGCAGCCGAGCAACTGGGGGTCGAGTTGACGCCGGCGATTTCGAGGCCGTTGTTTGCCGCGCTGGCGACCGATACCGGCTGGTTTCGATTTCCCTCGGTCAAAGTTGAGACCTTTCGGGCAGCTGCCAAGTTGCTCGACGGGGGCGCCGACCCGGCCGAGTTATATGGACATCTGTTCGAGCGGGAAACGGTAGGACGGGTGCGATTACGTGGACGCGTGCTGGCCCGAATCGAAACGGAATTGGCAGGGCGGTTGGCCCATACTTACATTTTGCCAGCGGACTATCAGGAAACCGGCGCCAAAACCAGCGATACCGAAGACTTGGTTAACCTGGCATTGGAGATCGACGGGACCGTGTTCGCAGTGATCATGGTCGGTCAAATCGATGGTGGATTCAAATTGAGTTTTCGAAGTCGATGCGCAGCTGAAGCCAACATTGTCGCGTCCCATTTTGGCGGTGGAGGACACAAAGCTGCCGCCGGTGCGTTTATCGAAAACGACAACTTTGAAGAAGTCCAGCAAGCAGTCCTGCAACATGTGCGTTCGGTGTTGAAATCGATCTAATGCCTGATCCGGATTCCTCCATCAATCTGGCGGTGATTGAAACCGCCGGTCACCCAGTCAGTTCAATCGAACAGCTGTCAGCGCGTTGCAATCGTTCATCATTGCGTCTGCAAATTGATCCCGACTTGAACCGCGGCGTTGCCGACTTGGCGAATCACGTGTTGACGGCGGAGTTTGACGTTCTGGTGTTGGTGACCGGCGCCGGAACTCGTTACTTGCTACAGCGTTGTTTGCAGACGGTGCCTCAGGAGCGTTTCATTGCTTGCCTGGCCGACATGACCACCGTGGCGGGCTCCAGCGAGTCGGCCGCGGTGATGCGAGAGCTGCAGGTCGAACCCAGTGTCATCGTTGCTCGTTCGACCCGGACGCAGAAGCCTGCTTGGCGCGAGTTGTTGATCGCGCTGGATCAACAATGCAGTGTCTCCAACCAGTTGGTGGCCATTGAACAAACCGGTGATTCCGGTCGTTTGATCGCCGGGCTGGAATCGCGCGGGGCGCGGGTGCGTCAAATCAATCCCGTGCTCAAGGCTGCTCCCGAGCCATCCGTCGATTGGGCTCAATGGATGCATCAACTCCAGCAGGGAGCATTTGATGCAGTGTGTTTTACGTCGCCAGCGGCTGTTTGGGCATGGCAACGCTGGGCAGAACAACAGGCATTAGAGGTCGCCGCCAGCTGGCTGTTCCGGATCCCGGTGATTGCCTGCGACCAGCCGACTTCAGAAGTGTTACTTGATCAAGGAATTGCGGTTGACTGGATTGCACCCGAAGGTGGTTTGGTCGAAGATCAGATCGTGACGGCAATTTCCCAGGCCCAGACCAGAAAAGAACGAATCTCCATGACCCTTTCCGGCCCCGCGACCAGTGCCAGTGATCCAGAAGCTCCCTGGTATAACAACCCGTTCATGCAGGCTTGCCGGGGTGAACCAACTGATGTGACCCCGGTCTGGATGATGCGACAGGCTGGACGGTACATGAAAGAGTACCGTGCGGTCAGGGAAAAGGTCAGCTTTCTGGAGCTGTGCCACAATCCAGAGTTGTGCAGTGAAGTCATGTGCACGGCAGTCAATAGGCTGGGCGTTGATGTGGCGATCATTTTTTCCGATTTGTTGCCGATTCTGGTCCCAATGGGCTGCGATCTGGAGTTCGTGGCCGGCGACGGACCGGTGATTCACAATCCGATTCGCACCAATGAAGATCTGGATCGAATCCAGCCGCTGGCCAATAACGGGGCGCTGCAGTTCGTGATGGAGGCCGTTAAACAGACTCGAAACGATCTGCCTGCTGACATGCCGTTGATCGGCTTTGCCGGAGCGCCGTTTACGCTGGCCAGCTACATGATTGAGGGCGGTTCCAGTCGGCATTTTGCCCATACCAAACGGTTGATGTTTGGTGACCGGTCGGCCTGGTCAGTGTTGATGCAGAAGTTGACCGACTCCATCATCGTCTACCTGCAAGGCCAGGTCGAAGCAGGGGTTCAATGCGTTCAACTGTTCGATTCCTGGGCCGGTTGCCTGGGATTTGAAGACTATCGGCAGTCCGTTTTGCCGTACGTCAAACAGATCATCGGTGCCTTGTCCCCTCATGTCCCTGTGATCAATTTCGCCACCGGCAATCCCGCTCTTTTGCCACTGTTGGCCGATACTTCAGCGGCTGTGATTGGCGTTGACTGGCGGGTCCGATTGGATGATGCCTGGCAAACCGTCGGGCATGATCGAGCCGTGCAAGGCAACCTGGATCCCAACGTGCTGTTGACCAACCCGGCGGAGATCCGCAAGCAGGTTGCCGCGATACTGGAGCAGGCGGCTGGGCGACCGGGGCATATCTTCAATCTCGGGCATGGCATTTTGCCCTCCACACCGGTCGACAATGCGATTGCGCTCGTTGATGCCGTGCATGAATTAAGCACCCGGTAGTTTGGCAAACCGTCGGGTAGCTTTCGGCCAGAGGTGGGCATTTTTTGTCCAGCCGATTGGGCGCTAGCCCGGACGAAAGCAGTTGAAGCGTAAACGATGCAAATTCGGTGGCTAGCCAAAACCGCTGGACACGATCGCGGAAAGTAGCTGGGCCAATGGCCCGAGTCCGCAGGGTTTCGCTCAACGTTCAGTCATCCGTTTCGAC
>CAZJEK010000181.1:0-11380 GCA_964545005.1 uncultured Pirellulaceae bacterium
GAGGGCTACACCGATGCGAGTTTTTCCTCGCTTACGCGTCGGGTTTCCAAAAGTGCGCAACTTCTAAAGTTGGATGCCGGCAAGGGCTGCTGCGTTCCGGAAAATTTAGAATACTCAGCGTTACTGTCGAGCAAAAGGGTTTGATCAGCGTACAACGGGAAGATATCGCGTCCGGTCGATTCGATTTAACGAAAAAATCAGCCAGGTGTGGATGTTGAGAATCGGCAACACGATCCGACGTGACACTTGAAACATGGCGCCTTGTGACCTGCCGGAAAACTGACCGAATTCGTTGAAGTTGAACTTTTACACGGAAAAAACCGTAGTTGTCGAACACATTGGCGGAATGTTGGGTGGATTTTTCAATAAAATTGGCCCCAGATTCATCCAATAGCCGTTGCCCGGCTGTCACCGTCACGACTGGACGTGGTAGCCGTTGGTCCTTTTCGGCAGCGATTTCAGGTTAGGATTACAACCTCTGGATTTGGATTCAGGGGCAAGTGTCAAGTTTCCTGTTTACTCAAACTCATTCGTTCTGGAGTTGTCAATGAACTGCCTGTCCTGCCGTTTGAGATGGCAAGTTGCAATCTTGGGACTGCTGGTCGGAGTTGCTTCCAGTTACGCTGGCGAACCCGATGTCGAGGGGGGGGCCAGGTCTTCAGCCAAATCGGTTCCGGCTGGCAGGATTCTCAAGTTCAGTCGGCAAATTGATGCGTTGGTATTAAAGCAGCTGGAGTCTGCTGGGCAGTCGCTAAATCCTCGGGCCAGCGACGAAGTTTTTTTACGTCGCGCGTATCTGGATATCGTAGGACGGATTCCTTCGCTGCAGGAGACGCGAGACTTTCTCGCCAGCGATCATCCGGACAAGCGAGCCTACTTGATCGATACGCTGCTTGATTCTTATGGCTATACCAGCCGCCAATTCAATTATTGGGCGGATCTGTTGAGAGTGCAATCAAGGCTGTCGGGGAACTTGTCGGGACTGCCTTACATCGACTTTATCAAAGACTCGCTGGAATCGAACAAACCATACGATGAGTTTGTGTATGAGCTGGTCAGTGCCAATGGAGCCAATTTACAACGCGGCAATGGTGCGGTCGGATACTACTTGCGCGATCGCGATATGCCTGAAGACAATATGTCCAACACGATTCGCGTGTTCCTGGGGACTCGGTTGGAATGTGCGCAATGCCACGACCATCCCTTCGATAAATGGACACAGCGGCAATACTTCGAAATGGTCGCTTTCACCGGTGGGCTAAGTTATCGGGATTCCGGTGCCAGTCAGCAGTTGGCGGAGATGCGTCGAAAACTGCGCGGAGATGATGTACCCGAAAAGATCCGACCCTTCGTCAATCGTTTGACTCGGCAACTGTCTCAAGGAATCGATGGAAGCGGCACAGGACTGGCGCGACTGCCGGAAAACTTCCTCGGTAGCGACGGCTACGATGGCGAGATCGTTGTGGCGAAAGAGATGTTTGAGGGCAAGCAACTGACCGCTGCAACCATTCCGCCACCTCCCAAGAAAAGTCGTAATACGCGTCGTCGTCCCAACCGCCAGCAAGCGGCCATTCCGGGGGCGAAAGAAATTGGTTCTCGAGAGATCTATGCGGCTTGGTTGACCGACCCCGATAACCCTCGGTTTGCTCAGGTCATTGCCAATCGATTGTGGAAGCAGGCGTTGGGAGTTGGCTTGATTGAGCCGGTCGACATTCTGGAAGATTCGACCGTCGCCTCCAATCCAGAGCTGATGGATCTGCTCACCAACATGATGGTTGAGCTGGATTTTGATATGAAGCAATTCCTGCGAGCGATCTATAACACCAACGTTTATCAAGCTGAGGCCTACAACCAGGACATCGTCGATCCGGCGAAATTCAATTTCAACGGACCCCAGGTACGTCGCCTTCAGGCGGAGCAGCTTTGGGATTCTTTGCTGACCCTGACTGTGCCCACCGTCGACCAACGGTTGGATGCCGCCGAGATCGATCCGCGTTATGGGAATCCTTATGACGTTTTTGAGCAGCTATCCGAAAGCGATGCTGATGATTTGATCGAAATGGCTCGGGACTTGGAAGCACGTCGACGAAACGTCAAAAACAATGCGTACAAGGACGACCCGAACTACCAGAAAATGATGGCCCAGCGCGATTCGCTGATGCGAAAACTGCGGCAAGCCAGGAAGAAACGGGACGGTGAAGCGGCTCGTAGATTACAGGTGGAGATTGCCAAGTTGGGGAACGAGTATCGTCAACTGCGCAACCAGCGCAACTACTTGCGAGCATCCGAAATGCAGTCGCCGGCACCTCCCGGACATTTTCTCCGCGAGTTCGGACAATCCGATCGGGAAGTGATCGACAACGCGAATACCGAACCAGCCGTGACGCAAGTGTTGTCGATGATGAACGGCTATGTCGAGCAACGAATCGCTCGCGATCCCAACAGCTTGTTGATGCAGGCTGCGTTGCAAACAAACTCGCCTGAAGAGTGTACGGAAATCGTGTTTTTATCGATGCTCAATCGTCAGCCCAACTCGCAGGAGCTGCAGGTCTGGAATGCCGAGTTCGGCGACGCTTACGCTCGAAAAGACACACAACACATTCGGGAAACGTACGGCGATTTGATTTGGACGTTGGCCAACTCGAACGAGTTTATCTTTCAAAAATAGACGCACTGCGATACGACTGATTTCACGAACGGTACTTATATGAACGAATTCAAGCTGATCAAAGATCCGGTTTCCCGGCGATCATTCGTAACCGGCGCTGCGAAAACGTTGCTGGGTGTGGGGGCAATGCCGATGCTTTCCCAGTTGGCAAGTGCCGCCGTCGCAGGTGGGCAGGCAAATCCGCGTTCAGCCAAAGCGCAATCGGTAATCTATCTGTATATGAGTGGCGGGATGAGCCATTTGGATACGTTTGATACGAAACCGGGCGCAGAGACTCAGGGACCTGTCCAGTCAATCAAGACCAGTGCTGACGGCGTTCAAATCAGCGAGTACTTTCCGATCCTTGCCCGGCAGATGCACCATGTGGCGGTGATCAATTCGATGAGTTCGACTCAAGGAGCTCACGCCCAGGCCAAGTACTTCATGCACACCAGCTATTTTGTCCGCGGCACGGTCCAGCACCCAGATCTGGGAGCCTGGTCAAGCTACTTCCTCGGCAAGCGCAATCCGACTTTACCAGCCAATGTCAAGATCGGTGGCAGTAGCTCGGGGCTGGGCGGTGGATTCATGGAATCGAAACACGCGGCACTGCCGATTGGTGATCCCCAATCGGGACTCCAGCACAGTGATATGATCAAGGGCATGACCGACGCTCGGTTCGGTGCTCGTTTGAAAAAACTCCGTGACATGAATAGTGGCTTTGCCGCTAAATACGATACGCGTGAAGCGCGGGCCTATGCTTCGATGTACGATGAAGCCGTTGCATTGATGAAAAGCGAAGACTTGAAGGCATTTGATCTGTCGCAGGAATCCGATGAGATGCGCGATCGCTATGGGCGAAATCGGTTTGGTCAGGCGTGCCTGTTAGCTCGGCGGTTGGTTGAAAACGGAGTTCGGTTCATCGAAGTCGATGACGGCGGCTGGGATACTCACGGGAACAATTTCGAACGTGTCGCGGAGAAGGGGGCGGTATTGGACCAGGCCCTGGGGACGCTGTTGGCAGATCTTGAAGCCAGCGGATTGTTGAATTCGACCATGGTCGTCTTGGCAACCGAATTCGGGCGAACCCCTAAAATTCATCCCGAACGAGATAACGGGCGAAACCACTATCCCCAGGCATTTTCCTGTTTGCTGGCCGGTGCCGGGATCAAGGGTGGTTTGAAGTATGGCGCGACCGACAGTGAAGGTCGCGAGGTGGTTGACAACCTCGTCGATATCCCGGACTTCAATGCGACGATCGCCACCGCCATGGGAATTCCTGTCAATCAGGAAGTCATGTCGCCCGATCGCCGACCGTTTACCGTTGCGGACAAGGGCTCTCCCATCGACGAGTTGCTCGCTTGAGCGACGCGGCTTAATCGGCGATACAACGGCTTGGACAAAAGCCTGCAAAAACCGCCGATTTAACCAAGTGGCAAGCCTTAAAACTAAGCCGAACCACCCTCAAAATCCGATAAATCGCTGTAATGAGCACGATTTGGTTCTGTGAGCCAGTTCCCGTTGATATTCACCTGGATTTGGTTTGAGGAATAATAAGCTGCTCGTTAATCTGGGTTGAGATTGATTGAGCATTCTTCTTCAGGCGAGTTTGAGGGACAGCATGAAACCATCCGTTCGATTTTCGTTCCTGGCGATGGGAGTCATTGGTGTGCTGGGCGGTTTTTCTGCTACAGCACAAGCTCAAACCTACAAAGGCGACGTAGGGTATAACCGGCTCGTTTCCCAACAAGGCACGGGACTTGCCGATGGTGCTGGGTTGAGCGTCGGGTTGATCGAGGCTCGAATCAACAATGCGACGACAGGCCCTTACATGCCAGTCCCGCCCGATCCTAATGATTATGAATCAAATTTCTTCGGTAAAACAATCAACAATATCTCCGGTAGCAACTCGGATGTAAGTTCGCATGCCCGGATTAGCGCACGTAATTTCTTTGGCAGTTCGTTTAGCATGTCTGGCGGCATCGACGACATTGATGTCTTTGAAGCCAATGATTGGATCGGCGGCGGCTTTCTACGCGGCTTGTCTGGTCTGGATCCGCTGGCAACGGATCACAAAATCACCAGCCACAGTTACGCTGGAACGGAATCCAATGCTGCGGTAAAAGTCGACTTGCTCCAACGGCTGGACTATGTCGTTAATCGAGATGACATGTTCATTTCCGTTGGTACCTTCAACAGTGGTGCAACGCGTGATTTGTGGGCCCCATCTTATAACGCCGTAACGGTCGGGATCTCGGCTGGGACCAGTGCAACCGGATTGACATCCGACTACGGAAACCCTCGGCAAAAAGTTGACATCGTCGTCCCTGTTGGGAGTTCCAGTGCAGCAACTCCGATCGTGGCCAGTGCAGCTGCGTTGTTGATCGATGCCGGGGCTGGCACGAACGCGACTCGCAACGAGGTCGTTCGGGCCTTGCTGTTTGCCGGTGCAACCAAAAACGAAACGGAAGCTGCCTTTGCTGACTGGGATCGAACCGCGACACGACCGATTGACGATCGACTGGGTTTTGGCGAGCTGAATGTTTACAACAGCTACCAAATGCTCGCCGGTGGCGAATTTGAAGGCTCGACTTCGGAGCCGGTGACAATTTCAGGTCGTCAAGGATATGACTATGGCGATTTCGATGGCACCAATGATCTGTACTACGACTTTGAAACGTTTAGTGATGGTCTTAATCTGTCGGCAGTATTGACTTGGAACGCTGAAATTACTGACGCTGATCCGACCGCCGGCTTTGATCCTTCGTTTTCGGTCGCTGACCTGAACTTGCAACTATATGACTCTAGCGGTACCTTCCTGGGGTCGTTGATCGATCAGAGTATCAGCACGGATTACAATCACGAGCACATCTATCTCACCGACCTGGCCGCAGGGCGATACACGTTCCGGATCAGCGGCGACTCGGCGACTGATTTTGGATTCGCCTGGCAAGTTGTCCCAGAACCATCGTCAGGACTATTGGCGTTGGCCTGCGTTTCCGGAATGCTGTTGCGACGACGCAAAACGTCTTGATCCGCTGATCTAAATCGCAATGCCCAGTTACCTCAGCTCAGTTCGGGGCCACAAATGATTCCAGATCCTGGAAATAGTTGGGGTAAGTTTTGGAGACGCAAGCTGGGTCCAGGATCACCACGCCAGGTTGCTTGAGTCCCACCAGCGACAAGCTCATCGCCATTCGGTGGTCATCGTAGGTTTCAATGTCGGCGCTCTGCAGCGGACCCGGGTGAATGGTCAGGCCATCTTCATGCTCGTCGACTGCGGCGCCCAGTTTTCTCAATTCGATGGCCAGGTTACCAATCCGATCGGTCTCCTTGATTCGGTTATGAGCGACATTGGTGACCGTCGTTGAGCCGTCAACGAACAATGCAACCGCTGCCAGTGTTTGCACCGTATCGCTAACATCCGACATGTCGATGGTAATGCCCGTGGTTGCCGGACCAGTGACACTGATTGAATTGTCGGTGGTGGAAACATGGCAGCCCATTTGTTCGAGGCATTTGACGAAACGGACATCTCCTTGCAATGAGTCAAAAGTCAGGCCATCGATCGTGGCCGTTCCCCCCAGGATGGCTGCGGCCGCCCAAAAATAGCTCGCTGCCGACGCGTCCGGTTCGATTGCATATTCGGTAGCTTGATAGTCTTGCTTGCCCGCGATCGAGAATCGGTTGGCCTCCCAGTCTCGACCCACATTAACCCCAAATGCTTCCATCACACGGCAAGTCATTTCGACATAAGGGCGGGAAATCAATTCGCCCAGGATTTGCAACGTGACCGGGTCGTCCGCCAGCGGCGCGGCCATCAACAATCCGCTTAGATATTGGCTGGACAAATCGCCGCTGAGTTGCACTGTTCCGCCGCGTATCGGAACCGACTGATCGAGGACGACGGGAGGGCATTGGCCGGGCGAGCGGGTTTCGATCGATGCGCCCAAGGACGTCAACGCCTCGACTAACGGACCGATCGGTCGCTGGCGCATGCGTTCGATGCCATCCAGTCGATAGCTCCCCCCGGCAAACGCCAGCATAGCGGTCAGAAATCGTATTGAAGTCCCGCTGTTACCGATCATCAGGTCGACATCTTTCTGAAACTTGCCGCTTGTCCCGGAGACAACCATCTGGTGCGCCGGCTGGTCGTGTTCGACGTGCAGGCCCAGCGCACGCAACGATTCGAGCATCGCAATGGTGTCGTCGCTGGATAATGTTCCCGTCAATTTGGACGTTCCGTTGGCCATTGCCGCAATGATCAAGGCTCGGTTGGTCAGGCTCTTGGATCCCGGTGGGCGTATCGTTTGATTGATTGGATGGGCGATCGGCCGGATAGATTTTCGTTGCGTCATTGCGAGCGAAAGCCGTTGCGGTTCTGCGGGAGTGGACAAATGAAACGCAGTCGTTGGATTAAAATACAACCACTTGCTGGGCGAAGCATGATACCAGTTTATCCGTTTGTGTTGTCCCCGGCGGAGCAAGTGCGATTCGTTGACAGTGGTTTAGGGCAGATTTAGAATCGTTTCGGTGCTCGGAAGTCAGCCGTGAGGGCATTCGCTTGGATATGCTGACTCTTTTAGCAAATATTTTTTATTCCCGCCTGTGCAGATTGTTGGAGTTCCTTCATGTCAGAGTCAGTTCACGGACAGATCGATCATGTGATGCATGAAGAGCGGCTATTTGAGCCAAGCAAAGATTTCCAGGATCGGGCTCGAATCAAATCTCTCGCGGAATACCAGCAGCTTTACGATCACGCGCGTGACAATCCGGAAGAGTTTTGGCGCGAAATCGCTAACCGTGAACTCCATTGGTTTGAATCGTTTGACGAAGTGATGCGTGGCAAGCCTTCGGAGATCGAATGGTTTGTTGGTGGGAAAACCAATCTGTCCTACAACTGCCTGGACGCCAATATCGCTGACGGTAAAGGCGATAAGACAGCGATCATCTGGGAAGGCGAGCCCGGTGACCAACGAACGTTAACTTACAGCGAATTGCATCGTGAAGTCTGCAAGTTTGCCAATGCGTTGAAATCACTGGGGGTGGGCACCGGCGATGTGGTTTCGATCTACATGCCGATGACGCCGGAACTGGCGATTGCGATGCTGGCTTGTACACGGATTGGCGCGATTCATTCAGTAATCTTTGCCGGTTTTTCAGCCGAAGCGATTGCGGACCGCAATAACGATGCCCAGGCCAAGGTGCAGTTGACGTCGGACGGTTTAAACCGTCGCGGGAAAGTCTTGCCGCTGAAGGAAACGGTCGACAAAGCGCTAGAGCGAGCTCCCAGTGTTCAGCATTGCGTTGTGTTGAAGCGCTGCGAAAACGAGTGCGAGATGCAAGAGGGCCGCGACCACTGGTGGCATGAACTGGTTGAACAGGCAGATGATGATTGCCCCGCAGAACCGCTCGATAGCGAAGCCACGTCGTTCATTCTGTATACCAGCGGGTCAACGGGGAAACCCAAGGGGATTCGACACACGACCGCCGGTTACAACCTGTGGACCAAGATGACGTTCCAGTGGGTCTTCGACTATCGGGAAGACGACATCTACTGGTGTACCGCTGACTGCGGCTGGATTACTGGGCACAGTTATATTGTCTACGGTCCGATGTCCAACGGCGCAACGTGTTTGATGTACGAAGGGGCGCCGAACCATCCGGCGCCGAATCGTTTTTGGGAGCTGGTTGAAAAGTACAAAGTCACGATTCTGTACACCGCTCCCACGGCAATCCGCGCGTTCGTCAAATGGGGCGAAGAGCATATCGATCGACATGACTTGAGTAGCCTGCGATTGTTGGGGACCGTCGGCGAGGGCATCAACCCGGAAACCTGGGTCTGGTACTACAACAAGATCGGTGGGGGCCGATGTCCGATTGTCGACACCTGGTGGCAAACTGAAACCGGCGGGATCATGATGAGCCCTCTGCCGGGTGCAATTGCTACCAAACCAGGTAGCTGTACCAAGCCATTGCCCGGCGTAGTTCCGGTCATCGTTGACGACGAACTGGAGGAGGTCGACGCCGACCACGGTGGCATGCTATGTATTGCTCAACCGTGGCCGGGGATGTTGCGCGGCATCTGGGGCGACCAGGAACGATTTGTCGATCAGTATTGGTCCACGTTTCCTGGGAACTATCTGACCGGCGACAATGCTCGACTGGACAAGGATGGATACTTTTGGATCATGGGTCGGATCGACGACGTGATCAATGTTTCCGGGCACCGCTTGAGTACCATCGAGGTAGAAAGTGCGATGGTGTCTCATCCGCACGTTGCTGAATGTGCCGTTGTGGGTCGGCCTCACGACATCAAAGGTCAGGCAATCGCTGCGTTCGTGACGCTGACTGATATTAAACCGACCGAAGAAGTCCGCGAGATGCTTAAACAGCACGTTCGTCAGGAAATTGGAGCGTTGGCCGTCCCGGATGATGTACGATTCACCGATTCGCTGCCCAAAACTCGCAGCGGTAAAATCATGCGGCGGTTGTTGCGAGACATTGCCGCGGGCCGAGAGTCGACCGGAGACACCAGTACGTTGGAAGATTTCAGCGTGTTGGCCAAGCTGCGGGAAGAGGAAGAAGATTAATTCATGAGGGACTTGATCCTCGGCACCGCAGGACATATCGACCACGGCAAAACATCACTGGTCGCAGCGTTGACCGGGACGGATACGGATCGTTTGCCCGAAGAAAAAAAACGCGGCATCACGATCGAGTTGGGTTACGCTCAACTGGAATTGCCTCCCTATCGGCTGGGAATCGTCGACGTCCCAGGCCACGAAAAGTTTGTCCGGCAAATGTTGGCTGGGGCAACGGGGATGGACCTGGTTCTGTTGGTCGTTGCCGGTGACGATTCTGTCAAACAGCAGACAACCGAACATCTGGATATTCTTCGCTTGCTGGATTTGCCGGCCGGCGTGATCGCGTTGACGAAATGCGATGTTTGCGATCCGGACTGGCTGGAACTGGTCGAAGAAGAGGTTCGGACGGTGGTTGCCGGAACGTTCCTCGAGCAAGCTCCGATTGTCCGTACCAGTGCCAAGACTGGCTTGGGATTGGATACTCTGAAGCAGGAACTGAAACTTGCCAGCGATCGGATTGCTGAGACCGATCGCGAGAGTCGGTTGCAAGCGCCGTTTCGAATGGCGATCGATCGTTGCTTTTCGATTGAAGGGCATGGAACGGTCGTGACCGGAAGTGTCAATTCGGGTCGCTTGGAAACCGGTCAAACCTTGGCCCTGCAACCGGGTGATGTTTCGGTGCGAGTCCGCGGGATCCAGAATCATGACCAACAATCTGACACCGTCGGGCGAGGGCAACGGGCGGCCATCAACTTGACCGGTGTTCATCGTGATCAACTGGAACGCGGACACGAACTATGTTCGCCGGGGCATTTACAGCCTTCCGAGTTGCTGACGGTCCGGCTGCAATTGCTGGAACGGATTGACAAGCCTCTGAAGGACCGGGCCCGAGTGCGTTTGCACTTGGGCACGGCCGAGATTATGGCCAACCTTCGTTTGTTGGACCGGAAGGAGTTGCAGCCCGGGGAGACCTGTTTTGCTCAAGCGTTTTTGCAAACGCCCGCAGTCTCGGTCTGGCATCAACCGTTCGTGATCCGGCGGGAGTCGCCTGTGGAAACGATCGGCGGGGGAATGGTGTTGTGCCCAGTTGCCGATCGCATCCGTAAAGCGACAGCCCAGGATCTGGAGATGCTGTCGCAATTGGACCAGACCGATGACGATATTCGACGGGCGGGCGCAAGTCTCTATTTTTGCGGTGACTTGGGATGGACGCCTGGTCGGCTAAGCCGCGACGCCGGGTTGATTGATGTGCAAGCCGTCTATCAACGACTTAAGGAAGAGGGCGAATTGCTGGAGATCGCGACCTCGCAGTCACGCCATGTGACGATTCATCGGTTGCGGCTGGAGCAAATGGCCGACCGCGTGCTGAAAAAACTGGAGCAGATGCATCGCGATCAACCGCTGCGGTTCACGCATCCGCGCACGACGGTTGAGTCCGAGTTCGCTTACCTGGACAATCCCAGCTTATTGGACTTTACGATCAACTACCTGGTGAAGGAAAACAAAGTCGTTGCCAACGTGAATTCGGTTGGGCTGGTAGGTTACGGGCCCAAGTTATCCAAAGGCCAAAAGGCGCTGCTGGCTGAGTTGGTCCAGACGATGGAGTCGGCCGGTATCGAAACGCCAACCGTTGCTCAACTGGTCAAAGAGGCCAAAAAGAACAAAGATTCCGTTCCCGAGTTGTTGGAGATGGCCAGTGAAAATGGTGACCTGGTCAAGGTGAGTGATGACTATTATTTGCATCGCCAGACGTTTGAAGATCTGATCGAGCGATTGGCCGGTGAGTTCGCGGCGGCTCCCGAGATGACGACCAGTGAGATTCGGCAGCATCTGGGCACCAGTCGCAAGTATGCGATTCCGATTCTGGAGTTTCTTGATCGGCAAAGGATCACGGTGCGTGACGGGGATGTGCGTCGGTGGGGAAAGGCGAGTTAACCGGGAATTTAGCCGGATGAATCAATTGAGCAGTTGCAATCTGAAGGAAACCCGACGCGTAAGCGAGGGGAAAACGCGGATCGGTGTAGCCCTCGCTCACGCGTCGGGTTTCCATTTCCTGGGGGCGCATCCTGGAGTCCAAGAAGAAAAAACCACAGAGACACAGAGGGCACGGAGATTGTTTTCGCAGTTAGATCCCTCATTCAGAAGA
>CAZJEK010000182.1:0-11365 GCA_964545005.1 uncultured Pirellulaceae bacterium
CTTCAGGCGGTCCAGGGTTGAGGCAGCCTGTTCAGGCGAAACGTCGCCTCGAGCAATTGACTTTTGAATTTCAGGAAGCGCTTCCTGGGCAGCTTTATAAAAAGACTCCGCCCAGCGTTTATCACTGGCAGTCGTCGGGTTGTTGGATTGATTCGACGACGATTCTCGCGCTAGCTGACGGTTGTTCGAAGAGGAGTCTGAGATTTGTTCACGGTTTTGCAGATCAGTTTGCTGCGAATTCAGTAGTTCCTGAATCGATTGAAGTTTTTTTACTTTCTCCGTGAACTCATCGGTTTGGTCGATTTCCTTGACAAGCTGTTGATACTTCTCGTTGTTGGCACTGAAATCTCGAAACCTTTCCGCCGCCGAGCCAAACGAGCTCGATCCACGACCGCCTTGTCCAGTAGCCTCGCCAGTTTCAAGCTTGTCCGCCAATTGTTGCCTGACGTTGGGGGGCACCCCCATGCGATCCATCAGGCTGGAGACTTCGGGCGAGTCAATTCCTTTGTCGCGAATCAATTGTTCGGCGTATTGTTTGGCCGATTGTTGTTGCTCGGGGGAGAGATTTTCAAAGATGTCCCGCCCCAACTTTTGCAACTCATCGAACATCGCCGTGTCGGAAAGCGGCTGCCGATGTTTTCCCAGTTTGCGAAAAAGTTCTTGGGGGCTGGGGGTCCGACCCAGGTCTCGAAAGTCGGACGTTGACTGACCTTGCAAGTCAGCCGAACCGCCCATCCAGGTCATCAGCCAAATCACGACTGCCGGAAACCAGACGCGACAAGAATGTTTGATTGGCTGGCGATGATTTCCCATGTCGTCCTATCAGGTCCACAAAGTGTTGGCTCAAATTGTATCGATTGACAGTAGTTGTTACGGATCAAACCGTGCCAGATTGGCTTTTTCTCACTGATGAAAACGCATTTCCGTGGAAATTTTCACCTGACCAAATTTCAGGGCCCCAATTCCGCTCAACGGTCATTTTCAGCGGATGATGATTCGAGTGACAAATTGTCACCAAGCCCAGAGAATGGAACGGATGGTTGGGGGATTTTTGTTCGTCGACGAAATTTAATGCGACTGAGCAAAGGTTCGAATTACGGGTACCCGAAGATCGCATCGTAAAAACCAAGTTTTTCTAGGATTTTTGCGTGGAAAACCGGCCCAGAGATAATTTTTTTCAGCAGTTCTCGCGAGGCAATTTGCGTTCCTGGCGGTTTGCGGCCCCAGATTGTGAATTTTGGCACGGGCTTTGCAAAAATGGGTCCTGGTTCATTTCCCTGACACAGACGGGGGAATCCGCCGCATAGTAGATGTCATTAAACCTGGCTTGTGTTGCTTCGGCTTGGGCATTTTGCCCTGGTTGAAACAATGACGGGTGGGTGAGCAGCTGACGCCATTACGGTTAGTCGGTTCTTTAGAATGGCATTGAATTCAAACATCAAAAAGAACCGCTTAACAGCAAATTTTATAGGAGAGCATCATGGCTCAAGGTGAAAAAATTATCGGAATCGACTTGGGGACGACCAACTCTGTGGTCGCCGTCATGGACGGAAACGAGCCGACGGTGATCGCCAACCAAGAGGGTGATCGCACGACTCCAAGTGTGATTGCGTTTACTGATAATGGCGAAGTAATCGTCGGTGCTCCCGCTCGAAACCAGCGGGTAACCAACCCCACTCGAACCATCTATTCGGTCAAACGATTCATGGGCCGCCGGCACCATGAAGTTTCTTCGGAAGAAAAAATGGTTCCTTACGAAGTCAAAGGGGCAGCCGACGAGTACGTCAAAATTGGCGTCGGGGACAAAGAGTACACACCGCAGGAGATTTCCGCCAAAACACTGCGGAAGTTGAAGGAAGCAGCTGAGTCTTACTTGGGGCACAAGGTCAACAAGGCCGTGATTACAGTGCCGGCCTACTTCAACGACGCACAGCGACAGGCCACCAAAGACGCAGGCCAAATCGCTGGCCTGGAAGTCGCTCGGATTATCAACGAACCCACAGCCGCGGCGATGGCTTATGGGCTGGATAAAACCGACAAAGAACAAAAGATCGTTGTGTTCGACTTGGGCGGCGGTACCTTCGACGTGTCCGTGCTGGAATTGAACGATGACGATGGCATGAAAGTCTTCGAAGTGATCAGCACCAGCGGTGACACTCACCTCGGTGGTGACGACTTTGATGAAGTCCTGATCCACTATGTCGCCGATGAATTCAAAAAATCCAACGGCGTGGATTTGCGAAACGATACGATGGCGCTGCAACGACTGCAGGAAGCTTGCGAAAAGTGCAAGAAGGAATTGAGTTCGGCTCAGTCGTCCGACATCAACCTGCCGTTTATCACCGCTGACGCCAGCGGTCCGAAACACTTGCAGATGTCGATCACGCGATCCAAATTCGAAGAATTGATCGATCCACTGGTCGAACGTTGTAAGCGACCAGTTGAGCAGGCGTTGAAGGACGCCAAGTTGTCTCCCAAGGACATCGATGAAATCGTGTTGGTCGGTGGTTCGACTCGCGTGCCTAAAGTCCAGGAAATGGTCAAAGGCATTTTCGGCAAGGATCCCAACCGCGGTGTCAACCCGGACGAAGTTGTCGCTGTCGGAGCCGCGATCCAGGGTGCCGTCCTGGCTGGCGATCGCAAAGACGTCCTGCTGTTGGACGTTACGCCTTTGACGCTGGGAATTGAAACAGAAGGTGGAATCCTGACGGCATTGGTTGAACGCAACACGACCGTTCCGACTGAAAAGAAACAGGTGTTCAGTACCGCTGCCGACAACCAGACGGCGGTCACGATCCAGGTGTACCAGGGTGAACGAAAGATGGCGTCCAACAACCGGTTGTTGGGCAAGTTCGACCTGACCGACATTCCACCGGCCCCCCGAGGCGTGCCGCAGATTGAAGTCAAGTTCGACATCGACCAAAACGGTATCCTTAACGTGTCTGCCAAAGATCTGGGCACTGGCAAAGAGGCCAATGTCGAGATCAAGGAATCTTCTGGACTTTCGGAAGACGAAATCAAGAAGATGAAGCAGGACGCGGAAATGAACGCGGAGGAAGACCGCAAGCAATTCGAACTGGTTTCAGCTCGAAATGAAGGTGACACGATGTGTTACCAGGTCGAAAAATTGCTCAAGGAGAACGAGGACAAGCTGCAGGAAAGCGACAAGGAACCGATCGAAGCCGCGATCAATAAAGTTCGCGAAGCGGTCAAAGGTGTCGACACCGACGCCATCAAGTCCGCGGTCAAAGAACTGGAAGCCGCCTCGCACGCGATGAGCGCTGCGATGTACGCCAATGCGGAATCCGCCGGTGGAGGTCAACCGGAAACTGCCGGCGCAACGGCAGGTGCTGATTCCTCCAGTGACGATGATGCGATCGACGCTGAGTTTGAAGTCAAGGACTAAACAGCTGGTCCGTTCTGTTCCTACAGCGTTAGAAACGCCGCCAATTATGGCGGCGTTTTTTTTGTGTCCTTGGTAAGCCCGGAGGGCTGGCACAACCCTTGCCGGGTCCGAAAGGGCCCGGTTGCATTTCAAGTAACCCTTTCAGGCCTGGAAGGCCGGCAAAATTCTATTGTTGATTGTCTTGGTTCGGATTGTGTCGGCACTCCGTGCCTAAAGATTTCAATGGACCGACAGCCGGTGGTTGACACCACCGGCAATGGTTCTGTCGGCACTTCGTGCCTGTCATGCCGAGACATGTTTGCCAGGTTATTGCGATTAGACTCCGGCTTGCCCAACCTCCCGCGGGACATTCACATGACGGCAACTGGATCATTGGCACGGCATTCGCACTTACCCGGATCGACTCGTCAGACTGCCAACTGCGGCCCGGAGAATACCATGTCATTTCGATTTGAAAAACTAACCAATAAATCACAGGAAGCGATTGCCAATGCGCAGATGAATGCCGGGGGCAATGGCCATGCTGAAATCACGCCGCTCCATTTGCTAAACGCATTATTGGAGGACGCCAGCGGCGTGCCCTCAGCCATGATCGCCAAGATTGGCGCGCCCATCGATCAGTTGCGGTCAACTGTATCGAGTGAACTCGGGCGCTTGCCCAGCTCATCGGGCGGTAGTTCTCCCGCGCCCAGCCGCGATCTGCAACAGGTGTTTGAGGCAGCTGCCAAAAACGCACAGCAAATGGGCGATGAGTTCATTCCCACCGAACATTTGCTATTGGCCTTGGCCGAAGTCAACAGTCAGGCCAAAAAATTATTGGACCTGAACGCCGTCGACGCCAAGTCCATTCGCGCGGCATTGAAAGAAGTCCGCGGGGCAACGACCGTGACCGACAAGGATCCTGAAGGTAAATACCAGGCGCTGGAAAAATACTGTATCGATCTGGTCAAGGCTGCTGAAGATGGAAAACTGGATCCGGTGATCGGTCGCGACGAAGAGATCCGCCGAGTGATCCAGGTGCTATCTCGTCGGACAAAAAACAATCCAGTACTGATCGGTCAACCAGGTGTCGGTAAAACGGCGATCGCCGAAGGGCTGGCATTACGAATCGTGCACAATGACGTGCCCCAAAGCCTGCGCGACAAACGCGTGATGGCGCTCGACATGGGGGCTTTGATTGCCGGGGCAAAGTTTCGCGGCGAGTTCGAAGATCGTTTGAAAGCGGTTTTGAAAGAAGTCACCGCGGCGGCCGGCAAGATTGTGCTGTTTATCGATGAATTGCATACCGTGGTCGGCGCCGGAGCGGCCGAAGGAGGCAGCGATGCCGCCAACTTGCTCAAGCCGGCACTGGCGCGAGGCGAATTGCATTGTATCGGCGCCACGACGCTGGACGAGTATCGCAAGTACATTGAAAAAGATGCTGCTCTGGAACGACGATTCCAGCCGGTGTTCGTGGGCGAACCGTCAGTGGAAGATACCGTTTCCATTCTCCGTGGTTTGAAACAACGCTATGAGACTCACCACGGAGTTCAAATCAAGGACTCGGCGCTGGTCGCTGCTGCCGAATTATCCAACCGGTACATCACCGATCGTTTCCTGCCCGACAAGGCGATCGACCTGGTCGACGAAGCTTCCTCGCGGTTGGCAATGGAACGAGATAGTGTGCCGGAAGAGATTGACATTGTTCAACGTCGCCTGACCCAGCTGGAACTTGCCGCTCGACAATTGGCCGACGAGAACGACGAAGACGTGAAAGCACGTCTGGAAGCGGTCCAAACCGAGATGGAAGAGAAACGCCAAGAACTGGCCAGTTTGCGTGAACAATGGGAAGCCGAGAAACTGGGGATGACTGGGATCCAGTCCATTCGCCAGCAATTGGCCGACGCCCAGCGACAGTTCGAACAATTGGATTCCGCCATCAAGACCAAGCAGTCTTCCGGCCAACCCGTCGACGAAGACGACTACCGACGGTTGTACGAACTCGATACGACCATCAAACAGTTAAGGCCGCAGCTGGAAGCTGCTGAAAACCGCGAAGCGGAAGCCGAGTCCGAGGGCGGAAAAGCCAGCGGTAAACGTCTGCTTTCCGAAATGGTGACCGAAGACGAAATTGCCGAAGTGGTCAGTAACTGGACGGGCGTGCCGGTCAGCCGAATGCTGGAAACCGAACGCGCGAAATTGCTGGTCCTCGAAGAACGCCTCCACCAGCGAGTCGTTGGCCAGGACGAAGCGATCGCCGCGGTGGCCAATGCCGTCCGCCGGAGTCGCAGTGGCTTGCAGGATCCTAATCGGCCCATCGGTTCATTCATGTTCCTCGGCCCGACCGGCGTCGGAAAGACCGAGGTCTGCAAGGCTTTGGCCGAGATCATGTTCAACGATGAAACGGCCATGATTCGGATCGATATGAGTGAATACATGGAACGGCACAGCGTCAGTCGTTTGATCGGCGCCCCTCCCGGATATGTGGGCTACGACGAAGGCGGCAAGTTGACCGAAGCGGTCCGGCGACGACCTTACAGTGTGGTGCTGTTGGACGAAATCGAAAAAGCTCACGATGACGTTTACAACATCCTGCTGCAACTGCTCGATGACGGTCGACTAACCGACAACCACGGTAACACGGTTGACTTCACCAACACCATCGTGGTCATGACGTCCAACGTCGGCAGTCAGATTATCCAGCGAATCACCGAAGAAGGCGGTTCCGATGAAGAGATGAAAGATGCGGTTGAACAGGCATTACGAGCCCGGTTCGCTCCGGAGTTGTTGAACCGGATCGATGAAAAAATCGTGTTCAAAACACTTCATAAAGACCAGATCCGCAAAATTGTCGACTTGCAATTGGAACTGTTACAAAAGCGAGTTGCGAAGCTGGGCTGGGACTTGGAGGTCACCGAAGCTGCCAAGGCGGCGATCGCCGAAGAAGGTTACGATCCGACTTATGGAGCGCGGCCCCTGAAGCGAGTCATTCAAGGGCGCGTTGAAAATCAGCTGGCCTCCAAGCTGTTGTCCCTGGATGAAGACAGCGCCGCACGGACCCTGACCGTCGACTTCGACGGGGCCGTGTTCACATTCCAGGAAGGTTAGGAATCCAGTTGCAAGTCGATTCGCTGTTTCCGAAGAGCGGTTGAAGTGGAAGGCCCGAAGGCCCGAGGTAGAAACTCTCCCTGGCGAGAGTCGGCCTATCAGGGCCGGTGAGGGGACTGTGAAACCCTCCCCTCGCTGTGGCTCGACCCTCCCGCAAGCGGGAGGGTGTCTGCCTCGCTTTGGCTCGACCCTCCGAATGAGCGGGAGGGTGTCTGCCTCAGTTTGGCTCGACCCTCCGAATGAGCGGATTTCGACGTTGGCGACGCGTTGTCTTCCTCGACCCATTCCCCAATTCCGCCAACCGGATTACGATTCTGCCCCGGTAAGTAAATACGGGTCATTACTTGAAACGCAGCGTCCATGTGGTTGGGTGAAACTTCGGCTTTGACGGCGGCACTGTTGTGGACGGTCTCCAGCATGACCTGGGGCCAAGTTCACTTATCTGCGCTGACGCTGAATCTCTGCAAAACATGCTTTGCCGTTGGCTTCATCTGTCTGCACCTGCTGATCGTAGCCCTGGTTTCCGGCGAGCCGATGCTTTCGGCCTCACTCGAATCCTGGGGCTGGTTAGCATTAAGCGGATTGCTGGGAATTCTGATCGGTGATTCGCTGTATTTTCGCAGTCTGCAAATCCTTGGGCCACGGTTGTCGCTGATGGTGATGACCACGACCCCATTGTTTTCAGCTTTGTTCGGATGGTTGATTCTGGGCGAAGCACTTCAATCGGTCGCCACCGTGGGCATGTTTCTCACCGTTTCCGGGGTGCTGGTGGTTGTGCTGGATCGGAGAGCCCGACAAGAAGCGCCCGGGTTAATGCCGGGTAATGTCAGTTGGGGGTTCGTCCTGGGACTGATGGGCGCTGCGACGTCTGCCATCGGCGGCGTCTTGTCCCGGAAAGGGATGGTTGACGCAGTGACGGGGGAGCAGATCTGCAGCCCCATCGAAGCTGCGTTTATCCGGATTTCGATCGCAGCGGTCGGAACGTTGATCGCGGTCGCCGTGACGGGGAAGCTCAAGCAGGAGATGGCCAAGGCAACCCGGCCAGACAAGCTGAAATTGATATTGCCGGCCACGGCGATGGGGACCTGGTTGGGAATTTGGCTAAGCCAGGTTGCGTTCGCCCATTCTCCCGCCGCCATCGCTCAAACGTTGCTGTCGACCTGCCCCCTGTTCGCGATTCCAATCGTGTGGATTTACTGGAAACATCGCGTGACTGTGTTGGGGGCAGTCGGAACCGTGATTGGCGTTCTGGGGATCTACTTGATCACGTCCAGTTGATCGTTCTTCGGTTGCTATGGGCCGCCAAACCGGAAAGACATTTTTTGTCCAGCCGCATGGGCGTTTAGAAGTTGCACTATTGCAGATTTTTTGCTTGGGAATGGAAACCCGACGCGTGAGCGAGGGCTACACCGATGCGTGCTTTTTCCTCGCTTACGCGTCGGGTTTCCAAAAACGTGCAAATTCTAAACTTGGGCGCTAGCCCTGGACGACGCAAGTTGACCTGTGAATGATTGAAGGTCGGTGGCTAGTAGCGCCAAAACCGCTGGACGTGATCGCCGATTTTCTCAGCAAATTCGGCCTTTTGGCTGCATCAGCAACTCACTCGGCAACATTCACACTTTCGATCATGGCCTTGAACTTCTTTTCATTCTTGCCGATCGTCTTGGCCGGGCCGTACAATTTGACGAAGTAATTTCCGTCGGCTTTGGTTTGGATGATCGCGGCCAGCATGCGATAGTCGGGCCGTTCGATTTTTTGGCCGCCTGCAAACGGACCTCCGGGCATATCGATGTAGGTGCCAGTGATGTCAACCATCGTAACTTTCTGCCCGTTGATCTCTTTGTTTTCAACTTTGGTGTGATCGGTCGTGCTGGATCCATCTGATTGAGTGAACTGTCCCTTCCAGCGATCGATGTTCTGTTCGATGGAACCACCGGCTCCCATGATCGTTAGCCGCCCGTCTTTCGAGTCGCCTTCAATTTTGGGAACCTTAATTTCAAATTCCAGCATGTTGGATCGCGGCTTAACCTTCTTCCAGTCGCCGCTGGCTTGGAAGTGGATATTGCCCTTGGCAACTTGGACGGCAATCGGATCCTTTTTTTCCTGGGGCGAATCAGCTTTTTTTTCCTGGCCGACCATCATGCCTGTCAGGAAAAACAGAACCATCATCGATGAGCAAACGGGAAAGCGAAACAGAGAATTCATCATGTATCCTTGAAGTTGAATGTTGGATCGTCGAGTTTAAAAGTCGTATCGAAAGGACTCGATAACGACTGTGATTGGAGCTGATATTGTTTTGAAACGGAATTGGGCGGCAGTTGCTGTCTGGCATCGGAACTGATCAAACGCACTGCTGCCATCGAAAGCAAACCCACGATGGCCAATCCCAGTAGCGTCAGGGCCAGGTACATCCACAACCGTTTTTTCGTTTGTGGAACTTCGCTTGTTGGCATCGTTTCCAGGCCTGCCTTTTCCATCGCGGACTGAAGTCTGGTCTGTCGCCGTTGTTCTCGAACCAGTTGAACAAACTCAGGGAACACTTCTTCGGCTTTCACCCAATCTCCCCAGTCTTCGCGCCAGACCATCGATCCAATTCCAACGTTGCCTTCGTCGACATGAGTTTGCATGGCCTTGGCTTTCAGCGGGCCGCGTTCTCCAAAACCCTTGGTGCGGAAGTACCAGACTTTGCTGGGCGCTTCGGCAATCGGATCGACTTTGCCAAACGTCGGCGGTGGTGACGGTCGGCCAAGGTTGAAGGGCTCACCAGCCGTCGCATCGGTGCGTTGCAAACGAGGCAGTTCGGCGAGCTTCGATTTGGGTTCGGACTCGTGTTCGCCGGCTTGCAAACCATCCATCGTAATCTGATCATCAACGTCGAGGATTCGTGACTCGTCAGGAGGCGAATCGTGATCAGAATCCTGGAATCGACGGTCCCTTGAGCCAACAGCAGCTTTTTCCGTCGTTCGGGCTGCCCCCGGCAAGGTGGACTCCAACGGAATTTTGACTGGCTGGCGGCAGTGAACGCACAACCCGACCGTGCCTGCCTGTTTTTGTTTCACATTCAGGCGGTGCTGGCAGTGATCGCAGACGAAGCGAATACCCATGAACAATCAATTGGAAGCGAAAAAATGCCGTGGCAGAGGTCCACCATTATACCAAAGCTCGGCCGTTTTTGTCGGTGCCAATTTGCCATTTAAAAAGGCTCGGCGGCCGGAGGCGGTGGCAGATCATCAAATTCCGAGTAGTGATCTGGGGCACGGTTGGAAAATCGGGTAAAGTCTCGCTCCCAGTGAAGCTCAACATCGCCGGTGGGACCGTTACGCTGCTTTTCAATAATGATCAACGCTTCGTGTTGGTTAACTTCCTCTTCCGGCTGACCTTTTTGATAGTACGCTTCGCGGTGAACAAACATCACCACGTCGGCGTCCTGTTCAATCGCTCCCGATTCACGCAGGTGGCTCAGCTTGGGCCGGTGGTCCTTGCTGTCTTCGGCCTGGCGATTCAATTGCGACAGGCATAGGACGGGAACTTTCAATTCACGAGCCAGACCTTTTAGACGGCGGGCGATCTTGGCAACCTGTTCCTGACGCGGATCGCTGGCGCTATCTGGCTGGATCAGCTGAAGGTAGTCGATCACGATCAACCCCAGTTCGTCGCATCGACGTTTGATCCGTCGAGCCGCCCCGGCAATCTCGGAGACGTTGCGGGTCGGAGAATCGTCGATGTACAGCGGGGCTTTGGAGAGTTCCGATGCTGTTTTCACCATCCGTTTGCGATCTTCAGCCGGCAACGTTCCGTTCTTCAACTTGTGACCGTTGACTTTGGCGACCGAACAGAGCAAACGTTCGATCAGTTCGATCGCGGCCATCTCCAAGCTGATAAACAGCACCGGCTTTTGCGATTTGGTCACGACGTTTTCGCAGATGTTCATCGCGAATGCCGTTTTACCCATACTGGGACGAGCGGCCAGGATCACCAATTCCGAAGCGTGCAGTCCCCCCGTCATGCGGTCCATGTCGGTGAATCCAGTTTCGACGGTGCCTTCCATTGCCTCGCCACGAACACGCGCGTCCAGACGATCCATCGCTTCGGTCAGGACTTCATCGATCGCCGACAAATTGCTGGACTGACGACTCTCGCGAATCGAAAACACCTTTTGCTCAGCCTGATTGAGCAAGTCATCGGGATCTGCCTCCGGGGTATAGGCATCGGTCAGCAGATCGGAACAGGTTTCAATAATGTTTCGAGTGGTCGACTTGCCTCGGACGATTTCGGCGTAGTACCGCGCATGAGCGGCGTTAGGGACGGCCTGGAAGATCTCGGCCAACCGTCCGACTCCACCAACTTGCTCCAGCTCGTCGTTCGCTGACAGGACTTCACGTAACAACACCGGATCAATTTTTTTTCCACTGTTGTACATTTCCATCAGGCGACGGAACAAAATCTGATGAGCCTCATCGTAAAAGTCTTCGGCGCGAATCAGATTGACGATATCGTCGCAGACTTCGGGCATCAGCAGGATGCTGCCCAGGACGCCGACTTCGGCTTCGATGTTAAACGGAGGCTGGCGATCAATCGTGGCCTCGGGTTTGTCTCGGCGGGAAAACTTGCGGCGTTTTCGATTTGATCGGCGCGGCGGGGCGTCGGTGCCGAAGGGTTCGGGATCCGAGTAGTCCGGTTGCTGGTTAGCAAAATCGAAAGGGTCTGGCATTCCGTTTGGTCCTGGAAAAATCCTTTTAAAAAGCCTGGCAGGCCGCTGCAGCCAGAGGGTCAATATGGCTGCGGGGTAAGTGAGATCGGCCGTCTGAAGGCGAATCAGCATGCCATCCAGTGCTGGCGAATGGTCATCTTATGCGATCTCGTTCGGTTAGC
>CAZJEK010000183.1:0-1896 GCA_964545005.1 uncultured Pirellulaceae bacterium
CTGATTCGGGTCAAAATCCTTGGGTTTGTACAGCACGCCGTAGATATCGAACATGCCGTCGTTGGACCTGAACTGAAACATCTCGGCCAGGTTCTGTGCCGAACCTTCCGGTGCTTCAGCAATCGTATCGACCAGTTTGCCATCGGTGGAATACAACGCGGTGCACGGTGGTCGATTGACTTCTTCGTATTGAGCGATCAGCCACTTCTTATCTGGAGAAAGCTGAAAGTTGGAATGATGGTAGTCCAAGGTTGTCACGCGACGTTGCTGGCTGCCGTCAAGATTGACGATGTGAAATTGAGCGTAGTACGGATTGGCGGGCGAACTATGCGCTACAAACGTTGCCAAGCCGTCACTTTCATGAAGCTGAAATCCAGTAATCTGAAAATCGCCCTGAGTGATCGGATTCAGCAACTCGCCATCCAGGTTTCGCAGTTCGTAATGGGTAAAACCGGACTTGTCGGTCGGCCAGACAAATCGTTGGCTGTCCTCCAAAAATCGCATTCCAGGTGCGTTTTCCTGCCAGGAAAACGGCTGCTGTTCTTCAACGACCAACCGCGTCTTGCCGGTCTCCAGATCGATGGCCATGACTTTCAAATGCTGTTGCAGGCGATCGGTCCAATTGACCAGCATCACTTCGCCATCAGGGGAGACACGAATGTTATAAATGTACTCGTCGCCTGATCCGCCCAGATCAATTTTCGTCGATTGCCCAGTCTTCAGATCGTAAACGTATAACTCGGCAGCCGGATTGATCGCCCCAGCCTTGGGATAGTACTCCGGATACAACGACGTGTTGATTTCTGACCAGCCGCGAACCAGGTAAAATGGCTGAACATCGGTATCGTCAAACCGGTAATACACAATTTTGCTCGAGTCCTTGGTCCACCACATGGCCTTCCGCTGATTCAACTCTTCACCGTAAACCCAACTGGCGGTACCGAAGTGAATCTGTTCGTTCCCCTCGGTAGTAACGGGAACAACTTCGTCAGTTTCCTTGTTCCGCAGGATCAGATTCCAATCTTTGTATTCAGCGACCCATTGCTCGTCTGGAGATTCGACTTGAGTGTACTGCCTGCCGCGTGCTGGCCGTCCGATGTATTTCCCAGTATCGCCGTATCGGGCTCGGGTCGGGCGGAATGTGATCGATGCCTGATCTTTTTGAACCGACGACTCTTGCGCGTCTTCTGCGTCCTCGGATGGTTCGGCTGGTTTGGATAGATCTTGTTTGGTTTTCGAATCCAGGTCATACCGAAACTTTTTACCGTCAGCGGAAAAGGTAAACGACTTGCCGTCGCGACTCCAACTAACATCGCTGACGATACCGCTCCGATCATTTCCGGTTGTTTTTGGGGATGGCTCCTGTTGGGCCGTCGCAATCGCAGGAAGCAGCCCCAGCAGTATCAACAATATCAGGGCAAAGGAAAGATTGGGCTGTCGTTTCATCGGTGACCTTTTCAGCAAAGCAAGTCAAGTTTGGTTGGCCTTCGATTGTAGCAAAACAAATAACCCGCGTGCCGATTTCAGAAGTTGCCGATTGTGGGCTTTCGCAACGCGAAAGTTTCGTCGACACCCGCCCGCTCGCGGGAGTGTCGAGCCACAGCGAGGGAAGGGGATCCACCACCACGAAGTATCTCGTCAATCTTGTTGATTCTGAACATCCTGTCAAACTTCCTGGTGAATCTTGCGAACGCGGTCCATCCTGAAGATGCGTCCGTAAAAAGAAAGACAGAAGGGACAAGATCAACATGATCAACGAGATACGTTTTGCAGTAAACGAGTCAATCGACAATTCAACAAGCGCCAACCCGTTCAGCTGGAAAGAAGTCAGCCTCTGGGCGAATGTAGCTTGGCCGACTCGGCCGTGATCGCCAAGCAAGATTGAACGTTTGGCGA
>CAZJEK010000183.1:1906-11344 GCA_964545005.1 uncultured Pirellulaceae bacterium
GCGAAACCTTGCGGATTCGGGCCACTGGCCCCAGCTACTCTTTTTACATGCCGACAACAGAGGGCTGGTGGCTGGCGTTGGTCGCTGGCGACGAATGCCGTTCCAGTTGAGACCGCAGCTCTTCGCGTTCAACTTCCAACAACTTGATCTGGCTGGTGATTCGGGCATACCCCGCGTCAACGGCACCATTGGTGACCAGAATCTTCTGGTCAACGGCTTGTTGAGCTAACGCGACTTGCTCCAGTTTCGTAGCCGCTTGTTCCAACTCCAACTTGGCTTGATCCAATTGAGCCTGAACTTCGCTCAACTCCAGCTGCGTGATCGCGCCGGATGCCACAAACGGCCGCAACTCGTCGAGCGAATTCTCGGCCGCAGCAACTCGTTGCCGCGCCGCCGCACGTTGAGAGTCAGCTAATTTCTGTTCCAATTGCAGCTGACGGGATTTGATCTCCAACGCCGCTTCAAAGCTATCCAGCTCCGCACGCAATGCCAGCAAACGACTGCGATTGCGTTGCAATTTGGTTTCCAGAATTTCGGCTTCGGGATCTCGCCTGGCTTGAGCCGGTTTGACCAATGGATCGCGTACGGTGGTCATTTCATTGGCCGTGTCATCGCCCGGTTGATCTGGTTGGGGCGTTGCCATGCCATCCGATGGGTCGGCCGCAACGCTGACATCCTGACTCGAATCAGCCCTGACAAGCTGCGGATAAAACTTCCAGGCCAACCCAGCGACCCCGGCAACGGCCAAAATGCCGATAGGGAGTGCCCACGTTCGCCGTTTGCCCCCAGAAGCGGCTGGTTGCCGTTGTTCCGCAGCACGCTGTTGCCGTCGATGAGCGGAAGACATCGAACGTTGCGGAGTGGCGGGCTCACCTCCAGACACATCCTGATCGGCATCAGCAGCCGGTTCCGGTTCTGTTTCCGGTTCCGGCCTGCGTGCAGGAGCGACAAATCGGCCAGCCAAATGGGCTCGCAATTGACGCTGCGTCTCATCAGGGAGATCGACGAAGGAGCAGCGGGAAATTCCTCCAGTGCAATCGCGGACCCGATAGGTCACCGGAAATTCGAGGTCGCCCGATATCAATACACCGTGGCCTTCGGAAAACTTCTCCGCTTGCATTTCTGCAATAAAGCCGAACTCATTCAGCTTTTGAACGGTCGCGCGCTGATGTTCAGTCTCGAGTGCAATCTGGGGCGGGTTCGACATGGAACGGTCAAGGTGGGTAATCGTGGTGCAAGCAATCCAGCCAATGTCAAACTGTAACGATTGACCTCAAAAGATATGAGTCTTGGCAAAAGGATTCCGAAAATTCCTGTTGTAGCGGTGTTGCTGATCGTTTGGGGAGCCTGTCTGTCCCGATCCGAATCTGCGACCGCCCTGGTTACCTGCAAATAATTCTAGTTTCCTTCAGGCGTCAGTGGATGGGCGAATTCGAAACAGTTCGAAGAATCCACTGGCTACCGCTGTTATTAGCGTTACTTTCCGGTTGTGCTGCCGTGGGACCAGACTACACCGGGACACCCGCGCCCGCGATCGGCCCGGACTATCGTAGCAGTCCCGCAGCGTTCGAAGACGGAATCCCCGCCAGGCCAGAGTCTGACCCAGTGGCCTGGTGGGGGTCGTTTTCGGACCCGACACTGGATCGATTGATCGAAGTTGGCTTGTCCCAGAACCTGGACGTGATTCAGGCGGCCGAACGGATTTGTGAGTCCCGCGCCAGAGTTCAGTTGAATGGGGGACGATTGGCACCCGACGTCGATGCGATCAATGGGTATCAGTATCGTAAGCAGAGTGTTAACGCTGAACCGTTTGTCGGGCCCAATGGGACTCCCTTTAGCCAGCTTGCCGCCGGGTTTGATTCCCGTTGGGAGATCGACCTGTTTGGTCGATTGGAACGTTCAATTCAAGCTGCCGAATACGAACTGGATGCCCGGAACGCTGACTTGGCCGATATTCAACATACGTTGGCAGCCGAAATTGCGTCGACCTATGTCAGTCTTCGAGGCAGGCAAGAACAAATTGCCCTCGTCCAACAAGCCATCGATTTGTTGCGGGTGACGCAGCAACTGGTCGAGCAACGCATCGAACAAGGCAAGGCTTCGGAACTGGATCGCCAGCAAACGATCTCCCACATCAAACGTGCCACCGGACGGATTGCCAGCCTGAAAAAACAGGCAGAACTGGAAACCAATCGCTTGGCGTTGTTGGTCGGCGAAGTACCGTCGCCAGAGTTTCGAGCCCAGGTCGGAATCGGGATGGTGCCAGCATCACCCTATCTACCACCGACGGGTGTGCCTGCTGACCTGCTTTCCAGACGCCCGGACGTGCGGCGATTCGAATCACTGGTGGCACAACAAACCGCTCAGATTGGAGTCGCCGAAGCAGACCTGTATCCCAGCTTGAGCATCTTGGGCTCCATTTCCGTTAGCGCGCGGGATATTTCCAAGTTGTATCAATCGGAAAGTCTGGCATTTTCGGTGGGGCCAGCGTTTCGCTGGAACATTTTGCACTTCCAGCGAATTTGCCAGAACATCGCCATTGAGCAATCCCAACTCCGCCAGGCCATCATGGACTACCAACGATCCGTCATGACCGCCGTTGGAGAAGTAGAAGATTGTCTGGTGAAGTACTATGGAATTGAAGCAGAGCGTGCGAGCTTGGACCAAGCCCGCGTCGCTGACATGAAAGCCGTTGAATTGTGTCTGGATCGATTTCGCGCCGGCAAAGCCAACTTTCATCGCGTCGTCGAAACCCAACAACAAATGCTTGACGACAGCCAGGCTTGCCTCGGCTTGCGAGTGGAAAGTTTGCAACAGCTGATCCGACTTTACAAAGCGGCCGGTGGCGGCTGGCCGGGGCCAACCGAACACCTCGCAATTTCCACCCAGAATCCGGTCGCGAGCCAGCCAACCACAACCCTGCTGGAGCCAGTAAGTCCAACCAAACGGCCAGCAGAACGCATTCCAAATGTTGATGGCGATGACTACTTTAAAGTGGACCTCGATCAGGATTCGGATAATCCCAATCGCGACGCACCCGAAGCCGATCCCGACGGATCCTCGATTCTGGACCAGGGTTCCCGCGACTCCGAACAACGCTGGGAGGCGCAGCAGCGACAGATGATTTTGGGCCGGCATTCAGATGAATCGACCGGTTCGGTTGCCAGTGCGGGCTACGAGGTGAGCGCGAGGGATGGAGGGTATCCCTTGGGGCAGGGCAGGGGAGAAGCCCAGCAAATTCCAACGATGTTTCAGGCCCAGCCTGCGATGTCGACGCCCTCTCAAGCTCCAGCGAAATTTGTAAACCAACAGCAACCTCGTATCGGAACCAGTACTGAATCTGGGGCGGAACGCACAACACCGGCGCCCCGTTCGATTTGGGCTTCGCCATTCGCTGAAAAACGTCAGGATTGACCATGCGGCGTTGGCAATTATTTGAAATTGAAGACCTGGATTACTGCCCCGATTGGATCCGGGCCTCGATTACCCGGATGCTGCAAGTCGTCCATCGCTGGTTTGGAACGGCCGAAATCGTAGCTGCCGAATTGGAATCCATGATCCCGGCAGGTTCGTCCGTTACGATTGTCGACGTTTGCTCGGGTTCATCGGGGCCGATGCCCGCAGCCGTGGAACAGTTGCGGCAACGTCCCGGATACGATCAGGTTCGGCTCGTTCTAACCGACTTGCATCCTCGACCGGACGATCTCGACCAACGTTTTCAGTCGACCAGGGGCGAATCGTGGTTGCGTTATCATCCCACGCCGGTACCCGCCGACCAGGTATCGGATGTAATCGAGGAAGATCCAATTCTACGAACGATGATCTGCTGTTTTCACCACTTCGATGTCCCACAAGCCAGACAATTGATCAAGGCGGCGCAGGATGCCGGCGATCCACTGCTGGTTTTTGAAATGACCGACAACCGTTTTCCAACGTCCTGGTTTTGGTGGATCGCGTTGGCCCCCAACTTCTGTTTTGGCTTGTTGGTTGCATTGTTTGTCCGCCCGATGACGTTGCGGCATTTCTGTTGTTCATTTCTGCTGCCGATCATCCCAGCCTGCTTTGCCTGGGACGGCGCGGTCTCCAACGTCCGGACGTACGCGCGTGAAGACCTCAAAGACCTCGTGGCACCAATCGCGAAATCGGACTATCTATGGTCCGAAAAACTTCATCCGGGCCAGCTGATCCAGCACCTGGTGATTCGTGGCACGCCATCGTCTCGTCGTTGGTAACGGTCACGATTGCCGTCAAATGTACTGATTCTCAGGCAAACGAGGCAAGATTTTGCTTGCGAAACCGAATGGAATCAAAGACATTGCTTGCAGGATCCATTTTTTGACTTTGAGCCCAACGGAAAACGAATGTTGCCTTACTTGATCGCAATCGGCGTCGTGCTGGTGGTGCTGTTCATCATCGCCATGTGGGTGATGGGGGTCTATAACAAGTTGATCTCCCTGCAAAACCGATACGAGAACGCGTTCTCTCAGATCGACGTCCAACTGAAACGACGCCATGATTTGATACCCAACCTGGTCAACGTGGCCAAGGGTTACATGGAGCACGAAAAGGAGACCCTGGAAGCCGTCATTCAGGCCAGGAATCAAGCGATCAGTGCGACCAGCAAGGCCTCAGCCAATCCCGGCAACGACACGGCTATGCAGGAACTGGGAGCAGCGGAATCGAACCTCAACGGTGCGTTGGGAAGATTGTTGATGATCGCCGAATCGTATCCCGATTTGAAGGCCAACGAAAACATGATGATGCTGCAGGAGGAACTGACTTCGACGGAAAATAAAGTCTCCTTCGCCCGCCAGGGGTACAACGACGCCGCCACCAGTTACAACACGACCCGTGAACAGTTCCCGGCCAACATGATTTCAGGGATGTTCGGTTTTGATCACGCTCGATTATTTGAAATCGATGAAGCGGCTCATCGCGAAGCTCCCAAGGTCGAGTTTTAATTCATACAGTTTGACTCATCCGGGGGTAGGGTGGACTTTTTTGCCGCGCAGGAACTGCGAAGGAAAAAAACGCGATGGATGATCGTGATGTACGTGTTGGCGATCATCGCGATCATCATCGGAATCTACGTTGTAGTGGTCATTGCGCTGGGTTTTTCAGACGCTGATCCCAGAACGATTTTCAATCCCTTGGTGTTCGTGGCCGTGGCCGCCCTGAACATCGCGATCATTGGTTTTTCCAGTCTGTACAAGGTGGTGGAATTGCGATCCGGTGGCCAGCAGATCGCTTCGATGCTGGGCGGCACCCGGATCCCGGCGTCAACGACCGACTTCCAGGAACGACGCCTGTTGAACGTCGTCGAAGAAATGGCATTGGCTTCGGGCATCTCGGTCCCCCCCGTTTATCTGCTTGAAAATGAGCCCGGCATCAACGCCTTTGCCGCGGGCTACTCACCAGCCGATGCGGTGATTGGTGTCAACCGAGGAACGATCGAATCACTCAATCGCGACGAACTGCAAGGCGTCATCGCGCATGAATTCAGCCATATCCTGAATGGCGACATGCGATTGAATATCCGGCTGATTGGACTGCTGTTTGGCATCCAGACCCTGGCCATGATCGGTTATTTTCTGTTGCGATCGATGGGCGGATCACACCGTCGCAGCAGCAATCGCGATGGCAACAAGGGGGCGGGCGCGATCCTGGCGATCGCCCTGGCATTCCTGGTGTTTGGTTCGATCGGACAATTTTTCGCGCGATTAATCAAAGCCAACATTTCCCGGCAGCGTGAGTATCTTGCCGATGCATCGGCAGTGCAGTTCACTCGGTATCCCGACGGAATTGGCGGTGCGTTAAAAATGATCGGGGTCAATGCACAGGGGTCACATATCGAGTCCGCCGAAGCCGAACAGCTGAGCCACATGTTCTTTGCCAGCTGCTTCAAGTCCAATCAGGTCAGCTGGTTCGCAACCCATCCACCGTTGACCGGAAGAATTCAAAAAATTGACCCTGATTTTGATGGGGATTACACCGGTTACCTCAAAGTTCGCGAACGGATTGCGGCAGCCAGGGAAAAGCGACGCCAAGCGAAAGAGCAACGCGATTCGCGACGTCTGGAATCGCCATTGGGCAAACTGTTTCCGGCCTCGATTAGCGAACGTTTTTCGATCGATCCGGCATTCCTCCTGGCGGCCATCGGCGCACCCGACATCGACGATGTAAGTCGCTCCAAAGCGTTGCTGAAAGAACTGCCAGATCAGCTGGTTGAGTCGGCCCACCACCCTTATTCCGCTCGCTGCATTGCTTTCGCAATGTTGGCCAGTAGCAATCAGCCCCAGTGGGAACAGCAACTGGAACTGCTACGCAGTCGAGAAGGCCAGCCGACTGTCGAAACGACTCAGCAATTGGTGGTTATGATCAGGGACTTGCCGCTGGCCCAACGATTACCGTTGATGGAAATGATTCAAGGCTCGTTGGCCGATTTATCTCCGCAGCAGTATCGACATTTCCGGGGAACTGTGGAACAACAGGTCAACCTGGATAACAAAACAAGCCTGTTCGAATTTGTAGTTCGCCATCACCTCTTGATGCACCTGGATCGCCGCTTCGAAGTCCAGCCACCGCCCCGTGTTCGATTCTTTAAAACTGCGGCGGTCGCGCGCGAAATTGAACTGTTGCTCTCGGCATTTGCTTCTGCCAGCGTGACCGGCAGCGTGTTGGAGAATTCATCCGAACCCGACCCGGAGCAGGTCCTCGCCTCGTACCGCCTGGCGATGCAGGTCGCCGGATTTGGAGACGCTGCCCAGAGTGACGCTCAGCTACAGGACTGGGAAGTTTCGCAACTGGAAAAAGCGATGGGCTTCCTGCATCGCTGCTCACCCGGAGTCAAAAAACAGTTCCTGCAATCGGCTGCCGTGTTGATCACATACGATCACGAAATCACTGTTGCCGAAGCCGAATTTTTTCGAGCGGTCGCCGAATCATTGGATTGCCCGGTACCTTTGTTCGCCGCTGGCCGAGCCAAACCCGTTGCCCCGGAATCGGCTAAAACGAACTCCGACAAATAAAATCCAGATCCTAATCGGCGGCCAGTCCATTTTCGATGGCAAACCTTACCAGATCGGTGGTCGTTTCCAGATTCAGTTTGTCCAGTATCCGGCCTCGGTAAGTCGATACCGTACTGACACCGATGTTCAGCGTGGAGGCGCACTGTTGCAAGCTGACCCCTGAGCCAAGTAGCCGCAACACATCAAACTCACGTTGCGAGAGGCTCTCCACGCCCTTTCTTTTTTGAGCGGGCTGCCGGAGGTGCGTCCAGACTTCGGGGGAAATCTTTTTGGAGATATAGACATCGCCTTTGCGAACCGAATCGATGGCATCGACCAGCTCCTCCACTGCGGCTGATTTGATCAAGTACCCGTGAGCCCCCGCTTGTAGTACTCGAACGGCGTAGTGCACGTTTTCATGAACGGTCAATACCAGAATTTTTAAGTCTGGGTACTTTTGCAACAACTGCGGAATCAGTTCGATCGGCTGGTGCTCCGGCATGGAATAATCCATTACCAGACAATCCGGACGCTTGCGTTGGATTACTTCCTGAAGTTCTGTCCCATTGCTGGCTTGGCCAACCACGTTAATTTCACCCGACACCTCAAGCACTCGCGCCAGTGCCTCGCGCACCATCACGTGATCATCGGCCAGGACAACATTGACAGGATTTAACAGACTCATGAATGGCTCCGAACGATTATGACAGTCTAACCGATTGGCACATAGGCTTCGATGCGGGTGCCCTGGTCAGGAGCCGAAATCAGTTCGATGCTGCCTCCCAAAAGTTCAACGCGTTCCTGCATCCCGAGCAGTCCCAGGCCGGAGGTTTTCTGGTCCGACCGCCGTGGTCTTCCCAGCGGTTTTCCTTCGGCCAGTTCGGATGCTTGTTCGACTCCCACGCCATCATCACGGATTAGTAATTTCAATTGACCTGGCTGGGCGAATTCGGATGCATCCAGTTGGCATACCTCCACGGTCAGTTGCCTGGCATTGGAATGCTTCGCCACATTATTGAGTGCCTCTTGAACTAACCGATAAACGTTTTCGGCGACCACCTCGGGAACGTCAGCATCGATCACGTTATACTTGAACTGGGATGCGATTCCCGTTCGAGCGGAAAAGGATTCAATGTGGCTGGACAAAGCATCCTGAAGTCCCAAATCATCCAGTTCAACGGGACGAATCCGCGCCGCGAAATCATGCAACGTGTCCAGCAACTGCTGACTCTCGTCAATCGTTCGTTGCAGCTGCTCGGCCATCGACGCTGGCGCATGCCTCGCAGCAAGTTTTAAATCGAGGTTGATCGCGGTCGCCTGCTGGCCCAGTTGATCGTGAATTTCGCGCGAGATCGAGCGGCGTTCGTCTTCCTGGATTTGAACCAGCCGCGACGATAATTCGCGCAGCTTTGATTCCGACTCAACCAGCAACTTGTTTTGATGCTGTTTCCTGATTGCCGCCTGGACCCAGAGTCGCACCAGCCAAATCACCGGCAACAGCGACACAAATCCCAGCAACATTAACCGTCCCAACAGTTGTTTTGACTTTTCAAAAACCTGCTCCGATGGCAGAAAGGAAACGATATACAGCGAATTGACATTGGAATTTAACTGCTCCATGGCGTTGGCCAATGGCTGCAATTGAATCTCGCGGAACGCGACAGCACCCTGTTGATCCAGAAATGCTTCGGTATCGGCCGAACGCCGCTTCCAGGCATTCGGATGTGTGTCGGCAAAGGAGTGCTTGTGCCCCAGCAACCAGCCCCATGCCAGATCCGGTCGGGCAGCCAGCAGATATTGGCCATCGTCACGCACCAACCAAGTCTGTCCCGGCATCGAAATGGAAGCCAGCTCATTCAACAGCGGCGTTCCCAGATAATTCAAAACCAACAACGCACCGGGTTGGCCAGCTTTGCCAGCAACGGGTGTAATGAATCGGATCACTGGACGATAAGGAGTTTCGACAACTCCATGTTCCTGGTTAAGATCAAAATCCGAAACAAACACTTCGCCGACGTTTAAATCACGAGACTCCTGGAAGTAATACCGGTCGCGTTTGTCCTGCAATTCTTCCGCCGGAGTGACCCATACTTCACCGGTTTGACGCTCAACTCGAAACTGCTCCTGTCCATCGAGAGAGAGCAAGCGGAGTTGCTGGTACGACTGCTTGTGAGTGACAAAGTTGGTAAATTCAGCTTTCAGTTTGCTTTTGACACCGTCGCCGGGTTCTGAGACGAATTGCTGCACGTCCTGGTGGTTGGCCAGGAAAAGGGCATCCGACTGCACGCGTTGCAGATCGCGGCTGATCAACTCGTATGCCAGGTCCAACCGATGCCGAGCCTGTTCCTGACGGAGTTGCCATTCCTGTTGCCGGTCCCGCCAGAAAAACCCCGTTAACAGCAACGCCAGCATCGTCAGGTAGATCACCCCC
>CAZJEK010000184.1:0-11322 GCA_964545005.1 uncultured Pirellulaceae bacterium
ATCGAAATTGCTTCTTCGCTCCCATCGCCGTAGATGATGTGGTCGAGAACGTCGATGCCGAGCAGCTTGCCGGCCTGGGTGAGACGTTCGGTGACGGCGATGTCTTCATGGCTGGGAGTCGTGTCGCCGGAAGGGTGGTTGTGCGAGAGGATGATCGACGACGATCCTTCCAATATCGGGGGTTTGAAGACTTCTCGTGGATGGACGAGCGACGCGTCGAGTGTACCAATCGTAATCAGCACGACCGACTGGACCCGGTTCTTGGTGTCCAGGCAGGCGACAACAAAACGCTCTTGGTCACTGGCGACAACCTGCTTCCAGTAGCTTTTGAAAAACGAAATGGCTTCCTGGCTGCCGCCAATCTTCGGCCTGTCGCTCAATGATCGCTCGTGGACGAGGGAAACCCGTTTCACGGAAGCAAATTCGGTGTGCTCAGGTCGCTGGGACTTGCTCCGCCTGGAATTCAGACCTGAATCCAGCTGAGGAAGGCAGGCTTCAATGAACTCGAAATGTTGTTGCAGCTTGGCTTCGACAGATGAGGCTGCGTTTTCGATTACGGACTGTTTTGCCATAGCCGAGAATGCCACAGCGCAACAATCTAATCAAATGTTGATACAGTTCCGAACCTGAGTAGATTGGCAAATGTCGGTTTGGAAACTAGCCAACTAGATGAATCCCAAAATGTCTTTGGCTACTAGTTTGGTGTGAATAGACGCGTCAGGGTGGAACGGAGCTTGGTTCCTTCGCTTGAGCATCGCTCCCAAGCCAATAGGTACCAAAGTTTTTGCCTCTTGCTCAATTTCCAGTTCAATGGGATGACCTGATTCGCGTTCTCAAACGTAATGGTTTGAATCACGACGGGCAGCTTGTCAAAGTTCGCCGACGGGCTACCCTGAGTTTCATCACTAGGTGTCGGGCGATAGGTTCCCTGGGTTTTAGGCAGGTCACCCTTTTTGAGCTTTTCCTGATATTGATCAACAAGCGCATCCCAAGCTTCTCTATTGGCTTCAGGCGATGCATTTTGGCGTTGAAACCCAGCTTCATTGACAATTGTCGATGTGTTCTCGGTGGTTTCCTGCAACGCTGGGCTGCCCAAAAGCGAGGGTGGAGCTTTCGTTGTCGAATCCGTTCGTTCCCTTTCAATTGAATTGCCTGTGTTCAATTCAAGATAATGTGCCGCTAAATCCGATTCAAGATTCCCACGCTCCAACTGGGACGCCGAACGAACTTTTACCATCGTTTCGGCGGGTCCGGAAAGCCATCGAAACCAGCCGGCCAACCCACCAGCATCAGGTACTCGATTATTGTCATCGCTAAATGATGGTTCGATACGTAGCAAGAGAATTCGGTCAAACGGTCGATTCTCAGGCTCTAGCGCAGTCCAACGCTTCAGCATGAACTCAATCCAATTGACGGCAGAAACGATACCTTCGTTGTCTACATAACCGCCATCGCAAATCGCGACGGCCTCGCCGAGCGGACTGGCGTTATCGGGTCTAGTGAATGGTGAAACGTAAGGGAATGTCGCGGAAGTGCGGGCTGCAGTCGCCGGCTTAACGTCCATTGAAACATCACCGCTTACTCTCAACAATTCTCGGTAATTCAGCGGCCGACTTGTTTGGCCGACACTTGAGGCTCTCCGCGGCGTGGGGATCGTATCGAACAGTACTCGTCGTCCGGAGATGGCATCTGTTGAATTAAAAATGACAATCGGAACGGTTCCATCTAAAGCACGATCTCCCCAATCTCCCATCGTTAAGTCTTGTTGACCATCGGGAAGCCGCATTGAAAAGCTGTCTTCAAGCCGTTGACCGCGGCCACTTGCAGCAAAGCTTGGAAAGATCAATCCATACATGTCATCTGCTGTGATACCGTAGGCAATATATTCCAGCGAGGAACGTGCCGCCAGTTCCAATGCTGGACTCTTTTCCTTTATCGCATCGTGTATTTCTTCGGTAGTCGGCATCGTGGTTCCTACCGTCTTCACACGCCTCTGCAACTCCGCATCGTATCGGCTCGACACAAACATAAGTGTGCCTACGCTGCCTCCAGAAACACCACTAATCACGCAAGTCGAATCTTTAAACTCAGCATACTCCGTTGAAAGCCGGTCGAGAACGCATGCCGACCAAGCCGCGGCGTGAATCCCTCCACCGGGACAAGTCACAACGACAAGTGTCTTACCCTTCGTTGAGTCGAGCGGCTGCACTCGATTCATTCGAGTGACGATGGCATTCCAGGCTTCATTTTCGAGCGTAGCAGTCTGAGTGCGGATAATTTCAACGCGGCTGACTTTGCGCTCTTTAAGTGGCGTTGCAAGGTAATTGCTTTCAGCTTTGCGAACGGCGGCAATTCTTGCGACGAAGCGATTGTTGGCGCTGTCTTGCTCAGTTTTGAGATCGCGAGTGGAGCCGAAAAAACTGAGCCAGATTGTCAAAACCAATACAACCAATGCCACAACGGGAAGTCGAAATCGGTCGAAGGCGTTGGCAATACCCGCGACTGCCATCCCAGCAATCCAGATCAAAATCACCACCATCGCAGGCGCCGACGTCAACCACGCTTCTGATTCGCTTAGCCAGCGAGCTGCGCTCCAGTGGAAAATCGCCAACATTAAGAGGTAGGCGAAAAATTGAATATCAACTCTCTCAATACCCAGCCAAGCGGCAAGCCGGTCAAGTTTAATCCACTTCAAAATTCCATTTAGCCAAGTCAAGAAGTTGGATAGAAACCGGATCCCAATTCTGTTCCGATCTTCGAACGGAAAGTAGTTTTGAGTCGTGGCATCACTTCCAATCAGCCAACATTTCGCCTCGCCGGCGGACAAAAGTGAGACCCAAGCGAAAAGCAACCCAGCGGCAATTGCCAGAATCGAATAAGGAAAGTGAATCAACTTACTTGTATCAAAGTCTTCTCCGAAAAACATCGCCAAGACAGCAGGCGTAACGGCGGCCAGGCCGAGCGTACAATAAATCCGCTTCTTACTCCACGGCTGCGAACCGTTACCAAAAATGGTCTGCCACCATCCGCCTGGAATTCTTGAATTCAACAGTCTTTGGATTGCCGTGCCAAAAAAGAACGCGAGCGCGTTGACAAACGTTAAAAACGCAAGCTGGCGATAAGTGTCAATCAACATCCCGTTTCGGAGGATGGCTTCGAAGTAACCGACGAATCCTGCAAATGGCCAGAGCAGCAATGCGAGTATCATTCCGATGCCGTATCGCTTCCGCATTGACCTTGAAATCCAACCTTCGGAAATTTCAATATTGCTTGGGTTGCCCTCTGAACTCGAATGTGGTGATTTACTCATTGGAAACTGTTTCTCGAAAAGATTTTGATTGACATCTTCAAACACGACGAAACCTGAAATACTGCTTTTTTAGCGATTCGAATTCGCTTAGGTTTTGGTGTCGCCGGGATGAACTCCGCCGCCATGCCATTCTCCAGTGGCAAGCCAAAGTTCGTAGTGGAACAGCCATTCGCATGCCCATGGCACTGTTGTATCCGAAATCAGCATCGTTTGATCCCATTCAGCTCTTCGCGGAAGAAACAGACACAATGAACCGTCGGGGTAGAGGTGGGGAACAGGTTGATCCTCAAAACAAACCAGGTCCGGTGCAAGAACGAAAACCTTGGGGCTCATTTCGAAACTGTGAGTCAGCTCGATCTCGTAAATATCACTAAGCCCGGTCGGCTGAATCGACGCTTTCCAAACGAGTTTGTTTCGCCGCACCAAAGCCTGCGACTCGGGAAACGCTCGCTGAAGTGCGACCTTCTGAGCAAGCAGACTAGTCTTTTTGACTCTGTTCAGTGTCTCCATAGAACGTGTGTCTCCGTACGGGGGTAATATTGGTATCTGTTGTGCCCACTGCCTCCGCAGCGGTCGCCAGTGTTCCAGCTCCATTCACTATTCCAAGTGAACCGGCTCGCGAGGTTTGATAGAAGTTGGCACCCATGTTGGCTGCAGCCGTTTTGACCAAACCGCGTCCAAGTGAAATTCCCAAAAGGTCAACCATCTTGTGAATCCCGCCACCGACGAGAGCTTGTGTGACATCCGCTTCGACCTTTTTGAGCCAATCGCGAAAGCAACGCTCGCGATAAGGAAATTCTTCATCTTGCCAGCGATCGGCAAAGTTCTCCTCCGCATTCGTAGGATTCTTTACCCACGAAACAATCTTGCCCCCTTCCGCTCTGGGTTCGATGAAATCCTCCATTCCACGAACGATGGTCATCAGAGCGTCGACCAGATTGTCTTCACTGCCAAAGGCGTGAGCCGCCAATGTGGTGATGACGATTGACGCAGGACGATTGTCCTTGTCGTCTTGGAAATAGATATCTCGGTGTCGCTTCAAGATCTGGATTGATCGTTGCAGAGTTGTCTTGACCTTGTACTCCGGAATATCTTCAGCGGCAGCCTTCAACATCTGCTCGTTGAATGCCATTCCTGATGAAGATTCGGCCAGCTCGGCTCGGGCCAAGGCTTCGCGACGCTCATCGAACTGTTCGCGCATTTGTTCGCAGAACCAATCACAGAAACCGATGGGATTGCTTGTTTCCCATTTCGATGAGGCCTTATCTGTGATCGCGATTGCGGCCTCGCTACGTTCGTCAAACGTAGCACGAACATCTTCGTCAGGAATCGCCGGCAGGATATCCATGTGAAATTGCCCCTTGTGATTCAAAGTCCAGCACCGACCACCCTCTTTCAATTCGGGCACGTCCTGATTCGATTCTTCGAGGTAGACCAAATACGCTGCAAGGTGTTCGCCCGCTTCCGCTTTCAATCGGTCACGCGTAGTACTCGATTTCTGAAGATCCCGTTCATAGACCAAGTCAATGTCATATTCATCGTTGTCCAACATCGGTCTGATTGTCGTGCCAAGACGGAAAGAACCCTGTGGATAGAGCCTTGGTTCCTTTCTGTTGGCGTCCGCATCCTGTGCCTCAATAAACTCGCAAAGCTGCTGGTACTCCCGATCGACTTCTTCCCGAATTTCATCAGGAATATCCAACGCGAGTGCCACCTGCTTCAAGAACTCACTCAGTTGATTTTTACTTGTCATTACCGCCATGTTTACATCTTTCGTTATTAAAATTTTTGGCTAATTTTGAGTTGGATAGACGTTGTTCTCGTCATCTATCAATGAAGCGCCCGAGCCTTCCTTGCTTACTTGATTTCAATTGTGGCAGTGAATCCGCCAAGTTTTTTGTTCTGGTCGTAAACAACAAATGGCAAGTCCGCTTTGGGCATCCAGACGCGACCAATCTCGATCGCACAAGCGACTGGAATCGCAGGGAAAACGTGAAGCTGGGTATCTTCGCCATGCTGCTTCTTGATTCGATTGAACGTGGTTCGCAAAGTTTCCCGAAACAGACTTAGCTGATCGCGACCTTTTAGAAAGTCATTGTTGGGATTCACATGAGTGATTTCCCAAATTGCAACATCTTCACCAAGCACGCTTGTGATCCGTGGTCGCTCGATATTCGCGCTCAGCGACAAAACCAACGCAACGGATCTGTGGCTTACGTCAGGTGCAACCACGCTGTATGAAATGTCAGGCGGAGTCGGCTGCCATTCCCAGGTCGCTGGTTCCCGGTGCAGCTGATAAACTTCAGCACCCGGAATATCCGACAACTCGCGTCCCAAGGCGATCAAAAGTGGAATTGGCGCGAGACCAAAGATAGATATGTGTCCGATGTCGCCGGACTCAAGTCCACGGCGAACGTGACGATCGAATTTGCGATTCAGATTCTCAAGTTCGATACTCCAATAATCTCCTTCAGCATCCTGAAAACTGCTGTTCTTGAATCCAAGTTCAATTGGATGGTAACAAGCGGGATACCAGTCAGGCTTGAGTGCTACCGACGTCTTCGAAAAAGTTAGCGGTGAGTCGTGTTGCCCAATTTTTGCGCCGTAAAACAGAAGGTGTGATTGATTTTCTCGAAGGACGGATGACTGGAGTTCAATTCGCTCTTCATGCTCAGACTTCATGCTGGTCAACAATTCAACCGGATGCCCTGCAACATCTCCTTTGTCGATCAGGCGATGATGAACGTCACACATCAACATCAGATTCGATTCATCCGATTTGAGCTTCTCTGACTGAACCTCGTCACCACGCGGCCCGTTCGGACTGTCGGCAACAATATGTGCGATGTAAGCAGAATTGAATTCGGCCTTCGTTAATCCATCGACGTAGAGAGCATTGTTGCAACCACGGTACTGGCATCGGCCCGCTGCCTTTCCCCACAACCGAAGTTTGATTTTTTCTGGAATATAAGTAACTGACATTCGTTGTCCTTTTGATGGCACGCCCCTGTGCCGGTAAAATTTGGCGCATTTTCACATTAGGTTGTGACACGTCTGGTCACACCTAAGAAATTTTCAGCTGATTTCTAAGATCACGGAGCTTTTCGCGGATCGTGGATTCGATTTTTCCGATGGATTCACGAACGTTGTCGACGTTCTTTTTGGCTTCTGTGCAATTGCTCTTCATGGAATTGACCAAACCCAAAGCACTTTGAATCTCGGCGATCGTACCTTCCGCGCCATTGATGTCAGGGCCGTCATTGCTTTCAACCGTTTGCTGAGAAAGCAACTCCTCACGCAAGACCGCATAAGCAACTTCCAAGGGTAGAAATCCGTTTGCTTCGTCGGCACGATCCACAACCACGACGATCCGATTGCTCCCCATACGATCGAACGTTCGCTGTCTCGCTCCGGCGTGTTCCGTGGTTACCACAACGATGCCGCCTGCGGCGTCTCGAAACTTCATTGCTGCCGCCAGCTGATTGTGAACGCCGTTTTTTCCGGTCATCGTGTAGGTGCCAGATTTCGCCTCAATGACTATTCGCTTCTGCTCGAAACCGTCCTGATTTACGTCAATCAAAATATCGCCGCGTTTTACTCGCGTTCCATCGACAGTTTCCCGACCAACGCGGGTCGCTTCATCCTTGTTCAGGGCAACACTTGAGATGATTTCGGTACATTGATCCTCGAAATCGCCGCCTTTGCGTGAGCCTTTGCTTTCGGACTCGTCCAGTTCCGACTTGTAGCCGATATGGTCAAAAATTCGCTGGAAATTCGCCTCGATCGTCTTCTCAAGCCCACCGTGCTTTTTGACCTGGTCTTCTTGGAACTCCTTCAACCGCTGTTGCTGATCAACCACGAATCGTTTCAGCGGTGAGTTGTCATCTGAGATGTCCAACGCTTTTCGGAACGGCGAATCCGCATCGAAGAATGTTTCATTCAAGAGCAACTTCACGGAGCCAGGAATGCTATCTTCACGGCTTGGATCAACGAGTTGTTCTTCCAGTTGTCGTACCGATCGACCCAGTTTCCCATCGTCTCCAAGATAATGAGCCAACTGCCGAGCCAACTTGGAATCTTCCTCAGTCAACTCCTGGCCAAACAAAACCTGCAATCCCTTGCCGAGGTTGCCGACGTGATTGGCGAAATCCGCAAATTCGTTTTTGACCATGTCACGATCAAGCTGGATTCCTGCCATTGCCATGGCTTTCAAACCAATCTCAATGGCACGATTCAGGTAGTGTTGCAGCGAAGAGTGATCGCTGCGAACTTCTTCCGGCACCGCCTGTAGCACATCAGCACCAACTGTAAGTTCAAATCCGTGATCGAGAACGTTTGCTGGTGACGTTGTTCCGTTGCTCATTTGTTCGCTCCAAGTGTTTCGTTTGATGACGAATTCACTTAACGCAACAGGTGTGCCAATGATCGAGAAAAGCAAGAAGCGGAATTCTCGGCGTTTCAATGGGCGACTTGATGAAGGGCAGCTAGAGAATTTCAACCTTGGTTGAATCGTTCTCAACCTGCGTTGAATTCTTCGCGGCTAACTTAGCTCCCTTTCCAAGCAGCTCAAAAGTTCGATACAGAGCAGAAGAGCGGATACAGCTACGCCTTCGTGGATTCCTTGGCCCTCAGGGTGAACAGTGCGATTGCGAAAGGCATGGATGGCGTTTAGGAGAACATAGCAGTCCTTGGAAATATGCTTTGCTTTGGAATCGAAAGCCTCAGTACAGCCGGTAAGGCGTTGGAGTATCTTTAACTGGTCGAATGGCTTTGTAGGCTTTTGCCAATTATTTGTTGCCATCATCTCCTTGATGATGAAGTCTTTTTCACGTGGGAACTGCGTCCAATAGGAAACGACATCGGGCGGAATTGAATTGCCAGTTCCAAATTCATGTTTCCAGATGATCTCAAGGGCCGCATCTTCGATAAAGTTGAGATTATTCAGGCAATCAGTGGCATGTTCCGGAATGTCTTCAAGGGCGCGCGTGACCAACCGATGTAAGCGTGCATCCACTGGTCGAATCTGCTTGATTCTAAGTTCAAGAAGTGTCCGAATCTCTGTGCGGTAAGCGCCCCAAGTTCCGAACATGCGTTCCAATGTACTGGCATCCGGTTTGGAGCCACGAACATGCTGCTCGAACAATCGACACGACGCTTTGATCTTCGCTCCATCGCGGACGGCAAATCCCCGCGCGAGCAAATAGCGGACTTCTTCTTTGCCAATTCGATCCTTGTCGAGGCCGACATTCTCTATGATCAACTGAAACGCATTCTTCGTCGTAGCGCTGCATCCGCTCCAGAGCTTGTCCATGAAGTCTGACAATTCGGATGCAACCGATCCTGCCGCGTCATTGACGTGGTCATTGGTAAGTTCGCTACTGCCCACGCCAGAGAGCGAATTTAGAATCGAAAGCAGCAGCACGGGATGGCCGCCGGTCCAATTGCTTAACTCCTTCTTCCCACCCTGATTCATCGTCAGCGAGGCACTCGTCAAAGCGTGTTCCACATCTGCTTCGTCAAACGGCCCAACTCGAACAGGATTGACATCGAACATGTTCCAGAAGGGGCTGTCCTCGACCTGCTTGTTGCGGGCAAGTTCGGTCTGTGAGGCTCGTGTTGCAGTGACAACCCGATGCTTCTTTCCGTAAAAAAGGTCACGAAGGTTTCCGAAAAGCTGTCCCGATAAGAGTCCCTGACTGAGCGGCTTGTCAAAGCCATCCCAGATCATCAAGACAGACCGTTCTTCCATTTGCAGCAAGTCCATCACTTCTTTGATAACCGGAAGTGACCTTTCGCTTTGCAATTCCGCGCGATGGTCTTTGTAGGTGACGGCGTCCGAACCCATCGTGGAATACAGCAGGCCGCAAAGCTGCTCAATGAACTCGTCGTCTGATTGCGGCGGTGCGTACCCGAGTTGCCAGTAGATCACGAGTGCATACGGTGAATCTTCATTCTTCGCCCGTTCAACTAAGGCATTCAGGAGGACTGTTTTGCCGATGTGCCTTGGCCCAACGATCGACAGATTGTCGGGGGATGCTTTCGTCAGCTTGCCCCAAATCCCGTCCAACAGAGCCTGCCGCCCGATCATTGGAATTTCGTCGGTGCCCAGTATGGGAAAGTGTGTGTCACTCATCGTCTATATCCATTGAGTCTTCGAGGTCTTCGATTTCACCTTGAAGCAGTGTCAGCTCGCTGAGTTTTCCGCTGATGTCTTCCGCTTCGGCACGGGCACGGCTACGGAGAATTTCAAAATCCTGTTGGGAGTCCAGCCACTGCCCCATCATGGGAATCGTCAGCGTGTAATACGCGCCAGATGACTCACCATGCAGATCGACCAGCTCCAGCTCTCTCAAAAACTCAAGGTCCGAGATCACGATTTCCTCGCGGAGTTCAACTCCTGCTTCTTCCAGCTTTGCTTCGATCACGCCGAGACGCATGGGGTCTGGGCCGTTCTCCTCGCGGTGCAGCAGGTAGAGCAGGAACCGCCGTCGATCAAACTCGGTGTAATCCCAAAGGCTGGCAAAGTGTTCGTTGTCTTCTACCAGTGCGTCGGCCGCGTCGTTGACGTGGTCCACGGTGATCGAGCGGACTCCTGTTCTCGCTGCAATGTCGAAAACACGGTTGCACAGACATTGCAACAGGTAAGGCTGTCCGGCCGTCAGCGCGTGTGCTCTGTTGACAGCAGACTTGGAGTACGACAATCGACCGGCAACTGGCTCAGTGATCAAACGTGCTGCTGCTTCCAGCGGCAATGCTGATACGCCGAGTCGAGTACCCAAACCGAACAAGGCGGACCAATATTCCTGCCGCATTCGCTTCAGCCGGCGCGAGCCAGTGAGGATTGCGGAGAGCTTTGGGAAGGACTGTACAAGGAAGCGGATATTTTCCGGCACCTGCGGTGACGTAACCTTGTTGTTGATGCCTTCCTGTAACTTGTCAAACTCGTCGATCATCAAGAGCAAGCCGAGTTGCTGTTCAGCAAGCGTCTCAATAATTGTTTCCAGGTATTCACGAAAATCCTGAAACGGTGCTTCCTCACTGATCCCTTGCCGAAGTGCGCGTGCGATCCCGAGTTTCTTGTCGCCGTCCAGGACCGTTCCATCAGGCATCACGACGGAACCGTTCAATTTCCGCATGCTTTGCACGAGTTCATAGGCGATACTACGAAAGACATCTGCTGTGGGAATCCCGCCTTCACTGTTGCCCTCTGCACCTTGAAGACTGCAATAGACACCTAACCATCCGGGGATTGCTTTGGCACCTTCAAGGTGCCAAAGCACAGAAGACTTTCCCGCGCGGCGGTTTCCTTCCAACAAGACGACATTGCCACTCTGTAATACCTGCCGCTTGATTTGCTCGATCAACTCCTCGCGACCGAAGAACACGTCGTTTCGATCAACTGTTACGGGATCACCAGTAACGTATGGACTGGCACCAAGGTCGGCCGTTTCAGAAGCCTGCTCAGCAGAGGCAACGGAAAATCGCAGGTCCTTCGAGCCTGATATTTCATCCCCATCAAGTGACAAGCATTCCCACTGGATGGTCACGTCAACATGCTTGTCTTCTTCAAGGGCGACGACCGAAAACTCAGCCTCGGTGGAATCGCCCGCAGCAAGAAACTGAATGTGGACATCATTGAAAGGCTCGCCCCATAAACGCAGGCTCCGAATGGGCAGGGTTCCCTGATTCTCAACCTGCAGTGTTACGTCCGTGGACTCGCCGACTGGCACTTCCGTGACATCGGTTGTGATAACGAGTCGGCTTTGCTTGACCATAGACTCCGTGGTTAGCTTGAGCCATTTTTCCAATACGCGGGTAAACGACTTGGCTTTCCGGTTGTCCGGCAAATCGCCTTCGGCGGCTTCTTCTGCTCGATCAAGGCGTCGACCAACTTCATTCAGAACACTGAATAGTGCGGGGCCGTCCGGGATATCCTCTGCGCCTCGAAACGGAGTAAGTGCCTCACTGAAAGCCAGAGTCCACGCCGTCAGCGGCCCGGCGTCCGACGTCGA
>CAZJEK010000185.1:0-11314 GCA_964545005.1 uncultured Pirellulaceae bacterium
GATGACGTTGTCGACTAAAGAAACCTGGCGATCAATTCGTTGCAAATGCTCTTTCGTTTTCTCTTCAGTCAGGTGTTTTGAATTCAACAGAAAGTAGGCTGACATCTTGACGGCGTTAAGCGGATTTCGAATTTCGTGCGCGATCCCGCCAGCGACTTTCCCCAAGGTGGAGAACTTTTCGGCTCGCACAAGTTCCGCTTGAGCCTGCCGAAGCTCACGAGTCCGCAGCTCGCACAATTGCTCCAATTCAGTCTGCATGGCGTCCCGTTGGCGTTGCAATTCAGTTTCGGCGCGTCGCCGTTCGGTAACATCCAAGGCGATGGCAACGTAAGCGGCTTGCCCCTGGTACTGTGACGACTGGAGGAATACTTCGACAAAGTAGCCGGTTCCGTCGGCACGCCGAAACTGCGAATCCAGTTTTAATCGCGGCTGAGCCACTTCGTCTAGACTGGCAAGCGATTGACGCAATGTACTGGTGTCGAGGTCGGGAATAATATCAGCCAGAGTCATTGAACGCAGTTCCTCCATCGACCGCCCCAGGTTTCGGCGGGCACCTCGATTGGCCTCCAGAAACCGTAATGATTCGGCGTCGATTACATAAATTTCGTTTAACGACTCCTCAATGATTCTGCCCAACAGCGTTTCCCGAGCCTCCAACTGCTTGAACTCGGTCAAGTCGCGAATCACACCAGCAAAGCGTCGCTCCTCCCCAACCACAATTTCACTCACTGCCAGATGGATCGGGAAAATCGACCCGTCCTTCCGCTGGCCAGCCACCTCGCGCCCGATACCGATGATTTTTCGAATTCCAGTGTGCATATAATCGGACACATAACGATCGTGCTGCTGTCGATGAGGAGTCGGCATCAGCAAAGTGACTTTCTCGCCAATCAACTCTGCTGCGGAATAACCAAACATGGATTCGGTCGCGGGATTGCAGCTGAGAATCATCGACCGTTCATCGATCGTGATGATGGCGTCCACCGCGTGATCATGGATCGCCTGTAACAGAGCAAATCGTTGGGGCTCGTTCGTTTCGTCGTCAGGTCGGCTATCATTCACGGCGATGGCAATGGAAAAGACAAGGAAGGCTTGCTGCCGGGCCAGTGGCCCGAGAATTCTCGATTTGTTTGCGGTCGGCTGAGCAGCCAATCTGCGTTAGTCGCATTCCAGTCAAAACAATTTGTGGATTTCCGCAACCTCTCGAGCCCGATCGACATCGGCATCCAGCACAATGATTTCGATTTCGAACGTCCCCGTGAACCCCGCTTGTTGCTCTCCGCCGAGTTCGCAGGGAATTTCGTGATCGATCAATACGTTTTTAATCATTTCTGCCTTAACCGGATCGGTACAGGTCGTGATCACCGCCAGCTTGGCATTGGGATTTTTGAAATCAACTTTTTTCATTGCTAAATTTCTTGGTACGGGGCGATGATGTCTGTAAACTGGACCCTGGCAAAGCGTTGCCAATTCCAACGGAGCGGCACGAAAATTGACTTCGTCGAAGCGTTTTCAGACGATTCCTGTCGATCGTAACGTGGCCTACATTCTTTACCGTAGGCCACAACAATTGTAGACTGAAACATCGTTTTTGTTTTTATTGTGGCTTGCAACAACCGGGTACTGCGGATCCCGTCATGTCCGATCGTCTCCACCGAATCTTGATCGTCGATGATGATACGGATATTTGCGCTACGCTGGCCGACATTTTGACTGACGAAGGCTATCAAACCGAAGTTGCCGCTGACGGCCATTCCGCTTTGGGAAAACTGGAAGCCAACTCGACGGATGAGGAAGAAAGTTTTGATTTGTGCCTGTTGGATTTCAAAATGCCAGGCATGGACGGAGTCGAATTAATTACTCGACTCCGTGATCTTGATCCAAAATTGCGAGCGATCATGATCACTGCCTATGCTGGCGAGGACGGAATCAGACGAGCGATTGACGCTGGAAGCTACCGAGTGCTCCAAAAGCCGGTCGACGTCACGGCGTTGCTGGGCATGATCCGCGAAGCCGTTCATTAATGCTCGCCCCGTAACCCTGCCAACCAAGCCCGCTGCGGTTGAAGGAAACCTCGTCCATTTTTTTCCCAGACCGCGCGCCCCGTCGAAGCACCTCGTGCGTTTTCGCCCAACTCACAAACCACCTGTTGCTTCGTTCTTCGTCCGCGGTCGTGCTGCTATCGGTAAAAACCGAATCCGGTTGTTTTGATTCTGCGGCGACGGCTGGATTCGGCCAGCTGGTACAACACTTGCAGCTTGTAATGATCATTACCAGGCTGTTCGAAAGCAGCTGTCATGATCGGAGAACTGGAGAAAGTCAAATGGCTGGCTCGTTTATCAGTTATCAACATTCATTGGGTTTAGCCAATTGCGCGACTGGTGGTTGCACGTTGACAGTCGAACAATTGGCAGAACAGGCGTTGAGTGATCACGTCCACTTCGTAGCTCGATCCAGTTCGTTGAAATTCACATATCTGCCGGACCTGAAAACACTCCGCATCGACGGTTGTTTACCAACCTACTATCTCAAGCAAATCGTGCAGGAGACTTTACGTGAATTGCCTGGGGTTGAAGGAATCGACAACCGGATTTCAGTTGTCGGACGGGCCGCCTTAATTGGCGAACTGGAAGCAGATCGAAAAGCAGATTTCCGACGCGTCCCCACTTGAACTTGCACAAAGCCACGAATTCGATCCCACCGGCAATGACCTCGACGCGAGCGGCCCACATTCACTCCCCCCCCATTCTTTCAGGCCGCGGCAGTTGTCGAAACCGGTTGTCGACATACTGCCAGCGGCCTGTTTCTAACACCACTGCCGACAAGCTACGCTTGATGCCGCGCCCCGTGTTTGCGAGAATAAGCGTTTCCGATACTATCTGATGCGAACTGCAGCCGTGCCTTCCAGTTTTTCAGTCTTGATCATCGAAGACGATGACGACGCTCGTAACAACATGGAAGATATCCTGTTGCTTGACGGCTATCGAATTCGAACGGCGTCCCACTGCCTGCCCGCCTTGCAAGCCATCGAAGGAAATGAATTTGATGCAGTGATCATTGATTGGCGGTTGCCGGACGGAAGTGGCGGCGATCTGATTCCCATGATTCACCGGGAACAGCCTGACATCCCCGTGATTGTGGTGACGGGCATGCGTGATTTCGAGACTCCGGTTGAAGCTTTGCGCAAAGGTGCCTACGACTTTCTTACAAAACCAATCAATCCCGACATGTTGCGTGCGGTTCTGCGTCGATTGGTTGAGCGCAAGCGACATTTGAATGAGATCTCCGAGGCCCAGGAACAGGTTCTGAATAATGAACGGTTGGCTGCGATCGGTCAGATGGTCGCGGGACTGGCCCATGAGAGCCGCAATGCATTTCAACGAAGCCACGCGTGCCTGGCCGAGCTTTCGTTGGACCTGACCGACCGCCCCGAAAGCCTGCGGCTGGTCGGCAAAGTCCAGCGCGCTTTGGATGACATTAATCGGCTGCTGGAGGAAGTTCGACGTTACGCCGCACCGATCATTCTGGAACGTAGAACCGATTCGTTGAAACGATTGATCAACGATGCCTGGCAGGATCTGCTGGACGCAGCTCCGGACAGTATTCCTCCCGAATTCATTTTGACAATCGACCCGGATTTCCCGGACCAGTCTTTCATTGATGTTGATCGCATCAAACGAGTGATTCGCAACCTGCTGGAAAATGCCTGGTTCGCCTGTCCTCAGGAAAACGGAAAAATCACTGTTCACTGCAGCCGATTCGTGTTTCGGCAACCCAACGTTCGAATTGCCGTAACCGACAATGGCGAGGGCGTACCCGAAGACAACCGCGATAAAGTTTTCTCACCGTTTTTTACCACCAAAACCAAGGGCACCGGTTTGGGGCTGGCGATCTGCCAGCGGATCGCTGCCGCGCACGACGGCCGCCTGACACTCAGCCATTCCGAAGATGGCGGCGCGACATTCACGCTCGAGCTGCCACAATTTTCGGCGACCGCATTCGCCCAGCGCAAAAAGAAACCACTCGATCAGAGTGACAACTGATGGTTCCTATTCGATGCCATAGCGTTCCAGCAGCCGATACAGCGAGCGACGATTGATTCCCAACGCTTTCGCCGTTCGCGTCTTGTTGCGTTCGCATCGTTCGTAAGTCTGTTCGACATGCAGTCGGTTTAACGTCTCCAAATCAATTTTGCCATTGTTGATTGCCGCCACGACGGGCTGTGAATCGGCGTCGCAGATTGCTGCGGGCAGATTCTTCAGCTCAATTTGACTGTCCTCGGCCAATACCTTCGCCCGCTCAATTGCGTTTTGCAGCTGACGAACGTTGCCAGGCCAGCTGTAGCTGTTCAGGCGTTCCATCACGTCGTCACCAATTTCCCAATCTTCACCGGCAAAGTTTCGAGCCAGTAATTCGATATCGCCTGCTCGCTGGCGAAGAGGCGGCAGCTGCAGGCCCAGGACGTTGATCCGATAGTACAGATCTTCGCGAAATTTCTTGTCACGAACTTCCTGTTCCAGATCGCGATTGGTGGCCGCAATCACGCGAACTTTGACATGGCGTTCCGTCACCGAACCAACCCGACGCATCGACCCGTCTTCCAGAACCCGCAACAGCTTGGCTTGCAACGCACCGCTCATTTCGCCAAACTCGTCAATGAACAGTGTGCCGCCATCTGCAATTTCAAACAAACCAGGCTTGGCCGCCACGGCGCCGGTAAAGGAACCCTTCTCATGACCAAATAGTTCGCTTTCCAACAACTGGTCAGCCAATGCGGCACAGTTGATCACCACCAACGGCTTGTCTGCCAACGGACTGGCGCGATGAATCGCCCGCGCTACCAACTCTTTACCGGTGCCGCTCTCCCCCTGGATCAAGACCGGTTTTTCCGAACTGGCGGTTCGTTCAATCAACCGAAGTACTTCCTTCATGGCCGGAGATTGGCCGATCATGTTGGAACTGGGCAATTGCCGCTTGATCACTTCCTTCAACTGCTGGTTTTCCTTTTCCAGCTGTTGCGTTTGGCAGGCACGCTGAACCAGGCGAGCCAGGTCATCCAGCTTGACTGGCTTGGTCAAGAAATCGTAGGCCCCCAGTTTGATCGATTCGACAGCGTTCTCAATTGTCCCACCACCGGTCAACATGATCACCTTGGGAGGATCTTCACGCTCCTGCAGATGCCTGAGCACTTCGATCCCATTCATGCCCGGCATGTGAATGTCAAGAATGATCGCATCAAACTTCTTATTGGTCGAAACGTTGATCGCCTCTTCGCCATCTTCTGCTTCGTCGACACGGAAACCGATCCGTTTTAAATAGCGGCAGGCCGACTCGCGGAAGTCAACCTCGTCGTCGACCAACAACAAATCGATATCCAATTGTTGCTGTTTCGCTTTGCCAGCTGTTTCAGTTGCGTTCATGATTTCTCTCGTTCCACGGCGACCGCGGATTAAACTCTCGTCTTCAGTGTTTCCTGGATGGAGGAGCTTGAATATCGTCGGATTGATTTTGACGTAATACCAACACCGGGCAGTGAACGTGACGCAGCACCTTGGACGCAACACTGCCAAACACACGTTGCAGGCCCGTCCTGCCATGGGTCCCGATGACAAACAACCGTGGCGAATTGCGATTGGCGAAGGCAATCAATTCGTCCGTGGGGATACCGGCAAGGTGATGCGGATGGGCAGGAACTATCGACACGCCCTCGGCAATCTCGCGGAGCTTTTCCTGCTCCTGTTCCAGCGATGACCGCGCTCCGACATACGAGGGCCAGGCACTGGTCCCTGGATCCGGATACACACTAACATGAACGAGGTCCAAATCGACGCCATGATATTGCGCAAACTGAGCCGCCAAGTTAATCACGTCAGCATCGAAGTCGTTGACATCAATCGCACAAATCACGCCGTTGTTTTGCATCGGAAGTAAATTACTGTTCAGTTTCGGAATCGGATTCGGACGCCGGGCGGTCTTTAATTGCCAACACCGGACACTCGGCCTGTCGCACCACGGTTTCGGCAACACTGCCCATCAATACTCTCATTAGCCCCGTCCTGCCATGGGTTCCCATGACCACCAAATCAATGTCATTTTCATTGGCGTAATGAATAATTCGCTCGGCAGGAATTCCATATTCGACCACCCATGACGCTTCCACATCCGGCTCGGTCGGCTGGAACTTCTTTAATTTTTTGCGAATCTCGTCATCCTCCTCCTGCTGGTGTACCAGCTCGGCAGGTGTCCGGTAAGCGTCGGGCAAACAAACATGAAGATAGATAATCCGCGCGCCGGTCGCCTTCGCCAAAATCGAAGCGTGCCGATTCGCGACGTTGTTGAATTCGGAAAAATCGATCGGGCAAAGAATCCGTTGGATATCCATCGACGGCCTGTTTTCTGTGCTCAGGTAGTTAATTTGCAGTTAAGTCAATTCTGCAGGTCATCTGCTACTTGCCGAAATCGGTCCCTGCATGCTGCGTACCAATCAAGGTTTTCAAACGATTTGCCGGAGTTTTTCCGACCATCCTATCGCCAGCACAACAAAACGAGCGAATTCGCACATCTGGTCACGCGGCGAACTTTACCGCTGGACCAGGTCAGCGGCTATTCCACCACTGGGTACCAATTTGATCCCAGTGCCCAACGAAATGCATCCTCCTTGGTCGCTCGAAAAACCGTATTGTGTTGCTCCTGATCGGCATCAACAAATTGCCACGTCAAACTCGAAGGAGCCGCTGCTTCCAGTTGCTTCACCAGATCGAGGACATCGGGCGCGATATCGGGTTCGCTGGAGGTCGCAAACCAAAATCGAACAGGCTGTTCCGGAAACACTTCCATATGATTTTTTGCTGTTCGAACCAGGAACGAATCGTTCCAGTAAATCGCCGGATCCATCGCAATGTATGCATCGAACAAACCCGGTTGGAGCATCAGCGTTTCGACCACAAATAATCCTGCCGCCGACTCACCGACGATGGCCGTCGTTTCGTTGGTTCGGTAGCGGCGTCCAATCTCCAGCTCATCGCTGATGAACTGACGAAACAAACTCGCGCCATCACCCAACGGAGCAATCTCCGCATCGGCTTTGACCTCAGAAGGCCCGGTCAAGTCACGGCGGCGTTCGGTGTTTTCAATTCCGACCAATAAGCAGGGAGGGATCGTTTTGTCGGCAACCAACTTTGCCAGTGTGTTGGCAATGTGGGGAAAGTCCTCGCCGACTCCTCCATCAGGCATATACACGACTGGGTAGCTGACATCCGATTCTTCATAATCAGGAGGCAGCCAAACATTGATGACTCGCGTTTCCTTCAACCCGGCTGACTCCAGATTGAATGAGTCATGATCAGGAACTGGATCCTGAGCAACGGGAGCCCGGGTACACCCTACTGGCAACGTTAACGCCACCAGGCCAACGACCCAGCAAAGTCGGAACCTGATTGGCCCGCCATTTGTTGCTGCAGGTGGAAGCCGACCGGCCCCAAGGCTCACCATCTGTTTCAAAACGTCATTCATCAAGTCTTCCTTTTCCGTGAGTCAAAACCAATCGCCAGTTTACGCGATTCGTGGCCTTCGCGGCGAGGTTGGCGTTTTTTCAAAGTGGAACGACTCTCCGAGTCGTCACCGATCCTGCCTACGACTCGGAGAGTCGAGCTACTTTTCGCGGAAAGGTTGGCACTTTCAGTGGCGGGCCGGACGCAGGCACTCTCCCTCGGGAGAGTCGGCCTATCAGGGCCGGAGAGGGGATTCTTAACTTTCGTACCCCTGCGTCGCTAGGGATCGAAATTCCAGTACACGCCAAACCAGGCGGGTGTCGAAGCTCGTCCATGTTGCGTTTTGGCAACACCGGTCACGGTGGTCAACATTTTTGGTTTCGCGTTGATTTTTGCGGATTTCAATCACCCGACACCGGCGTCAACGTAAGCTTTTCTGTTGGCTTGAACCAACACAACCCATACGAACTCGGGCCATTTTCGCCACTAGCCCAAACTACTGCCGTCCAACCGACCCACAGCCTGATGAATTGTTCCGAACTCGCTGCCCGGTTTCAGCGATTCCATCCGCAGTCCAATGCACTCGACATCGCACGCATGTGTTCATTGATCGCCAGCAACGTTGGCGAACTGGATCCACTGCGCGATGACGAAAACTTTTTAGCGGCCTGGGATGAGTCCAGTCTGCGATTGCAGGCAGCCACCGATCAACACGCCGCAGTATCGCTAGAAATGGGCGAGCTTGCAGAATTGGACCCCGGCCAGTTTACCACCGACCAAGTCTGGGTTTTGATCCGCGCGATCAAGGTTCAAAATCAATTGTTGAAACTATGCCTGGGTACGGCAGATACGCTACCCAACAATGAGCCAACCTCATAGCTACTGAGCACCGGCGGTATCGAGATACGGATCCTGACCCATCTGACGTTGGATCTCGTGCCGCCTCTGCTCTTGGTACATCAACAGTTTACGGCCGCGGAAATGTCGTTTTTCGATTCTCTGTTGAGCTGACCGGAACAGTCTGGCGAAACGATCAAGTCGATCGTGGCTGCTACGATTGCTCCGAATAGACTGCGCCCGCTGTTGTCCGAAGGCCGTTTCCAGGATTTCATCTTCCAACGAAAAAAACTGGCGGTAACTTCCTGGATCTCCCTGCCTTCCGCAGCGGCCAATCAACTGCCTGTCGATCCGCGCCGAATCATGAATCTCAGTGCAAATCACATGCAAACCACCGGCCTGAAGGGCAGCTTCCGTGATTCGGATATCGGTCCCTCGACCGGCCATGTTGGTTGCCACGGTTACCCGGCCAGCCTCACCGGCTGAAGCCACAATCTCGGCTTCCTGCGGCAGATTGCGGGCGTTCAATACTTCGTGATCCAGGCCGCGTTGAACCAGCAAACTGGCCAGCCGTTCTGACTTGTCGATTGATCGAGTCCCGACCAAAACCGGTCGACCGGAACGATTGACCTCGACGACTTCGTCGGCGATGGCGTCCCATTTTTCCTGCTCGGTCGCAAAGATCCGGTCCGGCCACTGCTCTCGTCGAGGTGGCTTGTTAGTCGGCACCTGGACGACGTTTAACTTGTATATCTTTCTCAATTCAGGACCTGAATTGGCAGCAGTCCCCGTCATCCCGGCCAACCGGTGGTAACGCAGGAATAGATCCTGAATCGTGATCCGAGCCGACTCACCTGTTTCAACGCTAACGTCCAAGCCCTCACGGGCCTCGATCGCCTGATGCAACCCTGCCCGCCATTTGCGACCTTCCGCCAATCGACCGGTGAACTCATCTACGATCACAACCTCATCGTCACGCACCACGTAGTGCCGATCACGCACGTAGTTGCGATCAACAAACAATGCCAGTTCCATCTGATCGTAGAAATCAAGCAATGGCGTTTTTACCAACAAGCCTGACTTTGGCAAGCGCCGCACCAATTCTCTCCCGGAAGCGTTAAGTTCCGCCTGTCGGCTTTTTTCGTTCCAATCGAAATGCTGCTTCAGTGAAAACCGATCCGCGTGCTGGGCACACCACTGAAACAGTTCACTACGAGCCTGAGCGACTTCATCCGGCATGCTGCTGACCACCAGCGGAGTGCGCGCTTCATCAATCAGGATACTGTCGGCTTCATCGACGAGCATAAAATTCAAATCGCGCTGCACGCCATCTCCCAATCCACCGGAGCCTTCAGAGGCATCGACCAACATTTTTTCGACCAGATCGCCCTGCTCACTCAGCTTCCTTCGAGCAGCCAGACGATCGCGGAGGAAGTCAAATCCAATTTCCTTGGCCGTTGAGTAGACGACATCTTTTTCGTATTCCGACCGGCGTAGGTGCTGACCAGTCTCGGCAGTCACAACGCCCACGGAGGTCCCCAGCGCGGCAAATACCGGTTGCATCAGGGACGCGTCCCTGGCAGCCAGGTAGTCATTGGCCGTTGCCAGATGTGCGCCTTTGCCGGTCAACGAGTTCAAGTACAACGGCAGTGTCGCCGTCAGCGTTTTCCCTTCTCCGGTTTGCATGACAGCAATGCTTTGACCGTGCATGGCCAAACCGCCAAGCAGTTGCACGGGATAGTGGGACATTCCGAGCGAACGCCGGGCGGCCTCGCGAACCAGCGCAAAGGCATCGCCGGCCAAAGAATCCAACGTCTTTCCAGACAAGGCATCGTACCGCAGCGCGAGGCTCCGCTTGCGTAGTTCAACGTCGGTCAGTTCTGTCAGAGTGGCAGACTGCGATAAAATAAGATCGACTTGCCGTTGCCATTTTGCCAGCCGCGTTTGTTCGATGATTTTCCGCATACCAGTCGTCTGTCAACGAAGTTGTTGCGGGGCCAATTCACGCCCCCGCCAACCTGGCTGCTGAGTCGCATTGGCGGTCTGTTGAACGGGCTGCTGGTACCCATAACCGTTTCCGACAACGATCGGTTGTGTCGAATACACTTGAGGCGCACCTTGAATCATGACACCCGAGGCACTGTAAACCTGGGGCTGATTGTAGGCTTGAGCATAAGTCTGCGAAACACCATAACCGGCGACCAGGTTCTGAGATGGTGCTCGTACAGCGGTCGCATCGGTAACTGGAAGTCGAGTTGAATCGTTACGTTCGTCGGCCTGCGTTGTCTGAAAATTTCTACGATCGGTGTAGGACGTCCCGGTACCTGGCAACGCCGCCGTTCGAGGTGCATTGATCTGCCCCAGAACGGATCTCCCCGCGGACGAGTTCGTTTCAACAAATCGGTTTTGTGTCGCCGGTTGTGTCGGCGTCGTGGATGCTCCAGTGTTCCCCGTTGGATCGGGCGCCCGCCAGTTTCCATTTCCGGATGCTGGCGTGGGTGCCTGGCCATTCGGGTTGACTGCCGCTGAACCGCCTGGCGTGTAGTAGGGCTGGTTTTGAGCGACCGAAGGAATGTTCAAGCTATAGGTCGGCGGCGGCAGGACGGTGGTTCCGCCCGCCAAACCACAGGGCTGATAACAACGGCGGTTGGCGCAACCCACCTGACAGACAACCAGGGCGCAAATCAGTAAAGCAATCCGTTGCTGAATCATCTTGTTCCTCGTCTCGCCAATCAGGTCCCGAATCCGTCGTGATGACAACTCCCGGCTCACAAAATTTGCAACCGGCCCGGGAAAATACGGGAAAATCCGAAGGTTCGCTCAAGTCCAGCTGCAAATTGCCCGGGTACGGTAGCAACATCCTGAACTGATGCAAGGTCGATTGAGTGCAGTTTTTGCTTGGAAATGGAAAACCGGCGCGTGAGATTTGAAGTTGCACTATCGCAGTTTTTGCTTGGGAATGGAAACCCGACGCGTGAGCGAGGGCT
>CAZJEK010000186.1:0-11295 GCA_964545005.1 uncultured Pirellulaceae bacterium
CATCGATATCCGACGAACCCGACGCGTCCAGATTCAGCGAATCGCCTTCGTTGATTAAATACGCGCCGCCATGCGATGCCGTTGGTGCATCGTTTTGCGCCGTTACGTCAAACGTGATCGTGTTGCTGGTCGGATCACGGTTCACTCCACCGTTGGTTGTGCCACCATCGTCCTGTACCTGGAAATCGAAGTTGGCATATCCGGTTCCGTTTTCATCTGCTGCCGGTTCAAAAGTGAGCAGGCCAAGATCAAGGTCAGCTTTTGAAATCCAGTTGTTGGCCGCGAAAGTCGAGCCGTTGTACTTCAGCAGACCATCTAGCGGCAGGGTCATGATCCAAACGCGATCAAAGTTGTGACCATCGACATCGCTAAAGCCAAAATCGGCAGCGGTCAGCGTGTAGATCGCGTCTTCGTTGATCGTGATCGTGTTGTCAGCACCGCCAGGAGCGTCGTTGAGTGGAATGACGTTCTCGGTTCGCGTGTCAATGACGCTAGTGCCGCCATCCCCATCGGTCAACTGCATGGAAATCGTGCGCTGCAGACCGCTGGGGTCTTCGCTGTCGACGCGGAAGCTGATTCGGCGGACCACCTTCTCGACATCAGCGGCATCCGCATTGGCATTGAATGTCACCAGCAGCGGATCCGCATCTCCATTTCCGCCGGTGAAGGAACCAATTGTCACACCGTCGATCAGGATATTGCTGCCCGAAACATTGACTTGACCAGCACCTGTTCCTTCGTGCCGAACAAACAGGCGATCATCGGCGGTTCCATTATTGGAAACCCAGGTCGTCAACACACCGCCGTCAAAATCCAGCCCATCCGCATCGGTGACCGTGGCCAGTGTGTCGATGTAGACGCCCGTTGCGTTTTCATAATACGTGCCGCCGCCAATACCCAGGCTCAACACCGGCGCATCGTTGACAGGTTGAACTTCGATATATAGCGTTTCGGAAACCGTTTTGACCCCACCGCTTCCGGTGTTTCCGCGATCGTTGACGGTGACTTGGATTTCGCCCAGGCCATTGAAATCGGTGTCGGGCAAGAAGGTAAAGCTGTTAAGTGCCGTATTAACGTCTGCAACGGTGCCTTCAAACGTGATCGCGGACGAGTTGCTGCCGCCGCTCAGGACGGTGACGCTGCCGGTCAGAATGATGATCCGACCATTGACCACGTTGATGGTGACTTCCAGCAACCCAGCGCCGGCGTCATCGGAGACTTCCAGATGCAACCCCCCCAGTGCGATGTCTTCGTTGACCTGGCCAACGACAAAGCCATCACCCTGGCCTTTGTAAATTTCAATCGCGTTGGTATTTGTCGGCGCAGCGATGACGTCCAGGTTGCCATCGCCGTCTAGATCGGCGGCTTCGGCCCATTCGACGTTGGAGGCGGTATCATCGAGAATGCGGCTGGTGAAGCCTGCTGCACCATCGTTGTCCAGAATGATCACATCCGCTTCGGTACCGCTGGTGTTCTTGTTGACCACGATCAGGTCGTCATCGCCGTCGCCGTTCATGTCGGCCACGTCGATGTGGTACAGCAGACCGCTGGACGCCGTGTAGATCGACTGCGCGGTGAACGTCGGATTGACCGCTCCGTCATTCAGCAGGATGACAAGTTCGTCAGTGGATCCCCAGTCCGCATAGACAATGTCCTGATCCCCATCGCTATCGAAGTCGCTTACACGAATTTCAACCGGGAACAAATCAGAGTGGGCGTAGATAACCTGGCGTGTGAATCCGGCCGTGGCTTGCCCGTTGTTTTCGTACCAGCGAATCTCCTTATCCTGGAAATCTCCGACGACAATATCCAGGTCCCCGTCGCCGTCCATATCGGCTAGATCAACACCAAAAGCATTGTTTACAGCATCGGAATAGGACTTGGTCCAAACTCCCACCGAATCCTGCTCAAAGACCACGACCTGCGAGTCGCCGATGCTGCGATAAAAAGTCCCGACGATATCGGCGCGACCGTCGCCATCAATGTCTCCGACGGATAGTTTTTGACCGCCATCGGATTCGCCGCCAACGGAACCCTCGAAGCTGGTGACGGTAAACGATACGGTGCCACTGCCGATGAACTGATTGGTCAGCACGTAGACGCTATTGGCAGCATCGGCCGGATCATCGTTCATGGCGACAATGTCCATGTCACCGTCGCCTTCCAGATCATGGAACTCGACCGCGCGGAAGTTTTGAGCCGAAGCGATCAGATTGCCACTGCTGAAGGTCCCCGTGCCATCATTCTCATACCAGTACAGACTGCCCGTGTCGGTGGTGGCGATCAGGTCTTCATCACCATCATTGTCCAGGTCGGTCGCAGTGACCGCTTTGACATCCGGCAACGCTATTTGTTCAACCGTCGCGTTTGTTTTGTCGCTGAAGTAAGGTGCATCGTTGACGGAGTTAACCGTGATCGCCACGTTTTCGGTATCAGTTGCGGGAGTACCAGTCGTTGCAAGTTCAGCCACTTCGGCGGCGGATAATGCGCGGGTATAAATGCGGGCGTCGTCAATCAGGCCCGTGAAATCCGATGTCGTGCCTCCGTTGCCATGCTTACCGATAAAGGTGTCTGCTCCCAGCGAATAGTTGATGGAACTGAACGTGCTGGTGGAAGCGACTTCGACGCCGTCCAGATACAGTTTGGCAGCATTTCCAGTATCATTGAAGCTATAGGCGACGTGGTGCCAGCCTGTGCCTGCCAGAGTGACGTTGTAAGTTGTGAGCGTCCAGGTGCTGCCGTTATAGAAAAGACCCGCAAGTCTTCCGCTATCATCGAGACGAAGCATTGCGGAATCGCCGAGTGAAATGACTTCCGATCCCTGAGAATCAGCCGTCGAGAGATTCACCCAGGCAGCCAGAGTCAGGTTGGCGGGATTTCCAAAACGGCCACTGATTTGGACGTAGTCATTACCATCGAAGCTCAGAACGTCGCCCCGTTCGGGATCGTTGAATGCCGTGGCACCGACCGCCGATCCCGTATTGCCATTGCCACTATCGTCAGTGCCCAGTGCACCAGTGTTGTCGAACGTATAACGTCCATCCAATGTCACGTCGATGTCCAGTGCGGACGGGCCTTCGCTGGTTTCAATCGTCAGCGTCGCACCACCACTGTAGTCGGCGGTGGGATCAAAGCTCAGTCCGTTCAAAGCCGTGTTGATGTCTTCCAGAGTTCCCGCAAACGTCATGGTGGAATCGCTGGTGCCGTCGCCGGCTGAAAACGTTAACCCGGACGTTCCCGAGAGGGTCAAGGTGCCGTTCGTGACTGACAGAGTGACGTCTAACGAGGTACCCGGGTCGTCGGTGATCGAGATTTGATTCCCGTTGCCGGACGAGAAAATCAGAGTAGTATCTTCATTGGTAGATTGGCTACCGGGAACGACATTGGCGAGTGGAACGCCAACACCCGTAAGTGTGTATTGACGCAAAAAGACGCCACTGGAATCGACTTGGCCTGATTGACTGCCGTTCCCACTCCAGACGATCACGGCTGATGTGCCGTGAATCGCGACGGTTGGGTCTTCCTGGTCATTGCCGGTCGTCTGTGCGATCTGCGTTTCACCACCAATAGCATTGCCAGAACTGTCGTACTGCTGGGCGTAGACGCCAAGACCCGTTCCGTCATGCCCCGAGGCATCGTGCCAGGTGATGACAAAGTCGCCATCGTCATCCACGGAGACATTCGGTGATCCCTGGTCGCCCGAGGTCCAGGTGTTGACCTGGAACTCGTTACCCAGTGCAGTACCTGATGAACTGAATTGGCGAGCGTAGATGCCTTCGCCGTTGCCATCGCTGCTCATCCAGGTGGCCACGAAGTTGCCCGAGGCGTCATTGTCAATCGTGCCGTACCACTGATTATTGAGAGTCGTCTGAGCCAGTTGAATCTCACCGCCAACCTTGGCACCCGCCGCGGTAAAACGCTGAGCGTACATGCCATAACCGCTGCCATCCTGAGCGTTGCTCATCCAACTGATCACAAAGGTGCCGTCGTCGTTGACTGCCACGTCAGGAAAATTCTGGATATTGGCAGTTGTTGTATTGGCGACGGTGTTACTGCCTTGAGCCACACCAGCCGAGTTATATCGCTGAAAATAGATATCGCCGCTGTTGGTGCCTGCACGCTGCCAGGTGACGACGAACGATCCATCGGCGGCAAAGTCAACCGCGTGCCCGTCTTCCGATCCAACCCCGGCACTAACAAGTGTCTCGCCCGTTAACGCCGTTCCATCTATATCAAACAACCTCATGTAGGTTTCATACATACCCGAACGATTGTCACTCCAGGTGACCACAAAGTTGCCATTATCCGCCATGGCCACATTGCCCCAGTCCTGTGCACTGGAGTTCACTGCATGTACGAGAAATTCGGATACTCGCACGCTGCCATCGGCGTTGTAAACCTGCGCATACGTATCTGGGTTACCACTACGTCGGTCTTCCCAGACAACGACATAATTGCCGGAATCGTTCATTGCCACGTTGCCACCGCCGTAGGGCGTGGTCAGTTGGTTTTCCGGCGTGGACGTATGAACTAACGTCTCACCACCGTCGGCAACCAGATCCAACGTGTTGTACCAACTTGCCTGAGCAGCGTAGCCGATGGCCACTTCAGTCGAAACGTCACCCGCCTCGTATTCGAGAATCCAGTCTCCGCCGAGCTCTTCGTGTCCTGTGACATCGTCACTGGCGGCAACGTCGGCTCCAGTTAGCGTTGCCAAAGACTCGACCAATTCCCGGCCTTCGGCAGTCGCGGCCAAGTCGCAACCGTAAATCAACAGGTCGGCATCACCAGACAAACTGGAGTTCCACTGCGCAATCTGGCCAGCATACGCGCTCAAACTGTCAAGATTTAGCGTGGTTTGTCCCAGCAGAACCGTACCCGAGGTTCCATGCGACAGGATGTGGACCGACTCCAGTTGTTGGTACTGCTGGAGAATCTCACTGATCTGCTCAACGCCATCCCGGTCGGCATCCAGCAACACAACATCGGTGCCGTCGGCTTCGCTTTCAATCGAATCAATCAATTGCTGATAATCACCGACGGAAGAATCAATCAACACCAGGTGTTGGACCTGCTCAGCTTGCTCCGCCTGCGTAGTGACCGCGTTGGATTCCGATCCTGATTCGACCGATTCGGATTCCGTCGCGACCGATTGAGCATCCAGATCAGCATCGACGGGCGCAATCGGCGACGCGCTGAGCATCACGCGCTGCTCCAGCATCGTCATGTCCAGCCCGCGGCCGGTGGTTTCGGTAGTCGCCGCTTTTTTCAGCGTATCTCCCAGTTCGCACGTAAAAATGCGCGCGCGGGTGATCAGTTGGCGAAGGTTCATAATTGCAGGGAGGCTGCCCGGAACGGTGGCGGGATTCCGGTTGGGGTCTAGTGGTGTGAACTAAAACCTAGGTCGGAACATTTGCAAACAGAAGTTGATAATGAACTAGCGAATACTGGTTTTTATCGAGTCAAACTGAAATTGTGTTGACTTTTTACCACCTGCCATTACCGGCATAGGCAGCCCTGGCGAGCAACTTTGCGCAGACCCGCCAAACCGCCCAGCCAGAAAAGCTCAGCCATTCGGAACGACCGTTACGAAAAACGGTTTGCGGTAGGAAGCAGCCGGGTTCCGGCTCACCGGTCGCACCGCTCGTGCCGATTATCCGGATAACAACCGGTGCGTAACCGGCCCCCCCAACGTTGCCGCGCGCTGTGCGACAAGGTTTTTGATTTCCCGCCTGTTTTGGAACCAGCTGATACGTGGACGTGAGTCGAACGGTCATCGGATTCGTGTGGATCGCCGCCATCTGCGGTACGGCCTGCGCTCAGGATAGGTCCAACGACTTCCCGACTTCGCCTCAACCAACCGCTCGCGTCGCCAATTCAACTGATAACATCTGGACAGCCCCCACGACTCGGGCGGTGGTCGACGCCGATATCGAGGTAGTCGATCCCTCCCGCAGCCAGGCTCCGGCCCTGAACATCGAATCTTCAGCTTCCCCGGTCGAGTGCCAGGAACAACTGTTGCTGCCCTATCTCGATCGAGCCGAGGCCTTTCGCGGTCAGTCGACGATGGCAAATGAATCGGTGCCAGAAGACTTTCAAGCCTGGTGGAGACAACATCTGGCTCAACCGCTGGGGCTGAAACAATCGTCACTGACCATTTCCCTCGACGATGTGATCACCCAGTCACTGATCCATTCGCCGTTGGTCCAGGTCGCCGCCGCCGAACCCCGCATCCAGGAAACGGCGATTACCGAGCAGGCGGCCGCCTTTGACTGGGCCTCCTTTTGGGAAACCAAGTACGATAACACCAACGATCCGATCGGCAACACGCTGACGACCGGTAACAACGAAAGCCGCTTCCGCCAGCAGGAATGGTACTCGAAAACCGGCCTCCGCAAAAAAAATGCAGCCGGTGGCGAGTTGGAAATGAGCCAGCGCTTGGGGTACCTGGATAACAACTCGCGGTTCCTGGTACCACCCGATCAAGGCAGCGCCCGGCTGGAATTGAATTATCGTCAACCGCTTTTGAAGGGAAAAGGCAGTCTGGTCAATGAAAGTCTGGTACTGCTGGCCAACATCGATTTTCAATCTGCCAATCAGGAATACCGGGATACCCTGCAGACGCATTTGGCCGATGTCACCGAGGCCTATTGGGAACTGGTCCGATCCCGTTCGGAACTGTTGCAGCGATTGAAGCTGTTCCGCCGCGCCGATGATATCTTACAGCGACTGCGAGGCCGCGCCGAAGTTGATGCGCTCGACCGCCAGATCTTTCGGGCCGAAGCCGCAGTCGCCAATCGCCGCGCTGAAATTGCCCGGGCAGTCACTTCGATCAAGAACGCCGAATCTCGCCTTCGACTGCTGGTCAATGAGCCCAACTTGTTGCAGCAGGCCAACGCCGAACTGATGCCGACAGACCTGCCTTCGCATGCACCGCTGAGTATTGACCTGGCCGATGCAATCGCCACAGCAATGGTGCATCGCCCAGACATCACCCGGGCGATCCAGGAACTTCGCGCTGCGAACGTGCGACTGGGTGTCAGCCGAAATCTGGTATTGCCTCAGCTGGATGTCCTGCTTGGGGGATACGTCGCTGGCCTGGATGCCGACTCCGGAATCCTTAATTCGTGGGCTAACCAGTTCAAAGACGGCGGACCGGGCTTCAATGTTGGTTTGGAATTTGAACTTCCGATTGGCAACCGCGCTGCAATCGCCCGACAGCAGCGACGACAGTGGGAAGCTAATCAGGCACTTCAGCAATTCCGTTTGATTGTCGAAACAGCACTGAACGAAGTCGAAATTTCGGTTCGAGAAGTCAATACGACCCGGCAGGAAATGGCGGGGAGGTATCAGTCGATGGCAGCAGCGGAGAAAGAGCATGACTACCTGATTGACCGCTGGCAAACGCTTCCCGGGATGGATGACTCCGTCACCCTGTTACTCGAAGACCTGCTGGATTCGCAAGAACGATTGGCTGACGAAGAGTCCGCCTTCGCCGAAGCTCAATTCGCTTATGCGGTAGCCACGGTCAGACTGAAGCAAGCGATGGGAACTTTGTTTCAGGTCAGCAATCAATGAGCTCTCGTCAAGTAGACTGGTTGAAGCACGTTCGGCGTCGTTGCAGCGAGCTTTCGGAACTCAACGATCGGCAACTGCAATCGGCCACAGACGATCTTCGCGAGCGATTTTACCGGCAGCCACGCCAGAGATCGGAACACGTCACAGAGTCACTGGCGCTGGCCGATGAAGCGGTCAGGCGAGTGCTGGGATGGTCGCTGTACGACGTTCAGCTGATGTCCAGTCGAGCGATGACCGATCAGGCGATCGTTCAAATGCAGACAGGCGAAGGCAAAACGATCTCGGCTTTACCGGCGGCCGTGTTTGGCGCGGTGCAGGGGCGGGGCGTTCACATCGCGACCCCCAATTCGTACCTGGCCAAGCGTGACTACGACCAACTGCGGCCAGTTTACGATTTGTTGGGAATCCAGGTTGGGCTGATTGGTTGCGACTCGCAAGCAGACACCGCGACGGATTATCGCTGTGATGTCACTTACGGGCCTGGTTACGAATTTGGATTCGACTATTTGCGCGATCAACGTTGGCTCAAGTCGGATCATACGCAACCCCGCGGAGCCCGGTTTTTGCAACAGCTGTCCGGCCAACACAGCGATCATCGTAAACAACGCGGCCTGGGGATGGTCATCGTTGACGAGGCCGACAACGTATTGATCGATGACGCGATCTCGCCGCAGGTATTGTCCGAGTATCAACCGGGCGAGGCGCCCGATGCCGAGGCGGTATTGTTGGCGCGGATCGTGGCATCCACCCTGGAAGCACCGCAGCACTACACCGAAACCGCGGACCGACAAATCCAGTTGACCTCGGCCGGTACCCAGGCTGTTCACGAAACCGGCTTGAAATTGCCACTGGAACAGTTGATTCGACCCTGGACCAGCTACATCGAAGCCGCCTTGCGGGCCCGCGACCAATTCCACTGCGACGTGCACTATGTCATCCGCGACGGTCAAGTAAAAATTGTCGAGCAGTCAACCGGACGAATCTTTGAAGATCGCTCGTGGCAGTCCGGTTTGCATCAGGCGATTGAAGCCAAGGAGGGGCTGGCGATCACACCGGAATCCGTTCCGCTGGCCCGCATCACTCGTCAACGGTTCTTTCGCTTGTACCAGCACTTGACGGGGATGACCGGTACGGTCGGCGATTGTGGTCCCGAATTCAAATCGGTGTATCAACTGTCCGTGGCCGACATTCCTTTGCGGTTGCCTTCCCAAAGACAAGTAAGACCGATGCGTTTGTTTGAACGGCAACTTCAGAAATGGGATGCGATACTGGAATCGATTCAAAGTGAGAATCGGCGTCGGCGCCCGGTGCTGATTGGGACGCGGACGATTCGAGACAGTCGCGTTCTGGCAGCTCGCCTCGATGCCATCGGCGTTCGGTACGCACTGTTGAACGGTGTCCAGGATGCGGAGGAAGCGGAAATTATTGCTCGCGCTGGCCAAGTCGGCGCGATCACGATTGCTACCAACCTGGCCGGTCGGGGAACCGATATCAAGCTTAGCCCGGAAGTCAAACAGTTGGGTGGACTGCATGTGATCGTCAGCGAATGCCACGAATCGTATCGCGCTGATCGTCAATTGATCGGACGTTGCGGACGGCAAGGTGACCCAGGTTCCTGCCAGACATTTGTCGCGTTGGACGACTGGCTGATTGAACATCACGCGCCCTGGTTGGGTCGAGCTGTCGGCGGGGGGGACAGCGGCCAGGCACCAGGCGAACGAGACTTTCCGATTGAGTCTCGAATCCGAAATTTGCAGGCACGACTGGAGCGTCAACGATTCGCTCATCGTTTGCAATTACTCCAGCACGACCAACGCCGCAATTCAATGCTGGGCCGACTGCGGCAGGGGTAGGTCAAGCGAAGTGGCCAGCCACAAACCGAGCGACAAATTTCCCGAATAAAAAAGCATCGTTGCCTGTCTGTTTAGCAGATCTATAATGGAAACGTTCGGCAGGTCAGAAATGGCTTCCGCTACCGAATCCGATTTGCGGGGTGTGGCTCAGCCTGGTAGAGCGTTGCGTTCGGGACGCAAAGGTCGCACGTTCAAATCTTGTCACCCCGACTTGGAAATACGAGTTTTTTCAACTTCCCAGCGGCTTTGTGCAGAGAAAAATGCAGAGTTAGGGCAACACCTCAGGCTACGAGGTGTTTCCCATAGAGCGTAAGTGCGAACTTTTCAGTCCGCGAACATGTTTCGTTAACACTGAATTGAGGAGTTCGCCATGCGACAGCCGAAACCGTTTTTTCGCAAGCAGACCAAGTCTTGGTACGTGCAGATCGGTAAGCGCCAGATCAATCTGGGCAAGAACAAAAAAGAGGCTTGGGCAAAATACCACGAGATCATGGCCGAAAAGGTCGATTTCGAATATTCTCAGGCCACCGTTGCTCAACTGCTCGACGCCTACCTCGACTGGTGTCTTAAACGCCGGTCACAGGGTACGTTTGACAAATGCAAACATTATTGTCAGTCGTTTATCAACTGCATTGGCAAACGGCTACGAGTCCGACAGCTCAAGCCCATCAATTTGACGAAGTGGATCGACCTGCACCCAACCTGGGGTGCGTGCACTCAGAACGATGCGATCTCCATTATTCAACGAGCGTTTAGTTGGGCGATCAAGCAGGGACTGATCGATAAATCGCCGATCGCGCATGTTGAGAAGCCCTCGAGAATCCGGCGTGAAGTCGTTTACTCGGAAGCCGAGTTTAACGCCATTCTTGAAGCATCCTCAGACGACATCTTTCGCAACCTGCTGCAGTTCATGTGGGAGACTGGATGTCGTCCGGCCGAAGCACGGACGATCGAACCCAAACACGTTGACCTCAAGAATCAGATGGTCGTTATGGAAGTGATTCTCAACAAAACAAAGAAGGGACAACGCGTGATTTACTTGACTGAGCGTGCGATGAAGATCGTTAACAGCCAGCTCGACTTGACCAACGGCGAGCCGGGACCGATCTTCAGGAATCGACTCAACAATCCGTGGACAACGGATGCAATCAAGTGTCGGTTTCAGCGAATCAAAAAGAAGCTCGGAATGGACCGCCTTTGCGCTTACGGAATCCGGCACTCCTACGCGACCGAAGGATTAAAAAACAGCGTTGACCCGGTCAGCCTAAGCATCCTAATGGGGCACACTGACGCGACTATGATTGCACGGACCTATCAACACCTGGCCAAAGATCCAAAATTCCTGCGTGAGCAAGCCAAACGTGCGAGAGGGGAGGCGTAGCGTAGAAAAGAGCGGCCCACTGGAGGCTACCCAGCGGGCCGCATTGCGAACCTTTCAGTCCGCGAACATGTTTGGCAATTAAAGGTGCCGTAGTGTGGCCTGAAATCGAGACTCAACCGGCGTTTCGGCCATCGCTCCGTCAAGAAATTCTTCGAGCTGCGTCTCACTGACCCGGATTGCTTTTCCAATTCGATAGCACTCTAGGTGACCATCAGCGATCAGTCGGTAGATAATCCCTATCGAGACATTCAATCGCCCAGAGATGTCCTGCACCGTCAACATTGGACGATTTGACGATCCGCTTAAACTACTAGCCACTGGCCACCTCAGCTTCTTCGCTGGCGACGTGATCCAAGGCCAGGCGGAGGGCTTCGATGGCTTGCGGCAATTCACCCAATCCGAATGACGAACTGAACTTGGCTTCGCCATCGTCCATGTACCGCTTTTGCAAGTTGACACTACGGACGATGCGATCTTCTTCAC
>CAZJEK010000187.1:0-11289 GCA_964545005.1 uncultured Pirellulaceae bacterium
GACCACTTGGACTTCCAGACCAGCGTCGCCAATACCACGAACACCAGCCAGGCGAAGATCCCCAATAACGATCCAAACGAATTGATCCATCCCACCGAGGCATCGGGGCGAACGAAAATCTTTCCGACCACGACGGCGGCCATGCCCGTCACCAGGACGCCATTGATCAAGGTATGCAATTGCAGATGGGTAACGCCACCCAGCCAACCAATCTTCGCAGGACTTGTTCCGCCCTCAATGCGGTCGGAACACAGGTACCAGACCAGTCCGTACGCCGTCATTCCGATCGAGACCGCTTGTAAAATGCCAACAAACCACCGCGAAGCCAGTTTCTCGTGGGGTGAGGCGATCAGAAAATACAACGCCATCACCACCACTACCTGGAACACAATCGAACCCGAAGTGGCCAGAATCCGACGGCGTTCGGAAACGGCCAACCACAAAAACGTCGCGACAACAATCGCCATCGGAACGCCAAAGTTCACTTCGATCGAAAGCTGTTTAAACCAGGACGCAGGCAGCGGGCCTCCTAACGCACGCGGCGAATTCAACAGCACCTGTCCCGTTGTGATAAACGCGACCAGCAACAACACGATGGCACTGATCGACAACAGCAAGTCAATCTTCCGCTGACCGATGTTCGGCTTCAGCAGGGACCGGCCCGGCAGGTTGAGCTGGGCTCGAGCTTTGGTCCACAACGGCAATAGGAATCGGCGTTGGCTTATCAGCATCCCTAACAACAGCCCGCCGATCGGAACCAGCCAGCGGACTCCCGTCGCTGCCGCGGCCGAACCGTTAAACGCGATCGCGGCGTAGGCCCAACCCAACATCCAGATGGCGATCAGCGTAGTCGACTTCCACCCCACCGGTTGCCTGAACAAGCTGGCCACCCACGCGACTGCCAGGGCGACGATTGACACCCACGGCCAAACCGGCATCGTGCGTTGGAAGTCGCTGAAGAAACTGCCTGACACCGCGTTCCGGGCCCAGTCCTGATCTCCAAAAATCTCATGAGCAATGCCTCGGACGACCTGGTCGCCCAGCATCACGGATAGCAGCAAACTGGCCACCAGCAACAATGCGTCTTCGAGCGCGGTCGATTTCGCCCAGCTACTTCGTTTCGATTTCAACCGCAGCATCCGCAAACCAATGATGATCGCCCCCCAGGCCGTCGTGACCAGGATCAACCCCAGCCAATGACTGGAGGTCGACAAGCCCTCAAACCACTCCCGGTGCAGCCCCCATTCCGACGCGGCGACAAGGGATGTTAACCAGGTAGAAATCGTCAACGGGACCCAGGCAACGCGCTGCAGTTCATCAGCGGTTCTGGACGGTGAATCGGTCTCTTCGGCCTGTTCCCTTGGTAGCTTGGTGGCGAGCTGAAACATCGTCGCGCCGACAAATAACCAGCCGACGGAAGTGGTTAGTTCCAGCCCACTGGCCCAGCCACTGACTTCCGGAACCAGCAACATCGCGAAGAATGCAACCATCGCCAGTACAGGAACCGACCAGTACAACCACAGTTGCGACAAACTCGCTGCCGGCCCAAAACCACTGGTCTCCGAGTTGGATTCTGATTTCTGCCTGGGTAGCGCCAGCCAGCTAATAACGGACAACGTGATTGCCCACACCGTAGCCACCAGGATCCACGGCAACGCCTGCAACACGCTGCCGGGCTCTGGGGGCAAACGATCGATTCCGATCAGCCGTTCGACGGCGGCTCTGACCTGCGGATCCCACAACACGACATGGGCCAGACTGACGGCAAATATAATTGTGCCCAGATGTCCCGCCAGCGACGCGTTGGATGATTTACGGCTTCGTGCCCAGAACGCCGCCGCGAAACATCCCAGCGTACTGATCGACAACAGTCCATCGGCCACTCGGACTTCGAACGGTTGATCACGATGCATCAAGCTGGAGATCAACGACAGCCCTCCGCCCAACAATACAACTGCCAAGGCGCCGATTGACCAACTGCTGCGAAAGGATACGGATTCGGCAGCGTTGCGATTCAAGCGTTCACATGTCAAGCCTGCCAGTGCGACCAGCAAACTGACCGCCATCAAAAACAACGCCACCGGTGCGCCAACCAAAGCGCGCACCCACTGTTCAACTCCGGCCCACCCCTGCGTGGGCAACCGGTTGGCAAGCAGGCAAAAACCAGCGACCGCGGCGGCAACCAACAACATCCAGGCTAACGGAACCAACGTCCAGTTTCGTTGCTGGACCAACAACAGTGTCAACAACGTTCCTGCCAACGTTGCCGTGACAATAAAAAACAACGGGTAGGACATCGAAGCAACGACCGCAATGACGGCGACAATGGCGCCGAGTACCTGCAAGGAAACCCCGATCATGTGAGGCATCCTGGCCTGTTCGTGCAATTGCTTGGAAGGCTCCGTCAGATTGTCCGCCTGGGGTGAAAGCGACGGTGGCGAAGAACCAAATCCGATCCAGCTGACAACGACCCCGATCAGGGTCGCCAACGGCGTCATCGCCAGGGTGGCGTCCAGTGCATCGGGGCCACGGATGATCACCAACGCCATGGCGACGCCGACGGCAAACACAGCAATTGCCAACAACAAATGGGCCCGGGTCGCGATCCGCCCGGACAATCGCCTGCCGTCCCACTGCCGCGGACTGACCAGCAACGTCGCTAACAGAAAACTGACCGCCAGTGGAATCGTCAACAAGGCGATCTTGACGAGAGATGTGGATGGCGTCAGGGCCCGGTTGACCAGCAACGTACTTGCACCCGCTCCAATCACCCCCACCACCAGCGGGAAGAAGCGTTTGCGATATAACAACTGACCGGCCCAGTAAGTCAGCCCACCGTAGGCCAGCAACCCGATCCCGACGGCCGCCAGAAACGTTGGACTGCCGGTCGGCGCACGATCAGCTGGATCTCCGTTGAGTAAACAGGCTGCCAGGAAATTGATCGGAACCAACAGCAGACCAATCAACAGCGTGCCTCGTGATGTATTGCGAAGCTTCCACTTTTTAAGCGTATAACTGCCCGCACCAATGATTGCGGCAGTAATCAGCAGGAACAGGATGGAAGAAAAATAGGGGATCCGGTCGCTTAGTTGATCACGCAGCGACACCACCAATCCGACCGCTGACAGGACAATCAAAATTCCGCTGGCCAACTCGCCCCACCGCATGTTCCGCGCTTCCATGAAACCGGACATGATTTCACCCAGCGACCGCCGTGGAACTGGCGGGGGGGTGTCAGGAATGTCCCAGGGCGCCGGAGTTCCCACATCGACCTGGGGCGACTCAACCGGTAAGCTGGTTGGCCCGACCGGGGAACTGGACGTCTCGGCGGCCGAATGGGTCGCCAGTGAGGCCGTTACGATCTCCGGTTGGACGGGTTCCTCGATTGCCGGCGGCGTCGGTTCCGGAACGGGGACAGGTAGTGGACTGGGCGGTGTTTCCGGCAAGTCACTTGCCGGAGCCTCGGTGCGCCGTTGAAGCGAAGCGACAGATTCGGCAGCAGCGGATTCAAGGGATTGCTGATTCGACAGATCAATCGCGTTGCCATCCTGATCAATCGCCAATTCCGGCTGTTTTGCAGTCAGTTCTGGAAACGCAACCGCTTGTTCGGAAATCGACTGGCGATCGAGAAACTCATTGATCCGTTGATAGTCACTGACATCAATCTGGCCTTGGCTATACAGGAACCGCACCAGTCGACGACCGGCTTCGATATCCTGCTGAATGTCAGGTACCGTTGAGCCAAATTGGTCGACAGACGAAGCGGTTCGCTGTTCCGACGTCTGGAAACCGAGAAACTTGACGGCGATCCAGCGGATGATCGAAAAGAAGCCGACGACCAGGCACAGCAGAAAACCGATGACCAGCAGGAAGTAGAACAGGATTTCGATCATGGCGGGTTTGCCTGAAACGATCAGTTATGCGAATCAACCATCGCTACCAATTCTGGAAAACCCGGTTTCAGCCTGAAACCAGCCGTCAGCAGATTCACGAGATTGTGACTTCACCTCATCAAAAATTACCGCCTGATTACCCGCCACAAACACTGCCCTGACAATTCCCCGGATGCTTCCTGTCAATTCATCGGCTTGGGCCAACCTGGTGTTCGTCGCAGTTGAGAGAACGAGTTTCCCGACATTCGGCAGGAACTGGCCTGCCAGCGTGAATTTCAATACCGCCAACAACGTTAATCAGATTGACGGTTCCCGGTTCAGCCATTCTGATATATCGTCGTCGAAAAGCCATTGGTTTCGGCGAATTCACACGTAGAAAGCCCAGAGAAATTCCATGTCGACAGCCGAAATGTCACTTGAGGACCGGATCAAGCAATGCCGTGAACGGCTGGATCAGCATACGTACGAGATTGTGCAGCGGCATTTTCATGAATCCACGGGATGCCCATTCTGGTTGGAAAAGAAGCAGGAACTAAAGTTTGACCCATTGACCGAAGTCAAAGGGTTTGATGATCTGAAAAAGTTTCCCCTGTTTGAAGACGATTGGCTGCGCGGTGGTCCGGTCGAACGCTGGCGGATGAAGGATCACGCCGATCGGCCAACCTACGTGTTCGAAACCGGCGGGACGACCGGTGTTCCCAAATCCCGTGTCGTGGTCGATGACTTCCGCACCGACTACGAATTGTTCAGCGATACGCTGCCGGACGAATACTTCCCCCGGGGCGGAAACTGGTTGATGCTCGGGCCTTCTGGACCACGTCGGTTGCGATTGGCCGTGGAACACTTGGCTCAATACCGCGGCGGAATCTGTTTCTGCATCGATCTTGATCCACGGTGGGTGGTCAAACTGATCAAGAAAGGCTGGATGGAGCACCTGGAGGCCTACAAGAAACATTGCATTGACCAGGCGATCACGATTCTGACCGCCAACCACGACATCAAGTGCATGTTTGCGACACCCAAGCTGCTCGAGTCGTTGTGCACAGAACTGGAAGAGCGAGGCATGACGCTGGCTGAAACCGGCATCACCGGAATTTTTTCCGGAGGCACCGAATTTACCCCGCAGTGGACACGCTTCTGCGTCGAAGAGCTGTTTGGCGGCCCGCCGGAAGAATCGGGAATCTACATGACGCCGACCTATGGAAATACCCTGATGGGATTGGCTTGCAGCAAACCGGTTACGGCCGAAGACAAGTACAAGATTAGTTACTACGCGCCCCAGCCTCGCGCCGTAACCGAGGTCGTTCAATTCGACGACCACGATCAGGTTGTTGGCTATGGCGAAACCGGCCGGGTAAAACTGACCACGTTGACGCCCGAATTTTTTGTTCCCGGTTTTTTGGAACGGGACGAAGGCGAGCGCGAGCAACCATTTGACCTGTACCCCTGGGATGGCGTCAGCGGCGTGCGACCGTTCCACGAACTGGCTTCATCCACCACGGTCGGCGTTTACTAAAGTCGTCTGACAACCATCATTTCCTACCTGCGAGGAGTTCCACGTGTTAGAAATCCCTGTGATCCGCTGGGGTAAACCATACGAGTCTCTTGAAACCACCGAGGTTGTTCACTTTAACACCGGCCAACCGATTGCGACCGTCGGTTCGGCCAATGGCGGTATGCTGACTCGCGACATGCGAAAGGCTGACCAAGCCCGGAAGACGCTCAAGCAGTTTTCGATTCACCAATTGATCGAGATGGTCGGCAAAGCGGCTGACTTGTTCGAGCACGAAACACTGTCAATCGGAAACGGAACGCAGTCGCCAGACGAGTTTGTCATGCACCAGTCTGCGTCGACCGGATTGCCCGAACACATGTGTCGCAAGAACATGCAGAAAAACTGCTTCGTGATGCGAAACATGGAAGAGATTTTGCAATGTCTGACGCGCGACTTGCCGTTTGACATCCTGTCGCGCGGCTACGGCATGGAAGACCGAGGCGTCGTGGTCAGCTATCAGGCTCAAGCATCAGTGCTGGGCGCGGTGCTGCCATCCAACAGCCCCGGAGTTCATACGTTGTGGTTGCCGGTGATCCCGTTGCAATTGGGATTGGTGCTCAAGCCGGGTTCTTCTGAGCCGTGGACTGCGTATCGCGTCGCCGCCGCATTTGAACAAGCCGGTATTCCACCGGAAGTGATCGGACTGTACCCAGGCGGCCACGACGTAGGCGCCGCTCTGTTAACCAGTTGTCGTCGATCGATGATTTTTGGATCTCAGAAAACAGTCGATCAATACTCGGGCAACCCGGGCGTCCAGGTCCACGGCCCCGGCTTCTCCAAGATTTTCCTGGGTGAGGACCACGCCGACAATTGGGAACAATACATCGACATGATGGTCGAATCGGTCTACATCAACGGTGGCCGTAGCTGTATCAATTGTTCCGCGATTTATACACCGCGACATGGCAAAGAAATCGCTGCCGCGTTGGCGGAACGGTTGGGCCCGATCGAAGCCCTGCCACCCGATGACCCCGAAGCCGGATTGGCGGCCTTTACCACCGAAGGCGTCGGACCGGCGATCATGAACATGGTGCAACAGGATCTCGATGCCGAAGGTGTAACCGATTGCACCGCGGATTATGGGCCTCGGTTGGTTGAAAAAGAGCGTTGCTCCTACATTCGCCCAATCGTGGCTCATGCAACCAGCCCTGAGTGTGCGATCGCCAGCAAGGAATTCATGTTCCCGTTCGCGACCGTCGTCGATTGCCCACAAGACAAAATGATCAAAGCCGCCGGGCCCACGTTGGTTGGGACTGCCATCACCAGCGATGACGCCTGGATTGAAGCTTTAACAGACGCGACCAGCATCGATCGCTTGAACATCGGTCCCATCCCGACCAATCGGTTGAACTGGCTGCAACCTCACGAAGGCAACTTGATCGACTTCCTGTTCCGATCGCGAGCCTACCAAGTTCCCGAAGAACAACTGTCGGCGATGGCGACAGCGTAAGACAGACGTTTGCAGTAAAAGTTGCTGAAGGTTGTTTTTTGCTCGGTAGCATGGCCGATTCGGCCGTGAACGCAGTGGATTGCTGAGTAATCAGGTAAACCTTGTAACCTCGGGCCAATGGCCCAAGCTACCTCCGTCATTTTTCCCTTTAATAGACAGACACCTGAACCCATAAAGTCCATGGATCCATTCGATTTCAAACTGGTGACCCGGATGGTTTTTGGACCGGGATGTCTGTCCCAGCTGGGAGACCTGGCCAAGCCGTTGGGCAATCGGGTGTTGGTAGTTAGCGATCCGGGGATCGTTGCCGCCGGGCATGTTCAGCGGGGAATGGAATCGCTGGAACAAGCCGGTTTAACGACCCGACTTTTTGACGGCGCTCACGAGAACCCGACGACGGCCGACATTGACCGCGGCTTGGAAGTCGCTCGCGAATTCAAGCCCAATTTGTTTGTCGGTTTGGGTGGTGGCAGCAGCATGGACTGCGCCAAAGGAATCAACTTTGTCTATTCCTGTGGCGGCACGATGCACGACTACCATGGAGTTGGCAAAGCGACCGGCCCGATGCTGCCCATGATTGCCGTTCCTACGACGTCTGGGACTGGCAGCGAAATGCAGTCCTTCGCATTGATTTCCGATGCCCAGACTCACGTCAAAATGGCGTGCGGCGACAAACGGGCTTCCTGCAAAATCGCATTGCTGGATCCCGAGCTGACCTTGACTCAGCCCACTCAAGTCACCGCGCTTACCGGCATCGATGCGATTTCCCACGCGGTCGAAACCTACGTCACCAAGCGTCGCAACCCGGTTTCCATGCTCTACTCACGCGAGGCCTGGAAATTGCTGTCGAGTAATTTTCAACGTGTCCTGCAGCAACCCGACGACCTGGAAGCAAGATCGGCAATGCAGTTGGGAGCGGCCTATGCCGGCGTGGCAATTGAAAACAGTATGCTGGGTGCCAGCCACGCGCTGGCCAACCCGTTAACGGCCACCTACGGCACCGCACACGGCCAGGCCGTCGGTTTGATGCTGCCCCACGTGGTCCGCTTCAACGGTGAGCAATTTAACGATTGGTATTGTGAGTTGCTGGCCCATAGCTCATCGACTCCCGGCGTGCCGGCACCCGAAACTGGTGCCGAAGGGCTGGCAGACTTCCTCACCCAACTGGTGACGGCAGCGGGGCTACAGATCAAACTTGACCGTTGTGGCGTCGACGCGAATAAAATGCCGGAGTTGGCCGAAGCAGCAGCGCAGCAATGGACGGGGACCTTCAATCCCCGCCAAGTCGATTCGCAATCGCTGCTGGGCATTTACCAAAACGCGTTTTAGCCCAACTTGGATTTATGTTAAACCATGCTTGCCGGCCCCACGGGCTGACGTTGATCATCGCGATTGTCGGGTTGAGCTGTTGGCTGCCGATGCTGGCTGCGCAGGAGCCCAACTCATCGTCCGTGGCAGCCGATAAACAGTCTGACCGTGCCCAACCCAAGCCGGACTGGCCAATGTTTCGCGGCGACCGTGAAGGAACGGGTGTCGCGCGCAGCGGACTACCTGACCAGTTGGAAACGTTGTGGGAATTCAAGGTCCCGCGCGGCGGCTTCGAAGGCTCACCAATCGTGGTGAAAAACCAGTCCGATGGCAAACCGACTGTCTACATCGGTGACATGGACGGCGTGCTGTTTTCAATTGACTTGCAGACCGGCAAGAAGAATTGGGAATACGACATCGGCCTGGGTTTCTCGGCGTCTCCGGCGTATCACGATGGCAAGATCTTCATCGGTGACATCGACGGCTATTTCTGGTGCTTTGACGAACAGGGCAAAAAGCTGTGGAGTTTTGAATCCGGGGCTGAAATAACCGGTGCCGCCAACTTTTTCAAAGACAGCGTCGTGTTCGGTTCCCAGGACGCGAAACTGTATCGCTTGAAGCAGTCGGACGGATCGTTGATTTGGGAATTTCAAACCGAAGACCAGATTCGCTGCTCGGCTACCGTCACGGGAAAGACAGGTTTCGTTGCCGGTTGCGATGCGTTTTTACACCTGGTCGACTTGGACAAGGGTGAGGCAATTGACAAGGTAGAAATCTTTTCGCCCACTGGCTCGACGCCGGCTGTCCACAATCAACTGGCGGTGTTTGGCACTGAGAATGCGGACTTCTTCGGGATCAACCTCAAACAGCGCGAACCGGCCTGGAAATTTGCTGATGAAGATGGCCAGTCCGCAGTACGTGGCAGTGCCTCAATCACCGACAAGCATGTGGTGTTTGGAGCCAGAAACCGGCAGGTCTACTCGCTTGATCCCAAGACGGGAGCTCAACAGTGGACCATCACACTGCGTGCGAAAGTAGACGGTTCCCCGGTGATTGTTGACGACCAGGTCATTATCGGATCGACCGACGGGCGGCTGTACCGCTTGAATCTATCCGATGGAAAAACGGTTTGGCAAAAGCAGTTTAATGGAGGCTTTCTGGCGTCGCCGGCGGTCGCCTTTGACCGGCTGATCGTTGCCACGGAGCGTGGTGTGGTCTATTGTCTAGGTAAGAAGAACTGAAAAATCGCTCGAAATAATCATGACTGATTCCACCAAAACCGACGTCGGCAATTACTTCATTTCCAACTATCCTCCCTACTCTCAGTGGAAGCAGGATCAGTTAAGCGAAGTCGTCGATGCGATGAACCAGCCGCCGTTGCAGCAGACGCCGCTGGGGCTGTACCTGCACATTCCGTTTTGTCGTAAACGTTGCAAGTTCTGTTACTTCAAAGTATTCACCAACCAGAACGCCAAGGATATCGAAGCCTACGTTTCGGCATTGTGTCGTGAAATTGAACTGGTCAGCAAATTGCCCGTGATGGGTGGCCGCCCGTTCAAGTTCGTTTACTTCGGAGGGGGCACACCCTCATTCCTCAGTTCGCGTCAATTGACATCGTTGGTCGATCGGCTGCGAGCCAATATTGACTGGTCGGACGCCGAGGAAGTCACGTTTGAGTGCGAACCGGGTACCCTGCAGGAAAACAAGGTGCAGACGCTGAAAGAGCTGGGCATTACCAGACTCAGCCTGGGGATCGAAAACTTTTCCGACCAGGTTTTGGAAGAAAACGGTCGAGCCCACTTGTCCAAAGAAGTCTACAAAGCCTGGGACTGGATCCAGGCTGCCGATTTTGACAACGTCAATATTGACCTGATTTCCGGAATGGTGGGTGAGACCTGGGATAACTGGAAATACAACATTGCTGAAACGATCAAACTGTCGCCTGAGTCGGTCACGATTTACCAGATGGAACTACCGTACAACACGGTTTACTCCAAAGATATCCTGGGGGAAAAAATCGAGACCCCCGTGGCGGATTGGGAAACCAAACGAGCCTGGTTGAATTACGCGTACGACGAATTGTTGGCCGCGGGTTACAAAATCAGCAGTGCTTACACGCTGGTTAAAGACAACGACAAAGTCAATTTCAGTTATCGCGACAATCTCTGGGAGGGTGCCGACTTATTGGCGACGGGTATCGCCAGCTTTGGACATGTCTCGGGCGTGCACTATCAGAACAAGGCAGAGATGGCGGCCTATCAATCGGACTTGATGGAGAAGAGGCAGCTGCCACTGGGTCGAGCTTACCGGCCGACCAATCTTCAGTTGCTGATCCGAGCGCTGATTCTGCAGCTGAAACGGGGTTACCTGGACGTGGCCAAATTCCGGGACCAGTTTGGCATCGACATTACTCAGCACTATGCCGATGAGTTCGCGGCTCATGAGGCTGATGGAATGTTAACGGTTTCGCCCGACCGCATCGAATTGACTCGTAAGGGTTTTCTGCATGCTGACGGGTTACTGCCGGTGTTTTTTGAACCCGAAGTTCGCGACGTGCGGTACACGTAATCGTTGGTGCCCGACTCATTGGCCGTCTTGGCCGAATCATTTTGCAGGCCGCGATGGACAAGTTGATTTTCATGATGGGCGAGTTTGAGGCGGAGTTTCCCGTCGATCGCCAGTACGCCAAAAACCATATGTGGGCCCAGCCTGTTGACGGGCAGGGGAGCCATGTGCGGTTTGGGTTTTCGGCGTATGCCGTCCGGCTGCTGCAGGATGTTTACTTTCTCGACTGGTTGCTTGATGCCCCCGCCAGCCTGCAAACTGGGCAGGAAATCGGCAGTATTGAAAGCAAGAAGGCCGAAAGCAGTTTGTATGCTCCAGCGAGCGGTCAGCTGTTGGCATTCAATGACACCTTGATGGATGATCCGTCAGCGATCAACACCGACAAGTACGGCGAAGGCTGGTTGTTTGAGCTGGAAACCGATGAGACCTTTCTTAAGCCGCAGGAGTACCTGGAGTTGCTGGACGAAGTCTGGGTCAAGACTCAGCGCACGATCAAGGGGCAATTGTAGAGTCCGTGA
>CAZJEK010000188.1:0-11268 GCA_964545005.1 uncultured Pirellulaceae bacterium
GGTGCCGTGCAATTTATTCCTCCTGGCAATGTGATTCCAACATTGCCCCCAAACGGATTTGGGCACAAAAAAGGTTTCCGCCGAAACGACAGAAACCCAATGTTTTTCGAGTGCGGATGAGAGGACTTGAACCTCCACGCCCGTGAGGGCACTAGAACCTGAATCTAGCGCGTCTGCCAATTCCGCCACATCCGCATTGTGTGTGGGTGAAAACCACGGCAGAGCAAAATCATAGGAGAATTGTCGGCTTTGAAAAGCCTCATTTTGCGGATTTTCGCTGTCCGCTGGTCCATTTTTCGAAATTTTCAATCGTCCCGACAACAGGACCAGTGTTTCTCAGCCCCCGTCCCCCATGACCCTCAACTTTCGAAGTCGCACCAGGCAGATTTTGACGGGGTCGTTTTTCTGTCGGTCGCCAACTGGTCGGGGTCTCAGCGTAATTGGGACAGGATGGACAGGAGGCACATGATTAACGGGACGGAAAACGACTGGCTCGAATGATGTCTAATCGCTGGCGAGTTTCGAAGTCGCACAATCGCAGTTTTTGCTTGGAAATGGAAACCCGACGCGTGAGCGAGGGCTACACCGATGCGTGTTTTTCCCTCGCTTACGCGTCGGGTTTCCAAACAAAAAATGCAACTTCTAAAAACTTGCGAGTCTGGCTTGTACTGGAAAGGATCAGATTCACACGCTGGCGCGTCGGGCTGGCGTTCGATGACGCTCCCCGAGGAAAGATGTTCAACCCTGACTCGGCAGCCGAATTTCTTCCTCATCGCCGCCAGGCACTAACTCGTGCACTTCCTCAACCGCACGCTGCAAAATCGCGGGCTCAGGATTGACGATGATCCGGGCGCTGCGATTGAACGTCAGGTAATTCCAGGCCCATTGGGTCAGAATCAAAACCCGATTCTGGAAGCGCACGATCTGCATCAAGTGCACGAACAACCACATCAGCCAAGCCGTGAATCCATGCAACCTGAACCGTCCAATCTGGGCAATCGCGGCCGCTCGTCCGATCGTGGCCATCGATCCCAGGTCACGGTATCGAAATGGCTGGGCCTGTTCGATCAGTTGCTGTGCCCGGTCAGGTTGAGCAACGCACTGGTCCAGCAGTCGGGCGACATACTTGCCCTGCTGTAACGCCACTGGAGCCACGCCAGGCAAAGGCCGGCCACGGTCGTCCTCGAGATAAGCCAGGTCTCCAATCACAAACAGGTTATGGTGGTCGCCGACCGTACAGTTGGAGTTGACTTTGACTTGTCCGCGGCGGTTGGTTTCCGCTCCCGCTGCGTCGGCGATCGTTTCGCCCAACGGGTTGGCTCGGACACCCGCCGCCCACAACACCGTCGACGTCGGAATCGTTGTGCTATCGCCTGACTTGTTTTCCATAACGACATGGTCAGGCTTGATATCGATGACCTGGGTGTTGAGGTGCAAGGTGACGCCGAGCTGTTGGATCTTGTCGGCAGCACGTTGACATAGCTTGTCCGGATAGCCACTGAGCAATTTATCGCCGCCCTCAATCAAATGAATCCGCGCTTCGCCGGGATCGATGTGGTCAAAGTCATGCTTGAGCGTGTGTCGCGATATTTCCGCGATCGCGCCCGCCAACTCCACCCCAGTCGGTCCACCGCCAATGACGACGAAATTCAGCAACCTCCGGCGATGCTCCGAGTCCTCCAGGATTTCAGCTGTTTCATAAGCCCGATAGATCCTGCGCCGAATTTCGGTGGCTTCGGGAATTGTCTTCAGTCCAGGGGCCAACGGTTCCCAGTCGTCGTTGCCGAAATAGGAATGAGTGGAACCCGCGGCGACGACCAGGTAGTCATAGTCTACCGGCTTGGCATCGCAGTCAAAATGGACTCGGCGATGCTGGACGTCTACGAAATCCACATTGGCCATCTGGATTTCGCAATTGCGGTTGCGTTTGAGAATCATCCGCAGCGGCGTCGCGATGTTGGCCGGCGACAGGCCTCCGGTGGCCACCTGGTATAGCAACGGCTGAAACAGATGAAAATTATTGCGGTCAATCAGCGTGACATTGGCTGCGGTCTTGCGAAGCCGCTTGGCGACCTCCAAGCCACCAAAACCGCCTCCAATCACAACGATTCGAGGTTGTTGCTGGCTCATGACTGGTTCCTGGCAGTTGAGGGATTTCAGCCGTATTAACCGGAGGCAGGGCTCAAGGGCAACGGGTTTTTGACAGGAAGGGGAGGGGAACGTGAGATGTCAGGTTTTAATAATGTCAAATCTCAGATTTAAAGATCGAAATTTCAGGATCAAAATCTCAAATTCAAAATCTCAATCCGCTTTCCCTATCAATCGTTCTCGTGCCGCCAAGGCTAATCGGGCGGCTTCTTCTGCCGATTGAGCGCGGGCGGTCAGGTGGCCCATCTTGCGGCCGGGCTTGGCGCCGCGCTTGCCGTACAAATGAAGTTTGATCTCGTCGGACTGCATCGCTGCCTGCCAATCAGGCTCGCCATCGGACCACAAGTCACCGAGCAGATTGGCCATTGCTGCTGGCGCAAGCTGCCGCGTCGAACCAAACGGCAGACCACAAATGGATCTCACCTGCTGTTCAAATTGACTGGTGGCATGAGCTTCGATCGTCAGGTGCCCAGAGTTGTGCGGCCGAGGCGCAATTTCGTTGATCAACAGCTGTTCGTCCTGCGTCAGGAAGAACTCAACGCATAGCAAACCGACATAGTCCAACGCATCCAGGACGCCAAAGGCAACTTCGCGAGCCCGATCGATGACCGATTGACTCAGCCCCGAAGGCGAGAACGTGACGTCGAGAATATGATTGTGGTGATCATTGCGGAAAGGATCATAGGCAGTCTTGTCACCTGACGTCGTGCGGGCGGCAACGATGGAAAGTTCGCATTGAAACGGGATGCGCTGTTCCAGGATTGCTTCTTCCGTTTGCAGCTGGTCCCAACCAGACTGGGCCAGCTCAAGCGAATCCACCATGACCTGACCCTTGCCGTCGTAACCCATTTCGGTTGTCTTGAGGACGCCGGGGAACAGCAGCGGGTCGGCTTCACTCAGATCCTGTGCGCAATTGATTGCCCGGAATGGTGGGACAGGTAAACCTGCATCGGCCAAAAACGTTTTCTCGCGGACTCGATTCTGCAAGGTGTGCAGCACAGTGTGTCCAGGGTGAACGGGAGTGTACCTGGCGGCTGCCGCCACCGTTTGCGTCGGAATGTTTTCAAATTCCAACGTCAGCACATCGACCGATTGCGCGAATTGAGCGACGCGATCGAGATCGTCGTAAGGAGCTTGGACTTCCAGGTCGGCCACTTGTCCGGCAGGAGTATCGGCGGCAGGTGAATAAACATGGACGCGATAACCCATGTACCGTGCCGCGATGGCAAACATGCGGCCGAGTTGACCGCTGCCAAAGACTCCCAGTGTGGCTCCGGGAAGAATCGGCGCCGTGGTCGGATTTGAGTTCATGATCCGCAGCCGAGGTTAAACGTGCCTCTCAAATCAGCCGTCATCTTTGTTGAACCGGATTACAGTTGCTTGTCGTTGAGCACTTGATCGCGTTGCGCGGCACGAAATTCGGAAAGTCGCCGTCGCAAGTCAGCGTCCTGGTTGCCCAGAATTCGAATCGCCAGCAAGGCCGCATTTTTGGCGCCCGAATCACCGATAGCCAGGGTGCCAACGGGAACGCCGCCCGGCATTTGAGCGATCGAGAGCAATGAATCCCAGCCGGACAATGCGCGACTTTGAATCGGCACGCCCAGCACAGGGACGATCGTCAGGCTGGCCAACATTCCTGGCAAGTGAGCCGCGCCGCCGGCACCGGCGATGATGACCTGCAGACCCCGCGATTCGGCTTGCTGGCCGTATTCGAACATCCACTCGGGCGTGCGGTGTGCCGAGACGACCAGTTTTTCGTACGGGACCTGGAACTGGTCCAGGATTTCGGCCCCCAGTTTCATGGTGGGCCAGTCAGAGCGGCTGCCCATCACCATGCCGACCAGTGGTGGGGTTTCCGATGCTTCGTTTGTCGGACTCATTTCGCTCTCGAGAGAAATCCAGCCAATGGTTGCGTGAGCGAAAATCGTAACCCGCCCACGGGCGTGGTCGCAAGGGGCCGAGGTTCCAACTCTGCAGATCTCGGTAATTCAATGACCTTCGCATTAGGACTAAACCAACGACATAACGTCATGATCGCGGAAAACATTGCGACGAACATCGTCCACAGCATCAATCGCGGTATCGAGGGTCGCGTGCCGTCGTACTGGCTCGGTAGCGGTCGGTTCCAACCTCAGCTCCGACAGCGAAAACCGCCGACGGGTTTATCGCTGCGGGAATCCAAGTTTACCGGGAAGCAAAAACCAACCTGCCAAATGATGGCTCGCCGCTGCGGGCCTCTTGAACGGGAACCTCCGGTTCCAATAATTTGAGCATCGGCTCGACCGCTCAAATTGACCTCTTTGAAGCAGCTGCACTGACAAGAATAAACAGCCACCGCTCTGCATTAACGCGATGTCAATTTCTTATTGGTTATCCACATCCCTGCTTCGGCTTTCGATTTTCAGATTGGTGAATTTCTGCCACCACGAGCAACGAGGTGTCGCCCGTCATCTCGTAGTAGACATTGTACGGGAACGTTTTGCACACCATTCGGTGGTACCCATGAACAATCATGTGTGAACCACCATGAATTACGAGTGAGTCAATATCCGCTGACACGCTAGAACGGAAGTAGTCGCCTACGCCCGCTTCCTGAAATTCGTAAAACCAGTAGCCGTTTTCCAAATCCGTGAAAGCTTCGTCGGAAAGATCAATCTGCATTTCCGAGCTCATTGAATCGCTTCTTCGCATCCGCCCAAGATGAGACGGTTGCTTCACCCGATTCCAGTCGTTGGCGGCGTTGCTCCAAGATTTCTCGATGCCAGTCAGGAGCTGGTAGGTCCTCGGGGTTTTTCAGACTTGCCCAAACGGATTCAATTATCCTTAGCTTGTCTGCGGTGCTCATGGCATCCAGTGGTAACTCGATCGACATTAGCTACTCCTCCGACGTATCTGTTTATTCCATATTTTGCCACCGAAAACGGGAAGGCAGAATGGCCAATTTTAAGTCGGGAAATGCCAGGCGAGGAAGGTCTGCGCCGACTCGATTGCGAACGCGAAAAAGCCCCAACAACATTACCACCCGTTTTCGGAGCGCCGTCCACCGCCATAGTATGTTTACTTCCCTAGGAAGACGTTAGCCCCACCCCTGCCTCTATTCCGGGGAAACACTTCCGGGAACGATCTGCTTGATCATGAAGTCTTTGAACCAGATCTGTCCGCCGTGATCGGTAATCATCAGTTTGCCGTTGCGGTTGCGACCGAATTGGCTGTGGGGGGCAAACTTGCTGTTGTCGACCGCCTGTTGCCAGTCGTTTTTGGCGGTGATTTTGTCCAGCACTCGGTGGCCGTTGAGCCAGTGCTCCAGCCGATCGCCGCGGACCACAATCCGGCTGTGGTTCGTTTGCCCGGCTGGATTGAGCACCTTGTTGTCACCGGGGGGGAACAGCGCGTACATCGAAGCGGTTCGATGGATGGGTGCCGTGCTGCCGTTTTTGACTTCGTCGTCAAGCAGTTGATACTCAACTCCCAGTGTTTGATTGCCGTATTTTTTGACTCGATACTTGATGCCGTTGTTGGCATTGGGTTTGATCTTCCAGAAAAAGCTCAATTCGTAATCTCGAAAATCCTGTTTGGAAACCAGCGATCCGCCACCACCGACCGGATGATAGAGTGTCAACCAGCCGTCGGAATCGAATTTCCAGTTTTGCTTGATCGCGTCTTCTCCCTGCTCTTTTCCCAGCCGCTGCCAATTCTCAAAGCTCTGCTCGGGAAACAGGTCGACCCAGATTTGTTGAGCCGTCGCGTGATGGGGCGTCAGCAAACCGCAGATCAGAACTGCGATGATCGATAAGACGGATTGAATTGGCCGGAAAAAATCGAGTAGGAACATCATGCGTTGTTGTCTCGTTGGAAGAAACAGGCCTGCCGAAGTTGGCCGCAGTGGTTAAACTCATCATAGCTGGAAGCCACCCTCGTGGCGTGAGTTTTTCAAGCCGAAACGGGCTGAGACGTCCCACAGGTTTCCGTCAATCATCGTTTTGTGAAAGTAGTCACGTGACCAGAGAATATTCAGGCACCAGTGGTTCGGTTGCCGATCGTCGGTTTGCCATCGTGGTTTCCAAGTACCATCACCATATTACCCACAAATTGTTGGAGGGTGCCCAACAGACACTCAGCCGAAACCTGGTGCCACCGACTCAAGTGGAGGTGATGTGGGTGCCGGGCGCCTGGGAGATCCCGGTGGCGGCTCAGTTTGCGTTGGAGACCGGTCGATTTGACGCGATCTTGACGCTGGGGTGTGTGATTCGAGGGCAAACAACCCATGATCAGCATATCAACAATCAGGTGGCGACCAGTCTGGGCCGATTATCATTGGACTATCAACGGCCAATCGGGTTTGGTCTGTTGACCGTCAACTCGATGGAGCAGGCGTTGGCACGAGCTGGCGGGGACGTTGGTAACAAGGGCGTGGAAACCGCGGACGCAGCGATTCACATGTTGTTGTTGCAATCCGAGCTCGCAGCCGGTGCCTAGCGGACAAACTGGGCGCCGGCGGTATTCCTGTGATCGGGGATGGACTAAAATCAGGTTCCAGCTTCCGCCCGGGATCCAACGGCGGATTTTTGTTTTAACCCACCTTCGCCGATGTCACGTCGCACCCGAGCTCGAGAAATCGCGCTGCAATTACTTTACCAACAGGACTTGAATCCGGAACAAGCCGAAGATGTGCGGTTACGGTTTATCAACGGCCGACTAAAGTATGATCGCAAGTTGGTCGATTTTGCCCGTTCGCTGTTGGACGGCGTCAAGCAGCATCAGGCCGAATTGGACCGGAGGTTGGAGTTGACGGCTCGCAACTGGCGATTGGCTCGAATGTCCGCGACCGATCGCAATGTGTTACGGCTGGGGGCCTACGAAATCATGTTCGGCGATACGCCCGATCGAGTGGCGATCAACGAAGCGATCGAATTGGCTAAGCGTTATGGAACCAATAACTCCGCCCAATTCGTCAACGGTGTGTTGGACCGGCTGATGAAAGAACAGGCGGAAAGCGCCAATCGCAACGATTCAGAATAGACGGCAAGCGTTTGCCGAGTTCTCCACAACCTACTCAAGTAAACAAGTAACGAAATGGCTCGTTGGAACCCTTTCTCCCGCAAGAACAATCCAGATGGATCAGCACCCGAAGCAGGGGCTGCTGATAACAACGCTCCTGTCAACGAACCGGCTGGGGGAGCCGCTGATGCGTCCGCGGGTGCGGCCAAACCGCAAGGCATGTTTGGCCGGCTGAAATCGGCGATGAGCAAGACGGTCGATTTCCTTAACACGGACATTCGCGACCTGGTAAAAGAGGGTCGGATTGTCGACGACGAGTTTCTCGACGAGCTGTATGCCAACCTGGTCAAGACGGATATGGGGGCCGGCCCCGCCCAGCAAATCCGAGACGACATTCACAAGAAATTCCGGGCTCGAAAACTGTTCATGAGCGACTTGGTCGAAACCGCCAAGGAAACGATCAATGGCATCATGCAACAGGAAAATGCGGAGCTGGCGACGGCGGCATCCGGTCCGACGGTGATCATGGTCGTGGGGGTTAACGGTGCCGGGAAAACGACTTCGATCGCCAAGTTGGCCCATCGGTTTCGCGAACAAGGCAAGTCGGTGGTGCTTGGCGCCGGCGATACCTTCCGAGCCGCCGCGGTTCAGCAGTTGACCGTTTGGGCCGAACGCATGGGAGCTGAGATCGTGACCGGACGACAAGGCAGTGATCCGTCCAGTGTCGCTTACAAAGCCGTTGATGCGGCCAAAAACAATGGTGCTGATGTGTGTATCGTCGACACTGCCGGACGATTGCAGACCCAAGCCAATTTAATGGAAGAGCTGGGGCGGATCCGTCGCGTGATCGGCAAAGTGATTCCCGAAGCACCCCACGAGGTCTTGCTGGTCCTGGATGCCACCGCGGGGCAGAATGCGATCTCTCAGGCGCGAGGGTTTTCCGACGCCGCCGGTTGCACCGGAATTATCCTGGCGAAACTGGATGGATCGGCCAAAGGCGGGGTCGCGATTCCGATTCGTCAGGAATTCGGATTGCCGGTAAAGTTTGTTGGTTTGGGCGAAGGCCACGACGATTTTGCACCGTTTCAAGTCAGTCAATTCGTCGATGCTCTGTTTGAGGTTGAATAGTCTCCCATGGCCAAACGAAAATCTCGACCGGGTCAACGGTCATCCCAGTCGTCATCGGGTGGCCGCAAGCCCGGCCCTCGACGGGGGCAAGCTGGCAAGCCACGAAGCGCTGCCGGGAGCCGCAGCAAGCCTAAACCGCCTCAGGGCGGTTCAGAAAAATCATCCGATGGCCGGCAGCGTTTGCAACGCGTGATGGCGATGGCTGGTGTTGCCAGCCGGCGTGAATGCGAATTGATCATTCAGGAAGGCCGCGTCGAAGTCGACGGCGAAATCGTGATGGAGCTGGGCGCCAAAGTCGATCCGGATAAACAGGAGATTTATGTTGACGCCGAAAAGCTGCTGATCGAAAAGCCCCAGTACTTCGTGCTCAACAAACCACCGGGTGTGGTGTCCACCAGTTTCGATCCGTCGGGGCGAACTCGGGTGATCGATCTGATCGACACCAATCGCAGGGTTTACAATGTCGGGCGGTTGGACCAGTCCAGCGAAGGTTTGATCCTGGTGACCAATGATGGGCAGCTCGCACATCGGCTGACCCACCCTCGTTATGGGGTCGAAAAGGTTTACCATGTCCAAGTCGATGGACGCCCGACACAAAGCGATTTGAAACAGTTGCGCGAGGGGATTTATATTGCCGAAGGCAAAGTTCGGGCCAGCAACATTCGCTATTTGAAGCGATCCAAGAATGGTTGCTGGCTGGAGATCGTGCTTGACGAAGGTCGTAACCGAGAGATTCGACGGATGCTGGCCGCGATTGGCCACAAAGTTCGCACGCTTCGACGCGTTGCGATTGGGCCGCTGCGGTTGAAAGACTTGCCCGTCGGGGCTCATCGTCCGCTAACGTCCGGAGAGCTGTCGGCGTTCCAGCGGGCGACCACCGGTGGCGGTACCAAACGAAAGAAGAAACCGGCGCGGAAGTCTGCAGCGGAAGGCAAGGGCAAGGGACGCGGTCCGGCGGCGAGCAAGCGATCGACTGACCGGCGAGGTGAGTCGAGGACCAAGCGAGGCAAGGCCGGTCAGCGTTCCAAACCGACGGCCAGACGAGGTAAGCGGAAGTAGGGCTGTGGGTGAGGGATTGCAAAGGTCATTTCAAAATCTCACATAGGCAACTCACTAATCGCTCGTGCTTACCAGCAAGGCTTGGTCGATTTGATCGAGATTAACCGGCTTCTTTGTTTAACTTTCGGTTTGCCACAAAGTTGAATGTCGAAATCTGGTGCAGCGTCGCCAAACGTTGAAATCCACGGGCCGAAGGCCAAGCCGTTTGCCTAGTGCAGCGTCTAACTTAAAAATTGGGGTTGGCGAGTCAATCTTGCTCGAAAAACCAATCGCTAAATTGAAGTGCCAACCCCAAAATCAATACTTGACGCGGCACTAGCCCAGGGTAGCGCTCTTCTCGCTGGCGAGAAGAAAGCAAGCCCTGGGTTAAATCGGGCCAAAGAATCGTCGGTCCCGCCAAGGTAGGAATCAAAACGCTGTTCTATCCGGGACCGAAACCTCAGGTGGTTGAGTTCGGTCCGCGAAGCCAGGCCAATGCAAATGACAGGCCTTCGGCTCTAGCAGGCGTCTTAATACCTGTCCCCAGCCCTGCAGGCTGGGCTAGGCAAACTAGAAGGCCTTCGGCCCTGTTTGCAGCCAACTTCCCTTGTAGCTTAAGAAGTAAGCGTCACCCAAGAGAGCCCATTGCATGCTTTTGTATTAGGCGCTTGACAGGCATGGCAAAATTTCCCGGCGATGTGAGCGAGGCGAGTTCCCCCCATTTGAAATGTCAGATTTGAAATCCAACAACCTCAAGCCGGCAGTTTTGGTTTCAGCACGGCGTACAAGTACATGCCTGCCATCGCGCCGGCGAAGGTGAACCAGGCCATCCAGGCGCCGGCTCCGATTTGAGCGTAAATTGGCCCGGGGCAGGCCCCGGTGATGGCCCAACCGGCTCCGAACAGCATCCCACCGAAGATGACACCCTTGTGGTACGGTTTGGGTTTGTACTGGATCGGCTGTCCCTGGATCGTCTTGATGTTCAGGGCTTTGAGGATTTGCATGGAAATCAAGCCCACAGCCACACCGACGCCGATGATCAAATACATGTGGGCTTCTTTGAGCAGGAACATGTCGTGTACCCGCTGCCACCGAACGACTTCCGACTTGGTCGCTACAATTCCGAAGTAAGCGCCGATCAGCAATACCATGGTCAGGGTCAGTACCGATGCTCCGGACTTGGTGCCCTGGTTAATGCTTGAGGTGTCCTGAGATTTGGTTGGGTCAATCGTAGACATAACTATGTGCTTTTGATTTGAAGGAAGTCAACGTCAGCATGACATCGCTGGGGCCAGCCCGACGATGTAGAGTTCGCCGCTCACGTGGTTGGGAAGATCAAGCTGCCCAGGCCCCAGGTGACCGCCAGGCCACCGACAAAGAAGAAGATCGTTGCCAGCAGGCTGGGCCAGTTCAAATTGGCGATCCCCATGATCGAGTGTCCTGAGGTGCAGCCACCGGCATACCGGGCTCCGAAGCCAATCAGGATACCGCCGAGAAACAACTTGATCGCGCCCGTGACGCTGTAGAACGAATCCGGCAGAAACTCAATCGGTTCTGCCGATAGCCAGTAATTGGCGATGAAACCACCCAGTGCAATTCCGATCACGAACACCAGGGTCCACATCTTGGCTTGCCGATCGTGGTTGGCCAGGTAGTCCAGCTTGGTCCCAGGAGTGCACATCGAACCAATCTGTTGCAGGCTGGTTGAGATTCCAAACTGCTTGCCCGCCAGAATCAACAGCAGGGGGATGGTCAAGCCGATCAGGATTCCAGATAGCCACCACGGCCAGGGTTGTAAGATAAACTCGCTCATAATCGATTCCTTAACTGGGGCCGGCGGCCCGAGGGGTACAGGAAGTTTGGGGAGTAAAGTGGTAAGTTGGTGCGGTAAGTTGGTGCGCTCACGGCCGAATCGGCCATGCTACTGTCACGGCCGAATCGGCCATGCTACTGTCA
>CAZJEK010000189.1:0-670 GCA_964545005.1 uncultured Pirellulaceae bacterium
CGCCGGCGGAGATGTATCGAATTTTGGAGAGTACCTGCCCCGCCCTGCCAATCGACAAGCCGCGATATCTTATGGGGGTCGGCCGGCCGGAAGATTTATTGGAATCAATTTTGCGCGGTGTCGACATGTTTGATTGCGTGATGCCGACCCGAAATGGCCGCAATGCGATGGCGTTTACCGATGACGGATTTCTGAAGATGAAGAATGCCGTCCATGCTCGGGATCCAAGGCCGATTCAGGAAGGGATGGGGACCCCGTATGCGGACTTGAGCCGCGCCTATGTGCGGCACTTATTTCAGGCCAACGAAATGATGGGCCCTATTTTGTTGTCATTGCACAATTTGGCCTATTACGGCCGATTGATGCGGCAGGCACGCGAAGCGATTGCCGCCGACTGTTTCCTGGATTTTTACCGGCAACGGATGGCTGGTTGGGCTGGCGGCAAAAGCGTGGGGTGAGTCGCGAAGCGGTGTTAGCTTGGCCCATCTGCGTTCGGGGAGAGGCTGGTGTTTTTTATCCAGCCGCTTGGGCGCCAGCCTCGACTAGCAGCCAGTTGATTCGTGAAATTTCGGAAGGTCGGTGGCTGGCGCCAAAACCGCTGGACTGGGTCGACTTTTCCCTCGCTTACGCATCGGGTTTCCAACAGAGGAAAGTCGGTGGCTAGCGCTAA
>CAZJEK010000189.1:770-7793 GCA_964545005.1 uncultured Pirellulaceae bacterium
AGCCGCTGGACTGGGTCGACTTTTCCCTCGCTTACGCGTCGGGTTTCCAACAGAGGAAAGTCGGTGGCTAGCGCTAAAGCCGCTGGACCGGGTCGAATTTTCCCTCGCTTACGCGCGTCGGGTTTCCAACAGAGGAAAGTCGGTGGCTGGCGCCAAAGCCGCTGGACTGGGTCGACTTTTCCCTCGCTTACGCGTCGGGTTTCCAACAGAGTGCAACCACCAAAGGCCAGTTGAATCGTGAATTTTTGGAAAGTCGGTGGCTGGCGCCAAAGCCGCTGGACTGGGCGCCTAATAGCTACGAAGCTTGGGTGGGGCCAAAAACGTCAATCTGGGCCGATTGCGGCGTAAATCTTCGTTCGGAAACAGTTTCCAAAGTGTCCCGCTTTGCCCTTGTTGGTTTTTGCGGCTCGTTTTATCATCTAAGGCTTGAAAATAGCGGGACGGAGTGGTTTTTCCCGGCTGGGAAGTTGCCGGCAGGCAATCGCGAGATTGAGTGCCAGCACCGACAGCACTGGGCTCTCCAACTTGCTGACGATACAACGCGACTGAAACCCCTCAGGTTTGGTCTCCCCGGAGTCAATTAACGTCCCATGGATAGCCTTTACCACATCTGCTGGCTGCTGCTGGCTCAGACCCAGACGGCTGCGACTGAAGCTGCTCAACCAGCAGCGGATGAGGCCGCCAAGCCCGGGTCGGAAAGCTTTTTCGGCAGCCCGATGTTCTGGCTGGTCATGTTGGGCGTGATGTTGCTGTACATCATGTTGATGGGAAAACCGGATGCCAAGGGCGCGGCAAGAACTTCCGATTTACTGGCAAATTTGAAAAAGAACGACCGAGTGGTCACGGCTGGGGGAATTCTCGGCACTGTGGTCAACTATCGTTCCGACGCCGAATTTGTCACCTTGCGATTGGACGATTCGACCAACGCACGGATGCAAGTTCTGGCTTCTTCCATTGTTCGCGTTGTGTCTGATGAAGACACCAAAGAATCGTAGTCCGAGTTTCAGTTGCGGGCTATTTGAAACGTTACTAACGCCGGCAGGCAGTCTGCCGGTGGAATATTTTTTACGCGAAACTTCTAACCCACGTTCAGGAATCGCTCGATGTCTGAAGCAATTTCTATCCTTCCGTTGTTGGCTCAAGCAGCTGCAGATGCGCCGGAGGTTCCGTTCTTCCAATCGGCAACTGGGCTGTTTTTGTTGCTGATCGTGGCCGTTGTCGCCGGCGTCGTGTTGGCCAACGTGATTACCAAGGCATTGACCGTTTCTGAATACTCTGGCCGCATGGCTGTGGTTTTGGTCAGCCTGTTGGTCGCAGGGTTGATGGTCACCACCAAGTGGCCACCCAAGTTTGGTGTCGACCTGCGGGGTGGTATCAACATGATCGGTTCGCTGAACCTGGCCAACTTGCCTGAAGGCCAACAGGTGGAAGCCAAAGACATCATTGGCGTCCTGAATCAACGGATCAATCCATCGGGTACCAAGGACATCATGATCCGGCCGTTGGGGACGGACAAAATTGAAGTCACCATGCCAACGGTGGACTTGACCGAAGCTCAAGACATCTGGCGCAAATTGGTCAAGTTGGGAAAACTGGAGTTTCGAATCCTGGCATTGCAGGGTCAGCACCCGGTCGTGATCGAACGAGCCCGCGCCCAGGCATCCAGCGAAAGTACGACCGAACGACGGTCACCCAAAGTCAAAGATGTCAACGGTAACGACATTGCCCGATGGGTCGAATTGGCTCGCGAGACCGAGCCGAACGAAAACACGATCAAGCCCGATGCCCCGTACAAGTTTATTCCGCCATCCCGATCCCTGGTTCGTAACCGCGCCACGGGCGAGTTGATCAATATCAATGCGGTTCCGATTTTCGGGCCCAGTGAAGAAGAGCAAAAACGCCAGTTGGCCGATTGGGCCAAAGAGCAAAATATTCGCAGCTTGCAGATTCTGGTCGTCGAGCCTCCCGAAAACCAGAATGTCGAAGGTCGGCATCTGGTCAGCGTGCGTTCTCAGCCTGACGAACAGGGGCGGAATGCGATCGCATTCAAGTTGAACTCGGAAGGCAGCAGTCGGATGTACATGCTGACATCCCTGAACAAGGACCTGCCAATGGGAATTGTGCTGGACAACCAGTTGCACAATGCGCCCAATATTAACAGTGCCATTCACAGTCGCGGTGAAATCACGGGGCAGTTTTCGACTCGCGAAATCAACGAACTGATCAATAACCTGAACAGCGGTAAGCTGGATGTGGCATTGAACAATGAGCCCATCAGCGAAGACTTTATCGAGTCCACGCTGGGGAATGAATTGAAGCAAAAAGGATTCTGGGCGATCGGGATCTCGCTGGTTCTGGTGCTGGTATTCATGGTGTTTTACTACCGGTTTGCCGGCATCGTGGCGACGATGGCATTGCTGTTGAACATGTTGCTGATCCTGGCCTTGATCATGGCGATTGATCAGCCATTGTCGCTGACTGGATTGGCTGGTCTGGTGTTGACCGTCGGTATGTCGGTCGATGCCAACGTGCTGATTTTCGAACGGATCCGGGAAGAGCTTGATCGCGGAGCCGCCATGCGGATGGCGATTCGCAACGGATTTGACAAGGCCACCACGACCATTGTCGATGCCAACGTCACGACGCTGATTACTGCGGTCGTGTTGTACGCGATCGGGACCGAGCAGATCAAAGGGTTTTCGGTGACGTTGTTCCTGGGGATTTTGATGTCGATGTTCACGGCGATTTATGTCTCTCGCCTGGTCTTTGATATCTGGGAGCGAAAGCGTTGGTTGAAGCAGATCAACATGTTCCGCTTGCTGGAAAAGAACAAATTTGCCTTCCTGGAAAAAGTCAGCCTGACTTCGATTGTTTCAGCCTTGCTGATCGCTGGCGGGATCGCTGGAATGTTCCTGCTGGGATCAAAAATCCTGGACCAGGACTTGCGAGGTGGTTCAACCGCTCGCATGGTCTTCAAGGATCAGCAGAACATTGACGACTTGCGCGACACGTTGAGTGGGTTGAACCTGGTTTACGAGCACACTGGCGAAGACATTGAATTTAACGTCAGCGAGAATGGCAGCGAGGATCCTGAGTTTGCCAAACGCAAGTTCAAAGTTGACAGCAACCTGCCGGCGTGGGAAGGACCTGAATCCGGAGTCGAGAAGTTCAAGGAACTGGATGAGATTCTGGCCGAAACCTTTGCCGGGAAATTGTTGCTGCACAGTGCTGAGATCAAGGGTCTGAGCCAGACGCAGCCGCCGACCGACGGCAACACAGATGGTGATGCTGGTTCTGATGCGGAACCTGAATCCACGGATGTCGGGTTGCAGTGGCGCGGTTTGCCAGACTTGAATGTCACGGCATTAACAACTTCGCTGGTGACCTACCAGGAACCTGAATCCGAAGCCGGTGGCGAACAACAGGCAGATCCTGAGTCCAGCGAAGAACAGCAGCCAGCGGATTCTGCCGGTCAGGAAACGCAAGACCCGGCAACTGCCGAAGGAGCGGCTGCTGCGGAAGGCGGAGCGAATCAGGATGAAACGGCCGCCGCCGATGGTACGCCAGCGGAAGGTGCTGGCGATCAGGAATCGGAGGAATCGGCTGAGGAAGAATCCGCTCCGGGTAACGATCGAGTTGCGGTCACACACGAAATGGTCGTCAAGCCAGCTGTGATGGGCAAAACGCTGGTCGCATTCCTGATGGAAGCGGCTGAGCAAAGCAACTTGCAACTGTATGAGAACGACATCACGATCAGTTCGCCGGATAAGATTGAAGGCGAAACAATTGAGTCCACCAAGTCCGAAAACTGGACGGTTACGATGCAGGTTTCCGAAGCTGCCGACGCCGATAAGGTCCTCAGTGTCTGGCGAGATCGGTTCAGTACGGAGCCCGTGTTTGAGGCCAGCAGTTCGGTCGGCGGCCAGATCGCCGGGAAAACGATGGGCCAGGCTGCGGCGGCAATCATCGCCAGTTTGCTGGGAATTATCGCTTACATTTGGATTCGCTTCCAAAACCTGGCCTTTGGATTGGCTGCTGTGATCGCCCTGATTCACGACGTGCTGATTGTGTTGGGAGCGATCGCGATCAGTCACTGGATTGGCGATGCGTTGGGATTCATCAAAATGGAAAAGTTCAAGATCAGCCTGGAGGTAATCGCGGCCTTGTTGACGGTGATTGGTTACTCGTTGAACGATACGATTGTGGTGTTTGACCGCATCCGCGAAGTTCGCGGGAAACGTACCGAGATCACCAAGGACATGATCAACACCAGTATCTCCCAGACGCTTAGTCGAACGATCCTGACCTCGTTGACGACCTTTATCGTGGTCTTCATCTTGTACTGGGCAGGTGGCGATGCAATCCACGGATTCGCCTATGCCTTGGTGGTCGGCGTGATCGTGGGTACTTACAGTTCGATCTTTGTGGCTTCCCCTGCTCTGCTGTGGTTGATGAACACGGTTGGATTGAACCCTGGCGATCCTGAGTTGGAGCCAGCCAAGGGCAACGCGTAGCAATAAAACGATTTTTTACCACAGAGGCACAGAGGACACGGAGATTGCTAGACAGCTCTCTGTGGCCTCCGTGTCTCTGTGGTTTTTTATGTCCGAAAAGTTTATCTGACCGAAATGACCGGTTTTTTGCCGGATTCTGGCGACCTGTTTAGGCGCAAATTTCGTATCGCAGGGTGAAGTTTGTGCAATAGTTGGACGGAGTCGGCCAGCCATGGATTGGCGTGCGATGGCCTCGCAGGATTACGAGGCGCGTCGACCACGAAAATCGCTGTTCATGGAGTTGGTCATGAATTCAATACAACAAATTATCCTCGGAGCCGGTTGTGTGGTGGCCGCTTTCCTGTTCGGAAGCTACATCAATTCCAACCCCTCATTGGGTACGCCTCAGGGGCGCGTCGACGAATCGGATCGTCTGACGTCGGAAGCGATCAAGCTGAAAATGCCCGAGCAGATGCCGATGATGACGCATCGTAAGGAACCCGAATACGATCTGGAAAATGCTGAGTCGCCGACTGACCTGGTGGGCCTGCCAGCTCCCAGTGATCTGAGCCAATCGGAACCGTTGCGGGTCAACAAGATTGAAATTCCAGCGCTGTCGATTGATCAACAGGATCGCCATCAAGCGATCGCGGAGCAGTCGCCGGTTGAGCGAGATCTGGGCCCGGCGCCAGATTTTTCGCACTTGGCCGACCGTGTTCCTGGCCAGTCATTCCCTGCTGAGAAAGACGCAACCAAGTCGACAATGCCCGTGTTGAAGAAGTCAACCGAGAGTAGTCTGAAGAATTTGGCGCAATCATTTCAACGGGGCAACGATTTTGATCAGGCCGCTGAACCGATCGAAACGGAAGCCGCGGAGCCACCCAATTTTGCTGCTACCGCGGGGCGAACCGATCTCGGTAAAGTCCGTTCGACGCCTGGCGATACCCCCTCGCCGCAAGCGACGATTGCCAATGTCGTTGCCGACCCAGTCGTTGGTCCAGCAGCCGAAAGCGAGCAATTTGTTCGTCAAGGCAGCACGCCAGCGACGGGAAAAAATGCGATACCCGAGCAACCGAATGTGGCAAGTCCAGTTGATTCCGGGCAAGTCCGCAGCCTGGCCCGGTGGGACACCGAGCCACGTGCGGCGGCGAACGAGATTGCCGAGCCATTGCCCGATGAGTCCAGATCGGACGACGGTCTGGTTGGCAATTCGGTGCTGACCCGAATTGAGCCGGATAATGGGACCTTGACCAACCGCGCGACGGTTTCCAGATTACCGTTTCAGTTAACCGATACGGGCAAGGCGAAACTCGTCCGTTGGCGAAAAGCTGCCGCTAACAAGATCTCACTCCAGTCGACCCAGTTTCTCCCGCATACGGTGGAACAGGGCGAAAGCTTGCAGTCGATTTCGGTTCGATATTTCGGAAAGCCGGATTTCTACCTGGACATTTACCTGGCCAACCGGGATCAGTTGAGCAGCCCGGTCGGTGTTCCAGTGGGAACGGTGTTGAAAGTCCCGGTTTACGAGGACCGTTAGTTTTCCTCGGGGTCGCGGTTAGTCCAGGGCGTAGATTCCAGATTGTGTTTGACGCGGGCTGCGATCGTGTCGGAAACGTATTGCCACAAGCCACGGACGTTTTGTTTTTCGATCAGATTCGCACCCGTTAATTGCGTTCCTTCGAGTTCAATTTTGAACGCGTTTTTTGGTTCGGCTTGGCCAGGATCGGTTGCCGGTTGCTGTTTTTCTTCCAGCTTGGGGCGGACTTTTTCCAGCGCGCCATAGATCGCACGGCTTTCTCTGGCGGTTGATTCATCGTCGGTGGACCAGATCACCATCAGCGGTAATTCTGCACCAGCTGGCGCTTGAGCAAACAAAGCAGTTTTGATCGATTTGACCAGATCAAAGGTGGCGAATTTACGGCGTGGACCAAACAGCACAATGGCTTTTACGTCCTGGCCCTGCTTGACGTTGTTTTGGTTGTAAGGCGGGTACTTGTACCAGTCGCGATAGGCCCAGGCTGCGGCCAGGGGGGCCGACTTGCCGGTGGCCACCAACGTCAGCAAATCGATGTTCACTTGACCTTCGTTATTTCGTTTGACCAGAAATCGTTTGCAGGCCTCGATGTCCTCGATCAGCAACTCCATCTGGTTGCGGCTGAATTTCTCATGGTCGATCGGTTTTTCCAGCCCGGTCACTTTGACGCTTTGGTCGTGACCACGGAAGCCGGGTACTAACGCCGCGTGTCCCTGGCTTTGCAGGAATTTTCCAAACAGATACGTTTGCCGGCGATCACCTTCCCAGTCGTGCAACACGATAAAGGGGATCGTCGACTTGCCTGCTTCCGGGGCTTCCGGATCGACCGGCGGCGGAAAGTAGGAGCAAACCAGTTGCACTTTGTCTTTCGTTTCCAGGGTGATTGTTTCGGGTTCTGGAATAACCACCTCATCCGTCGGGCGTGGAACAGCTTTGGGTGGTTCCGGCTGATTGGCGGGGCGAGGTTGATTTCCCGGCAGGCGTTGTCCCAGCACC
>CAZJEK010000189.1:7803-11130 GCA_964545005.1 uncultured Pirellulaceae bacterium
CAGCGCGAGCTGTAGCGTCCGTGGGATCGGCGTTGCGGTCAGCGTCAGTGTGAGAATAATGCCAAGAGTCAAAACAAAAGATCGAAACATGGGGATTGATTTCTAGTTCGGCGTTTCCGGTAAAAACAGGCTGCCCAGTATTGCGTTGGTCACCTGAACCAAACAAGGTGTCTGATCGCAGCAATACATCGAGCTTACCCACCCCAAATTCAAGTTGAACCGCGACACTCGGGTGGAGGTCGTGTCGCCGACTGGTTTCAATTGGTAAAACCGCCGCAAAACGGCCGCATTCAACGACGAATGCGTGGAATTTGGGTTGCTTCTGTCTATTTTGGAGCCGAAAATAGAGAAAGGCAATGGAAATTTTCCAGGAGCGAATGTGAGTATCAAAACCCTTCGACGCTGGTGGCAGTTAAAAACCGGTCGAGTGGACACTCCAATTGATGGCGGTGTTCCGTTTTGGATTCTATCGCTAGCTTTTCACTTATTGATTATTGCCTTGCTGGCAAAAGTAGTCATCGATGCGGATGAGCCTGAAGTTGTCGCGTTGACGGTCGAGGAACCGGTCGAAGAGATTGTCGAAGACGACATTCTGTTGGAACTTCAGTTTGACGATGAACCCAGTGAAGAAATTGGAGCTGATGGCGACAAGGGGTTAACCGAAGCCGCGTCGCAGGCTCCGGAGTTGAGTCTGATTACCGAAGACGCATTGGATCTGGAAATGGAGGTCCACGACTTTGGCGAAAAATTGACCGACGACGATTTCATGGAAGCCACTGGCGAGTCACTTTCGGCGCTGGCGGTGAAAGGAACAGCTGGCGATTCGGTGCAGGCTGCTTCGGGCGCGATCGATCGGATCACTCAGGAACTTTTGCTGGGGATGGAAGAGCGTTCCACGACGGTGGTTTGGTTATTTGATCAATCAGCCAGCTTGATGCGGCAACGGGAAGAAATACGCGAGCGATTCGATCGCATCTATCGCGAGCTGGGCTTGATTCAGGAAGCTGGTCATCAGGCATTTGAGAATAAGGAAGACGCGCCGCTGTTGACGCAAGTCTACGCTTTCGGTGCGCAGGTCAGCAAATTACTGCCGGAACCGACTGACGATCTGGAACAGATCAAGGCGGCGATTGATGGTATCGAAACCGATGCCAGTGGCATTGAAAATGTCATGACGGCGGTAACCATGGCTGCCGAAGCCCGCAGCAAAGATCGCAAGCTGGATCGAATCACTCGAGAGCCCAAGCGGAACGTGATGTTGATTGTTGTGTCCGACGAAGCGGGGGACGATGTCAACGGAGTTGGCGATGCGATTCGGGCCTGCAATGAATTGCAAATACCGGTTTATGTGATTGGCGTGCCTGCTCCATTTGGTCGTTCAGAAACGCGCGTCAAATGGGTCGATCCGAATCCCGAATTTGATCAGACACCACAGTGGGCCATTGTGTCCCAGGGGCCCGAGTCAGTTGCTCCTGAGCGATTGCGGATGGACTTTACCGGGACGTTTGAAGACCTGGACATGATTGACTCTGGTTTCGGGCCGTTTCATCTGACCCGGCTGTGTTACGAAACCGGCGGGATCTACTTTGCCGTTCATCCCAATCGCAACACCAACCGCCGCGTGGGAGCCTGGGAGACCAAGAGCTATGCCGCTCACCTCCAGTATTTCTTCGACCCAGATGTGATGCGGCGATACAAGCCCGACTATGTCTCGAACAAAACCTATCTCGAACGGTTGAACCAGAATGCTGCTCGAAAATCGCTGGTGCAAGCGGCAGCCTTTACGACAACCGGGACCCTGCAATCACCGCAGTTGCGGTTTGAAAAACTGAACGAAGCAACGTTTGTCAATGAAGTCACCGTGGCTCAACGAGCCGCCGCGTTGATTGAACCGCAGTTGAATCGGTTGTACGAGATGTTGCGGACCGGTGAAAAGGATCGTGGCCAGGAATTGTCGTTGCGTTGGCAAGCCGGATATGACTTGGCGATGGGGCGTGCGATCGCAGCCAAGGTCAGAGCGGAGACTTACAACGGCATGTTGGCACTGGTTAAGACTCGCAAAAAGTTTTCACCAGCCGAAGGCGACAAGCCGCAAAACAACACCTGGGTATTGCGACCGGCTGAATCTACCGAAACCGGCAGTCAGCACGCCAAGCTGATTGAGCGTGCGAACATGTATCTGCAGCGGGTGGTTGATCAGCATCCCGACACGCCTTGGGCAATGTTGGCCAAGCGAGAATTGGATACGCCGATTGGTTGGGAGTGGGTGGAGGACTATACCAAGCCACCGGAGCCACCCCAACCTCGGGCTAATAACAATAACAACAACAACGCCGCTCCCCGCGTGCCGCAGCCGCGGGAGAATGCGATGCCCAAGCCCAAACGCCCCGTGCCTCGACTGTAGCGGTTGGAGAGGGCGACATTGTTTGCCAGCCGATTCGGGCCCTAGCCCCGGACGAAAGCCAGTTGACGCGTAAGCAGGAAGGTCGGTGGCTAGCGCCAAAACCGCTGGAGGAGGACACTCTCCCTTGGGAGAGTCGGCCGAGTCGGCCTGTCAGGGCCGGAGAGGGGACTCAGAAACCCTCCCCTCGCCATGGCTCGACCCTCCCGCGAGCGGGAGGGTGTCGACGAAAACTTTCGCGGAGCCAAAGCTGACGGAGCCAAAGCTGACGATGTGCAAATTCAAAACTCACGCATCGGGCTTGATTTGGCCACGCGAGCAGGAGTTGCGACTATTCGTCGTCGGCGCGGAGCCATGGTTTCAGGCAAGGCTCGTAGCTGCAGATTTCATCGTCGCTGAAGTATAGCGAGATTTCTCGAGCGGCAGCTTCGGCGCCATCGGAGGCATGAACCAGGTTCATTTGACGGCTGGAGCTGTAGTCGCCACGGATCGTGCCTGGTGCTGCTTGCAAGCCATTGGTCGCTCCCAGCATTTCACGAACGACGCGGATCACGTCCAGGCCTTCCAGGACCATGGCGACGACCGGAGCGCCGGTGATGAAAGATTCGAGGCCTGGGTAGAAAGGCTTTTCGACGTGCTCGGCGTAGTGTTGTTTGGCCAAATCAGGGGTGACCTGCATCAGCTTCATGGCCACGATGTTGATTGCTTTTTGTTCGAAGCGGGAAATCATGGTGCCGATCAATCGTCGCTGGACACAATCGGGTTTCAGTAGAATCAGAGAACGTTCCATAGTGGAAAATGCCTTATGGGAATGATGGTGTAAGTGAATCTGGGAACCGCCGGGTCTGAGTGATCCTTGAGTTCAGGGTTCAGAAGTTGCACTATCGCAGTTTTTGCTTGGGAATGGAAACCCGACGCGTGAGCGA
>CAZJEK010000190.1:0-11118 GCA_964545005.1 uncultured Pirellulaceae bacterium
GGGAATCACGACTCGACGACGTTGCATATATACGACCAGGGGGCCGTTGCCACGGTCAATCGTAACTGAGACTTCGGATCCCTCTGGGCCACGCATCAGGTCGGCGACACGATCGGAGCCGTATTGTTGAACGGTTTGATGGTCAACGGCAATGATCCGGTCACCATCCTGGATGCCACCCTGGGCAGCCGAACCGCCTCGAATCACACTCACGATTTCCAGATGATCGGCGTGAGTCCGCAACTCCACGCCCAGTCCGACGAAGTTGCCTTCAATCTGTGACATGGTCTCGCCATATTGATTGCTGGACATGAACGCCGAGTACGGGTCCAACGCTGAAATAGCACCGCAAGTGAATTCGTACATCGTCGCCTGGGGAGCCAACCCGATTCTTGACTGAAGAAATTGAGCGGTCTGAGTTGCGACGGAATAGGCGTCCTGACGATTGTTCACTCGGGCGGATTCCAGACGCTTGCGGGTCGCCAAAATGGTTTCCCGGATTTCGTCGGATGTGATTCCAGGCAAATTAACCCGTTGGAAGTCGTCGGACATCAAGGCAACTTCCAGGCTGGTCAGCCCGTAGCTGGCCAGGTCGGCCCAGTTGGGCGAGTCGACGTAGTACGATTGAACTTTCAACAGGACTTCGGAATAGACGCCAGATGCCTTGTTGGCATCGGTTTGCTGGATCGTCGCAATGAAACTACGGTCCGCGTAACGGCGCTGCAGGTCGTAGTGGATCCGAGCGACCGAACGGCGGGTTTTGATGTTGCTGTCGGCCGGAAATTTGCGAACCGCATGTTGGTAGAGATTTAACGCTTCGCCCCACTGCCCTTGCGATTCAAGCAGGTCGCCTTGCCGGACCACTTGCTGGGGAGTTTGAGGATCATTGGCTTCAGATGCCTGGGCGGCAACTTGCTGAGCCGGGAGCAACCATGCCAAGGCCAGCATCAGGGACGCCAGTGTTTTGCTGAAACAACAACAGCGAATGTTTGTGGGAACCGGTTGGTTCGTCAGGGGAGTGTCATCCATACTTGCTTGCCATCCTTCGAAGGTGACCTGCGGACTGACTGCTGCTACTGAAAATTGGGAGCGAAGCAAACAGGGTCGTGAGGTCAAATCAGGAACCGGCCAGTACACGATTGTCAGTGTGCACGAAAATAGCCGGTAAAAAATAGATCACGATTTTCCACGGTCAAAAAAATTCAAACATCTTTTGGCCGTGTGATCCGCACAATCCACGAAGCTGATGAGACGGCGTCCGGTCGCAATGACTAGCGAAACTCGAACGGCGTGGATTTGCTCGGTCCATCCCTGGGATCTGTTGTACGCAGACGCGTGGCGACGGTTCGAGAAAACGTAGAATCGGAATTGCCAGCAAAGTTTGGCAGCGACTGCTTTGGCGGAGACGCGGGGGTTTTTTGTCCAGCCGATTGGGCGCTGGCCCCGGACAATAGGCAAACGAAGCGTGGATTTCGGAAAGTCGGTGGCTAACGCCAAAACCGCTGGACGGTGTCGGCGTTGCAGTTTTCGCACAGAGGATTCATGACCCCTCCCCTCGCTGTGGCTCGACCCTCCCACGGGAGGGTGGCTTTGGTGAACCATTGGCGACACCAACGGCGACGTATCTGAGCCCCACGTGGCAGCGGTTGGTTCGGCGCATAAAAAAACGCCCCGTGATGCGGGGCGTTACCGGGTTGGACTGAACGGATCAGTGTGACCGGATTGGTATGTTGAGTTCGCCGCTAAATCTCACGGCGTTATGGTGGATCTAAATAGGTGACTGAATCGGATCGGCAATCGGGTTCAGGTTCAAGTTGGGTGCGGGTGGCGAAGCGGCACCTGCCGATTCAATATTTTCAGTCGTCGATTTTCGACGTCGGCGACGTTTGACTTTTTTCTTGGTCCATTCCTTGGTCAAGGTTTCAAATATTTCGGGCGATTCGTAGCGGACAGTCGTTTTTCCTTCTGGCAATGGACCCACCAGACCTCGAAAAATCGGCATCCCTCTCAATCCCAGATCGGTGCTGCAATCATCAACGCCAATCTGTTCGTGCAGTTGCTCCAGATCGTCAAACGTTTCAAACTCGCGTTCTCGAATGGAGCCATCCGAGGCACGCGTGATGACTCGGATGGTTCGTTGTTTCTTGGCCATTATCCCTACCTGAAGTTAAATGCGACTTGATTGGACCAGAATGGTTCAGCGTCCCTATAACTCCATCCAGGGATTCGACTCCTTTGCGTCACTGCACAATCAAGTTATCGGAAGGACACGGACAAAATTGCAATTGCCGACCGCCGGGTCGCAATTCAAATAAAAGCTGAACAATCGTTACGTCCCGCACTTTCCGGGAAGGACGAGAAAGTCGAGATTCGGCGAGTTCTGGATTCAATTGTCCCGGTTTTGCCGACGTTTCGTGACTTCGGCGTTTCGCTGCTGAAGCGCAACACGTAAGCGCTCGATCATCGGTGAAAAGTCCAACTGATCCAGCGAAGATGGATTCAGGGGAATTGAGACGATCGGTTCTGGCGGTTGGGCGGGGGCCATCCGCATTCGAGTGGCTGGCGAGGTTGGCTGAGCCTCTGGCTGCTGGTTGGCGGCTGGCGAATCATCAGCATCGGCCAGCTTGAATCCAGCTTCGTCTGGCAAGGCGGGTTCGAGTTCAATCGTGTCCGTTTCCAGTGGACGTGCAATGATCGATTCATCATCCTCATTCAACGTGCGGGAATCGATGAATGAATTCAACGTTTGCACGAACCGAAAAGTCGCGCGATCAAGGGGTTGGTTAAGTTGTTCTTCCGCAGAATAACCGCCCACAGCACCACTTCCGTCAGCGTCTGATTGTGCCAGTTCGGAATGCGATTCCACTCCCCAGTCGATAGGATTGTCCAATGCCAGCAAATTCTCCAGCGAAAGTTCCTGGGTCTGGTCCGGATCAACGGCCGAGGCCAACCGATCAACCAAAGCACGGGCCTGCTCTGGTTCGATGGAAATCACAGGCTCGATGATCTGTTGTTTGATCTCACGTTCAACCCTCTGACGTACCGGCTGGTTAAACAGGTCGGTTTGTTTGCGAGGTTGATCCCCCGACTCTTCGGGTGGAACCAGTGAGTGTATCTGTTTCTGCTGGAAGGCGGTGATCCGATAGTTCAGCTGGGTCGTGACCGGCTGCTGACGTGTGGTAACCTGCAGATCCAGAAGGCGTAGCTCAGATTGATCCAGTAATTCGCGGGTTTGTTGGATGACTTGATCTTTCACCTGCTGTTCAATCGATCGTACAAGTGATTTTTGATTTCGTTCGCCGGGTAGGCCGAGTTTCCGTTCCAGATCTTTCAGTTCAGTTGCCGGAGGTGATGGAGAACTCGGGTCCGCGCGAATCGTAAGCGCCTTGGGGGATCGAGCGGACCCGCCGGGCGGATCGGCTGGATTCATGAGTTGAGCACCGGAGGCCAATCTGGGAGCATTGGTAACCTCGTTAAGACCACCGGCGGGATGGGCCGAGGCCGACGCAGGCTTGGGGGTCGCTCCTTGAGTATTAAGATCGTCCGACCGAGTTTGCGAATCGTCAGCCATCTCTGGTTCGATGGCGGAATCAGATCCTTCCGCCAGCGAAACTCCGAGTGCTCCAGCAACGCCTGAATTCGACTCCGGTTGCGCGCCTTCGGAGGACGAATTTTTGTCGGTCGCAGAGTCAGTTGATACGGCTGACTCCTGGGCCGAATCGGTTTCGCGCTCGGACTGCATGGCGACTGAGTCGGTTCGACCAGTGCTGTCTGGTTGATTGAAATACAAGCCGCCGCCAACCAGCAACGCCAACAGGGTCGCTACGGTAGCCAGGACAGCAAACCGTTGAGATCCGAATGGATTGGCCAGCATCGAAGCGGCGGTAACGCCACCGCCCCGCGGTTGTCGGGCTGATTCCAGAATTAACGCGCGTTGTTCGGGCAGCAGACTCAATTCTGGTTCGGACTCGAACGCAGCACTGAGCCAGATCCTGGCTTGCTGGATTTCTGCCACCGCGTGCTTGAGTTCGTCGGAGGCCTGGATCTCGGCTTCAATACGAGCCGATTCCTGTTCGCCCAACTCCCCCAACACGTAGTCGGTCAGTCGTGGATCATGTTTATCAATCATCAAACTTGCCCCAGTATCGGGGATCGAAATCCCCAACCAGTCAATTCGAACGTATCGAATTGAAAATCATGTCGTGTGTGCCATCCTTTGACGTAACTTCGTAATCGCGGTATGCAAAATGAAACCTACGTTGGAGCTGGTGATTCCCATCACTTCTCCAATTTCCTTGTAACTCAAACCACCATGGAATTTGAGTCGCAAGACTTCCTGCTGACGGTCAGGGAGTTGCTGGATCTGGTCCAGTAATCCTTGTGCGTCTTCAGCGAGTTCAACCTTGTCTCGCGGCCCGGACCCTGGATCGGCGGGATCGGAAATACGATCCTGTTGCTGCGGAGCATCCGGTTGGGTGTGATCGGAGATTCGTTTCATCCGGCGTTCCTTGCGAACAACGTCAATCGCCCGATTTCGACACACGGTATATAACCACTGGCCGACTCGTGATCGGATTTCGTCATCTGCGTTGCGACATAGCCTCAGGAAAGTGTCCTGAACCACATCTCGCGCGGTTTCTGCATCCACCACAAAATGCCTCGCATAGCGCAGCAGCGGACGTTCGTACTTTGCTATCGCGGCCTCAATCCAGTTTTCTGTTTCCAATTCCGTCAACGATCGCAAAACAATTGGAGGATCCTGGTCGTGTGTGGAAGGAGAACGAAAGCCGGCCCTTCAGCCCAATTCCGGTATCCGGAGGGGAACTCCCCCAGATGCCATCAGGTTGACGTTCTCAATCGGGTTTTATTAGACCATTCCAGTCGCGAGTTTGCCAAATCGACCAGAATCTTTTGGCCCCATCCAGTCCGAGTCGATCCCGCCCCCGAAGGATCATTCGCAAGAAAGCGGCCCAAGATTCCGATAATTCCAGTTAGGCGGGCCGTAGCAAGGTGTCCAGTTGCCAGGTTCGCTGGCCCGGTCTGGTTTGTCCGACGGGCAGAAGTGACATGCTGGCAGGCAACAAAAACTCTTGATTCCACTGTCCTTTTTTCCCACACTGAAGACATGAAACCAAGCCGAAATGAATCTGCCAGTGGCCCTCTGGCTTCGTTGCGGTCGCGCTGGATCGGTGCGACGGTGGTCTTTGTTTGCCTGTTGGTCACGGCGGCGGCCATCGAGCTACCTGCTCAAGATCTCGGGCCGCCCATGGTTCTGCTGGGCGATGCCGCTCGCCCCAAATCCCTGGACGTCGAACGCAACAAGTCAACCGACTCGCGAATCGACACGTTGGTGATCTGCCCAGAACCATTCCAATCGGTGATGCAACGGTGGGTCGAGTACCGGACCAAACAGGATCACCGGATTCAAATGGTTGCGCCCGGACGAAGTGCCTACGAAATTCGGGAACAGGTGTTGGCAAGTCATCGGGAACATGAAATCCGTCACGTGGTTCTGGTTGGCGACGCATTTGACCAGCACACACCGGCTCAATTGCAGGTCCCGACCGATTACGTGATGGCCCGGGTGAACGTCAAGTATGGCTCGGAACCGGAAATTGCGACGGACAACCATTACGCTGATGTCGATGGGAATGGGGTTCCCGATTTGAGCATTGGGCGAATCCCGGTCGATACCGCGGACGAATTGGAGTCCTTCATTGATCGTGTGATTCGTTATGAATCCAAAACACCACCTTGCGATGGTCGCCGACGGATCAATTTTGTCGCCGGGGTCGGTGGCTTTGGGCAATTGATCGACAACGCGATCGAATCGACGGCCAAAAAGATCATCACCGATCTGATGCCGGGCGAAATCGAAACGTCGATGACGATGGGTAGCTGGACCAGCCCCTATTGTCCCGACCCCCGCTGTTTCTCGGATTCGGCGATTGAGCGGTTCAATGAAGGCTGTCTGTTTTGGGTTTACATTGGTCACAGCGCCCATCACACGCTGGCTCCCTTGCGGATGCCGGATGGTTTGCATCGCACTTTGGATGTCGAAAACGTGGATCAAATTCATTGCCGTTCGGGCAGCCCGATCGCAATTTTCTTGTCTTGCTATACCAACGCGATTGATGCTCGCAGCGATGGCCTGGCAGAGATGATGTTAAAGCAAAAGAATGGGCCGATCGCGACTATCGGAGGTACCCGTGTCACCATGCCGGCGGCGATGGGCGTGATGTCCCTGGAGATCATGCACGAGTATTTTCACGGACAAGCGGACACGCTGGGAGAAATTGTGCTCCTGTCCAAACAGCGAATGATTGAAGGCAGCGAAAATTTTTCCGACTACCGCCAGCTGATCGAGGGCCTGGCAACCGTCTTGAATCCTGGTAGTTCATTTCGAAAAGAGAAATACGAACACGCCCAATTGTTGCACTTGCTGGGCGATCCGTTGCTGCGAGTTCCTCGGCCACAACCTATCGAATTTCGCGGCCCGGAAAAGGCCCAAGCCGGTCAAACCATTCGTGTTGCCGGCAATTCTCCGATGTCCGGAAATCTGAAACTGGAATTGGTTTACCGTCGTGACCGGCTACGGCAACGGCCGCCGATGCGGCGCAAATTTGAAGCCACCGATGATGCCCTGGCTGCCTACCAGACCGCCTACGATCAAGCTCGCGATCTGGTTTGTTGTGAGTCTCAGCAATGGGTTCGCGGTGGCCAGTTTTCGACCAGCATCAAGATTCCTGCTGATGTACACGGCCCCTGCGTGGTCCGCGCAGCGTTGCAAGCTGCTGATGGTTATGCGCTGGGGGCGTTCGAGATCGATATCAATTCCAACAAATCAGACTCAGTCGAAGTCCTGGTTGCGGAACCGGAAAAAGTCGCGGATCGCATCATAGACCCAGAATTCAATAAATAGCAGCACCAATGGCAACATGAATTGAGCTGCGTTGAACACTCGCTCATCGATTTGGGCCAGGTTGTGCGCAAAGAACAAACGCACGAAAACCGAGTTCAGCCACAGCAAGGCGATTAAAAACAAACCGGTCATCAGCAGGAATCCGCAGCCAAGTTGCCTGAACTGTCCGATTTTGGATTTTGCCAACGCGGTACTCCTTCAAGACGCCTTAAGCCATGGTCTGAATCGCAGACTAACGATTCTTTTTCCGCCTGGCTTGCTGTTTACGCCGCGCTTTTCGCTGCTTTTCCTTTTCCTCTTCCTGCTTGGTGAGGAACCGGTGTTTGCGGGGGCGCGGAATGCAGACGACCAGCATGCCCAGGAAAATCATCGCAAAGGTCAGCGCGTATCCGAGAAAGTATTCTTGTTGTTCCATGGAAGCTCAAAAAATAAATCAGCTAACAACCACAGTCTATTCTCGCTGAACCAAGAATCAAACCTAAACTGGGGTCAACCGGAAATAACCGGCAGCTGAGGTCGGGGTGAACGGAAATTGTCGACCGTTTGGTACCGGGCCGCCGAATATTCGGCGACTTGCTCGGGCATTTCAAAATACCGATCAAAGGTATAGCTGTCGTCAAACTCGCATTGATCGGTGGTGTAGTCGCGGCAGATCTGAGGTCGCGTTTCGTAAATCCCGCAGCGATGGTCGGCGCCCAGATGCTTGCATTCGGTGTGGACCAGCAAGTACCAGTCATCGTCTTCGGTAAAAATCGTGGCGTGCTCGTGCAACAAGTACCAGCGATAATAATCCAGATCTTTGGCCGATTTGGGACGGTCGATGGCCAAGGAAAAATACCGGCAACATTTGGCCGTGCAATAGTCGCATAGGACTTTGCCCTCCGGCACCTCGTGTCGCTTGATATTCCCAGGGTGATTCATATAACTGACCTCGCTCAAATTGGTTCCAACCCGTAAAACTACCAGACGTATTTTAGTTGGCAAAGTAGCAATGACTCATGCAAATCGCATTCTATCAGGATCCTGGTCCAATCGGTTCCCAGCTGATCGCCCTTGACGGGACACTGCTGGGAATCGCCGCGACTGCGCTGCTGGTGGAATCGGTGAAGCTGTTTTCCATCCTCGTGACACCCTTTATTCTGTTCGCCCTGATCATTCACTGGCTCGAGTATCTGACCCAGCATCGCATGGCCGAACGATTTGGATGGAAAAGTGTGATGTGGACCGGCTGGTTGGGGACTCCGATACACGAGCTGTCCCATGCCTTCATGTGTCGAATTTTTCATCATCGGATTGACGAAATTGCCTTGTTTGAACCCGATCCGGAATCGGGCCGACTGGGTTATGTTCGACACTCCTTCAAGCCCGGCAATTGGTACCAGGAACTGGGGAATTTTTTCATCGGGGTGGCGCCGTTGCTGGGTGGGTCAATCGTGCTGACCGCAATCCTGTGGATGTTTTTTCCGGAAGCGGTGAGTTCCGCGTTAGACGTCGCCAGGAACCAGGACAACGATACCGGCGCCTGGGTGCGGATGGGAGGGATCGTTGCGGCGGTCGCGAATCAGATGGTGGCCGAAGGGCAATGGTTGACTGGCCGGTTCTGGTTGTTCGTCTATTTTGTGCTGTGCGTCGGCAGTCACATGGCGCCGAGCCCTAGTGACTATCGCGGCGCCAGCCGAGGCGTTTACCTGGTTGGCGGTGGGTTGCTGGTATTTACCTTCGTTCTGGCCGCTGCCGGGACAGATGCCGAGTCGCTGGTTGATGGCATGATCGGTCTGCTCGGCCCGCTGTTTGCCGTGTTCGGCTTGACGATCGTCCTGGTCGGGTTGACCGCCCTGCTGGTTCAACTGGTGACTTCGTTTTTTCCCCAGCGTTATCGGGTGGGCTGATTTGAATTGGAGATGGTTGGGTGGGACGGAAACAAAAAAGGCCAGCTCGATTGAGCTGGCCTATCAATTCCGTTCCTGTTGATCCGTCTCGTTCAATTCGAGATCGATCGTCGAACCAATTAGGTTCCGTCGCCAGCTTCTTCAGCTTCGGGAGTTGGGGTCGGAGGAGTTGCTTCTTCGGCTGCTCCTTCGGCAACAGGTGATTCGATCACTTGACCGTCAATGGTACCTTGCTGGAAAACGGGAGTCACGCTACCGCCGCAGTTGGTGCAACCACTGGTAACGGTGCCGTAAACTGGGCCGTTGGTAACAACGCCACCGTAGGACATGGCAGGTTGGTAGGCAACTTGACCGCATCCGCTGCAGCCGGTGTTGTAGGACCTTACGCGTCGGTAAGCGGCTTGGCCGCAGCAACCGCTGCAACCAGTGCTGACGACAGAAGAACCACAAGGCATCGCAGGTTGATACGAAGCTTGACCGCAACCGCCGCAACCGCCGCTAACAACGGGGGCGCTGTAAGACATCATGGGCTGGTACGAAGCTTGACCGCAACCGCCGCAACCACTGCTGACGACAGCCGAGCTGTAGGTCATCGGAGCGCTGTAGGTCATCGGAGCGCTGTAGGATTGCATCGGTGTGCTGTAAACAGTTTGCGATCCAAAGCTTGGAGTCGCACCTTGCGAACATCCAACACATTGAGCATTCGCTTGCGAGCTGACGATGGCAACGAGGGCCATGGCGACGAAAGTAACCACTTTTTTCATGGGTCTCTCCTGAAACAATTTTGGGTCTGAAATTAAACGTTCTGGTTAGAAAAGGTTGGTCGGGGTGAAAGTGGTAGGTCCGACTTAACCATCGAAGGCTCGATTAGAGCCAACGGTTATTGAAAGTCAAGGTAGTGCCCCCCTCTAGTGGGCAAGGCACGCGAAATAACCCAGCCGTTTGCTTGCAGAGCCACAAAATACGGCCTTCGGTCGCTTGACGTAAGCTGAAACGGTGAGCTATTTCCCCGATCGCCCGCGACGCCGCCTGTGATTAACGGCGGCTTTGTTAGGGACGCTACAAGAAGGTTGATGTCCTGACGCAGCGTTCCAGGCAAAATTCAGGGTCGCGTTCGTTGCTCAGGCTCGATTGGCAAATCAAGTAACCATTTGCGGGTGCCTAAACAGGTTACCTCCCCGAAATCACGTTGAAAACGCAGCACCAGGCCTTGGGATATGATCAGGTTTTGAGTTTTTAGTCGCTCAGGTCGCCTTTTGGTTTACCCTGTAATACCGAGAAAACGCGGAGATTGTCGAACGGTGCGAATTTGATGGTTGAAGACCATCGAAAATAAGCAATGCTTGGAACTCGATCCTATCTCAGGCCGGAACCCAATCCGTTTTCTTGCGTCAGAGAATGATAAGAACGGAGCCACGTACCGCTCAATTCCAGGCACATCGATCTATCACAACTTGCGAATCCAACCAAGCTTTTCCTGCATGATTACCCATCTTGACCGACCCACGCCCCAATTGACTGGACGATTCGGGTATTCCATTTTGCCAGCAATCATTCTGTTGCTGTCATGCGCGAACGCCGTTTGGTCGCAGTCAAAACCCAATATCATCTTAATCAATCTCGATGACGCCGATGCCGAGATGTTCGAATTGCCGTATTCGGACTCGTTGTACCCCAACATCATGCAATTGGCTGATGAGGGGATTTCGTTCACTAATTTCCATGTCACCACTCCGCTGTGCGGACCTTCACGAGCCTGTTTGTACCGCAGTCAGTACGCGCACAATACCGGGATCCGTGTCAACCGCCCCGGATATCCTGACGCCAACGGCTACGATGGTGGATTTCGATTTTATCGACAACAGGGCTATTTCAGTGATGATCTCTCCGTTTGGATGAAACAGGCTGGCTATCGCACAATGATGGTCGGAAAGTTCTTGCACAGCGATGTCGAAAGAATCGTTCCGCCAGGTTGGGATGACTTTCGGCACTATTTCGGTGGCAGATACTACGACACCAGAGTGTTCACCAATAAGGATCGGGTAGCTGGCGAGATGAAGGTGTTGCCCGCCGGCAAGTACCGGACAGTTGCCGAGATGGAAGATTCCGTTGAACTGATCGAAGAACAGGTCTTACGAAATCCTGATCAACCTTTTTTTCTGAACATCAACACGCTCGGTCCTCACCGAGCGCAACCTTCGGCGCCGGAGATGGTGGAAGAGCACATGCGCGACTGGTGGGGGTTGATCAGGCAGCCCTACTCGCCTGCCTATGATGAAGAGGATGTTAGTGATAAGGGAATGCCGT
>CAZJEK010000191.1:0-9330 GCA_964545005.1 uncultured Pirellulaceae bacterium
TGGGGCTGAATCAAAGGTTTTGCGGGAGAAGATATCGAGACGTTCAACCCAAGGAACGCCAAGCCGGCCCCATCCGGGGCGGAATGATCGTGGATCGGATTTGAAATTTCACATTTGAGATCTGAGATTTGAAATTCGATATTTGAGATTTGAAATCCTATTTCTTCCCGTGCCGATTGAAATTCAATCGATCGCGGATCTCATCTTTCAAATGTGAAATCACCGAATCCTTGTCGGTGCTGGCCAGGATGTCGCGGACGACTGACTTGGCCGATCCGGCGCCCCACGATCCGCCGTGCTCAAAATAATGTTTGGCGGCTTTGCCAATAATGTAAGACGTGAACCCGGCCGTGGCTCCTTGAGGAATCAACGTCAACGCCGTTCCCAAGGTTCCGGTCAACAACTTGAACGCACTGGCGCCGTAATTCGCCAACTCGCCCAGTGCGTACACTCCGGCCGCAGCGGTAATGCTGCGCGCCAGCCCACGCGCCTGAGCCATCGAAAACGACAGCCCGTAAACTTTCGACAGGGTCGCGATCATCACGGCATCGACTGCCATCCCGCCCATCATGTCCACAAACGGAATCGGGTTGGCCGCGACCACAATCGCTTTGGTGGCCGCCATTGTCCAGATTACCTGATCGGCGCGGTTGTTCCGCAGCTCAACCCGCAGCGCCGAAATCCGATCGCTTTTGTCGGCGGCGTACATGGCAGCGTTGAGCGCTATCAGACCCAATCCTTCGCGCTCCAATGTGTGCAGGATCAACTCTTTCAAATCATCCACCTGCGGGGATGGCTTTCGCCATTCGGTTTTTTCTGTCCCGTCGGCTTGCTCGATTACGTATTCCACCTGACGCGGATCGGCGACAGTCTGCACAAAATGTTCCTTGGGGATTAGCCCACTGAGCCGTTTGCGAAGAATTTCGGTCAAGTCCGATTTCTCTTGCTGGCTGTACAAGTCGATCTTGTTGAACACCATGATGATCGGCTTCTGGATCGCTGCCAATTCGACCAACGCCGCGTATTCGGTTTCGTTCAAATCCGAATCGGTGACGAACAGGATCAGGTCCGAACGGCGGGCGGTAACTTCAGCCAGTTCAGCGCGGTCAGCGCCACCGACTTCGTTGATCCCCGGCGTATCGACCAACACGATTTCCGAGGAATCCAGTCCAGGCAAGTGATAGTCGGCACCTTCCCATTGCGTGCCCCAGACCTGTTTCGTCCAACCTCCCTGGACATCGACTTCGGCGACTTCGCGTCCGATCAAGGCGTTGATCAACGCCGATTTGCCGGTGCTGATTTCGCCGAAGATCACAATTTCGACGCGGCCGGTGGAGACCTTTTCGTACATCTCGTTCAGTTGGGCAATGTCGCCCTTGAGATGTTCTTTTTCGGAATCGGGGCAACCGCGGAGATCACCCAGCGTTTTTTCAACAGCCCGGATGGCTTCGAGATACTTGGAATCCTGAGTCGGTTTGCTGGTCGTTGACATCCGTTACGACCCCAACTTCTTACGAGCGGTTTGCACAATTTTGCGAAGCTCGTCGGCGCTGGTGACCAGGTCCCATTTACGGCGAGCCAACGCCGACAGGCCGCCTTCGGGGGCCTGCATTTCGTTGCGGAAGTACTCGATAAACACCATTCCGATCCAACGCGTAATCACCGCTTGCACGGCACCCTGCAACACGCCGCCGGCGACGGTGCCGGCAAAGGGAACCGATTTAACGATCGAACTGACGATCGCACTGACCGCAACCGTCGCTCCGGTAGCTCCCAGGAACCCGATCAGGTTTTTACCCATTTCGGACAACCAGCGGGATGCGGTTTCAAGATCGATATCCTGCTGATAGACATCGGCCAGGTCGAGCACCATTTTGGTCGAGATCGCCGATCCGGCCAGCAGGTCAACGATCGGAATCGGATTCAGCGCTGCGACACCGCCAGCACCCCATTGGTACTTTTCAACGATGTTCCAGGCTTTCTCGTCCAGCGATTCCTTCACCCGCAAACGAGCCTTCTCAACCAGTCCGCGGGATTGCAGCAACAAGTTCGCCATCAACAGGTCTTTGCCATCGCGGGTAACGACTTCCACCATGCGTTTGGCCAGCGGATCGATTTCGGGTTCGATCGGAACCGTTTCCTCGATTTCCGTTCCGTCCGAAAGGACTTTCTTGCGGAGTCGGTGCCCCGTCTTGGCCTGGATGCAGACGATATCTTGCTGGCGAACAAAGGCGCGGGTTTGTTCAAAGATCTGGTTAACCAATTTGTCTCGATCGGATTGCGAATACCAATCGGATTTGTTCAGGCAGATGATGACGCGCTTTTCCATCTCACCCAGTCGCGCAAGCAGGTCGTGTTCGCTTTGCCGCAATGGTCCATCAACGACGACCAGGACCAGGTCGGCATCCTTGGCAGCTTCGGCAGCGATGGCCACATGGTCGGCACCGTCGACTTCACCGATCCCGGGCGTGTCGACCAGGATGACTTGATCGATCCCGGGCCAGGGGATTTCGTTTCGATTGATCGTAGTCCCGCCACGGGCGTCGGTAGCGAACACCTCACGCCCGGCCAGCAGATTGAGGACGGAAGACTTGCCGCTGGAGATCGTCCCGAAGGCCACGATCTCCAAGGTCTGGGATTCACGTTTGGTTTCCAGTTCCTGGATCAGCGGGTTGAGCTGTTGGTCCAGTTCCGGGTTGTCGTGTTGCCGCAGTTTTTCGATCTGCTGCAGGTTTTCATCGATCTCGAATTCACGCTGACCGATCGACAGTTCACTGGGATTTTTATTGCGACGCTCGGAGCGTTTCTTTTTGGTGATCGAAGCGCCCAACAATTTCCAGACGATCCAGCCCGAACTGGCAATCACCAGCAGGCCGCCGAGTCCGACGGCGACGAGGTACAACGTGCCCCAGATCGATCCCAGACTACTGGCGACCTGATAGTTGTCGATGATCCAACCTGGTAACCAGATCAGTCCCAGCCCCAGCACCGCAGCGAGGACGACCAGGAAGACGCCCGAAAAAGTTTTGCGAATGTTCATGGGAGTGAGGGCAAGAAATCTGGCGGAACCAAAATGGACATTGGCGAAAGCGGTTGAGGCGGGGACCGACCACTGTTACAAATCGGAATTTGGAGGCTGCCGCGCGTATGGGTTAACGCTGGCGTCAAGTCGTGACGATTGCAGCGGCTGGGCCATGTTTAAGTATGGCTCAGAAGATTGTATTCGTCGACAGTGCCAGAAATTGAGGCAAAAAAAGCCTGGTGCCAGAGATTTTGAGCGAAGTGGGAAAATACACGCTCGCGGCGTAAGCCAGTGGAGATTCCGTGCACGAGTAGAGTGCAGGCAGGGCAATGATCAACCAGGAAAAAACCACAGAGACACAGAGAACACGGAGGTCTGCTCTCGATACTCTGTGTCCTCTGTGTCTCTGTGGTGAACTGTTTTGGCGAACGGGAGGGCCCCGTGCGACCACGGCCGAATCGGCCATGCTACTGAGTCGGCCATACCAGTTGAGCCAACGCGATGTGACTTACTTGTCGCGGTTGCGGCGGATGCGATCGGCTGATCGTTTGAAGCCTTCGACTTGGCGGTTGATCATTTCGCCGCGTTTCTGGTTCAGGTCATTCAATTGACTTTGCAGTCGTTGGGTTCGCTCTTTCAGCGTGTTCAAATCTTCTTTGACTTGATCGGCCCGGACCTGGTAATGCCGGTTCAACAGTTTGCGGATCTCCTGTTCCATCTGTTGCAGCTTGCTGTCGTTGTCCTCAACAGCCATTTGAGCGGCAATCAGTTTTGTCTTGGAGCGGAGCACCCACATCTCCAACGAACGCTTGTAACGGTCGGGGGCGTTTTCTTTTTGGCTTTGCAAAATCTGGACTTCGCGATCCAGTTGTTGCATGGCACGATCGAACTCATCGGGTTGACCATTTTGCAACGATCGCAACAGCGGTCGAATTTCAGGATGGTGCTGGCTAACAAAGGCAAACAGTTCCTTGATTCGTTTTCCAGAAACCTGTTTGCGTTTGGCTTGATCCTGAGTTGCCGCTGGCGGTTGATTAGCGGCTTTTACGGCTAGCGTGGAGCCATCAGCTTGGGCGACCGCAGTTGGGGAGAGACCGGCGGTCAAACCACAAACGGTCAAAACCATCAAAGCGCTGACTGGTAAAGAAAAGAAAAGCTGTCTGCCCGACATCATTGATTCAATTGTCCTTGCTCCGTTTCGGGAAGCGTCTCGAGGGGGGAAGGGACGGGATCAGGTTCCATTTCATCGACTGCGGCCACTAGCCAGGTGTCGTTGTCATCATCCATTTCGATGGAGTCGAAATCGGCGGACACGAATTCTTCCAACTGCTCATCATCCAGCGAAACCAGGGTATTGACCCAGATTTCAGCCAATTCGTCCGAGGATAGTTGGGGCGGATCGGGTTGTCGATTGCTAAAGAAGACAATCGCCAGCACGGCAGCAACGGTCGCCAAACTGGAAACCGGCGCCAGCCAGCGGTTCGACTTGCGGTGCGTGCGGGAAGGCAATGAAACACTGCGTGACGGTTGGCCGGCGGCAATGGCCGTGTTCAAACATTGAGCCTGCCAGACCGCGTCGGCGACCGCCTCGCACGCCTGTTGATCGTCCAATAGTCGCTGCTCAAACGAATCGCGTTGATCGGGATCGAGTTCATCGGCGACGTAGCAAAAAGCCAGCCAGTCCAGCGATGATGGTTCGGTTCGATGATCAGGTGTTTCAGGGTTCATAATAAAAAAACTGGAAAACTCGCGGTCAGATGCGAATTCTGTATTGGTTATGGTGAACTTGCCGATCCAATCGCCGTAGTGATCTGATAGCAGGTTTTCGAAAAATGGGATACCTCAGTTAGTGCCGTCAATCCGCGGCGGTTTGCCGTAGCGAACCGACGATTATTCGGGTTTGATTTCAGCCAACAGGGGTTTCAGTTTTTTCAAACTCGCTTGCATTCGGGCCAGCACGGTGCCGAGAGGCACATCGAGTTGTTCCGAGATTTCGCGAAACTTGAGTCCTTCGTAAATTCGTTTTTCAACGACAATGCGTTGGTCTTTGGGAAGCTGTTGCAGGGCGTGTTGGACCCGTTCGACATTTTCCTGTTGCAGTACAAAATGCAGGGACTGGCTGACCCGAGGGTCGGCACCCTTGTCGGCTCCAGCCGACAATTTGGTTTTCCAGGCAACGGCTTCAGCGTGTTTCTGTCGGACCGAACGTTTGCGTTTGATCAACATGGCTTCGTTGAAGGCGACCCTGAAAAGCCAGGATTTCATCGACTCCTGCTGCGTGACCAGATGCCCTTTTTCCATCAGTTTGATGAACGTGGACTGGAGGGCATCGGCGGCTGCGGATTCGTTGCGTAGCACGCCCAGCAAAAATCGCTCTAACGCAACACAATGCTGGTCGTAGACGGCTTGTACCTGGGAGGGTTCAAGTGGTTTCGGATTGGAGGTTTCCGGATTCAAAAATCTTCACCCAAAACCGGCTACTGAATTAATTGACGCCCCAGAGGGCCGTTTTATTGCCTATTGGCACACAATCTGGCACGATTACCCGATATTTTTGACCGAATCACGTCCAGTATACCCCAGTACCAAGCATTTCCTGGCTAATTGCGACCCTCCGAACCGATTCGGAGGCAGCGTCTGGCAGGTATATACCGGTTAGCCAATCGCTGACAGAGGTCTATAATCGACTTTTTCCCGTGTCCATCAAGGAACCGAATTTGTTCGTCGGACCCGTTTTTTCCCGAGAAGCCGTCGTCGCCCCGAGGCGGATTCGCCATTATATGATGCGGACGGTCTATGCCGTTGCGCTGCTGCTGTTAATTTGTACCGCCTGGATGATCTTGAACGGAACCCAGGTCGTCCAGAATCTTGGCGATATGGCTCGGTTTGGTTCGGTCCTGTTCCAGATCATGGCTCCCTTGCAACTGGCGTTGATGTTGTTTTTGTCCGCCATTCAGGTGGCTTCCAGCATTGCGATTGAAAAGGATCGCCAAACGCTGATCCTGTTGTTGATGAGTCGCTTGACCAACAGTGAACTGGTGCTTGGCAAGCTGCTGTCTTCTTTGCTGAACATTGGCGTCATGCTGATCGCCGCGCTACCCATTTTCATGTTCGTGGTGTTGTTCGGCGGGACGTCGTTTGAGCAAGTGTTGTGGACGTTCCTGGTGACGTTGTTCGCGGCGTTGGCAGCGGGAAGTCTGGGCGCCATGATTGCGCTATGGCGTGAGAAGACGTTCCAGACGCTAGCCCTGGTGGCCATGATTTTGGTGTTTTGGCTGGGATTGTTTGAAGCCATCGCTGTGCTGGAATTTGACATCGCGGGTCTGTCGGCCGTCTCGATTGCCAATGCTGCCAGCCCATTCCGCGCCGTGATGGCGGCCGCCCGGCCCACGATCGTAGAAACCTGGCCGACGTCTGTGTTACCGTTTCTGGTAACCGCTGGCTCCATCACCGTGTTGTTATGCCTGGTGTCGATCTGGCGAGTGCGAAAATGGAATCCCAATCGTGAAGTTCGCGTAGGGCAGTCAAACGATGAATCCGAACCGGCTCAGGTCGATATGCTGACCGGTGAAGTGAAACTGGACCGAACCGGTGCCGCCGCGGTGGATGCTGGCGCGGGGCATGTTGATGACCGGTCTCGGCGAGCCAGTCGGAAGTCTCGCAAGGTCTGGGACAACCCGGTATTGTGGCGAGAGGCTCGCACCTGGGCCTACGGTCGCAAGATCCTGTTTATTCGAGCGGCCTATTGGGCACTGGCGGTGATGGTTTTTCTGGCTGTCTATTCGCTGATTTCCTCTGGCGCTGCGTCTCGGGTGTCGGCCGAAGCAACGGTTGGGCTACCGTTGATTGCGCAACCCGTTGCTCCATTCATGCTGGTCAGCATCGTGATGATCAACGCCTTGGCGGTGACAGCGATTACGACCGAACGTGACGGTCGTGCGCTCGACCTGCTGATGGTGACCGACATTTCGCCGCGGGAGTTTCTGTTCGGAAAACTGCTGGGCGTGATCTACGTCGCGATCGATATGGTGTTATTGCCTGTCCTGATCTGTATCTATATCTGGTACCACGGGGCGATGTCTGGCGAAAACCTGGTGTTTGTGTTCTTCGGCACCGCCGTGATGGTGGTGTTTGTGGCAATGTTGGGGATCCACAGCGGAATGTCATACGCCGGCAGCCGACAGGCGATTGCGGTATCGTTGGGAACCGTGTTCTTTCTGTTTCTGGGAGTGGTGACGGTGATCATGATGATGGTCTCGTTCAGCGGTAATGTGGAGGCGCAGTTGACACCGTTCCTGGCCTGCATCATCGGTGGTGGAATCGGGTTGTATCTGGCACTTGGGTACAACGTCCCCTCGCCAGCCCTGGTCGTTGCTTGCGGAATGCTGCCGCTGACGATGTTTTATTCGATTACCAGTTTGTTGATTGGAAACTACCTGTCGGTGTTGATCGTGATGTCCACCGCATTCGGGTTCGCAACGATGGCCATGATGGTGCCTCGGTTAAGCGAATTCCTGGTTTCGACTGGCCGATCCAAACGCGACGAGGCTGGTTGATGTTGTCGTTTGTTGCCGAAACGGGGAGTTGATCGCTTCGATCGAAGATGGACCAGTTCCTGACTCTGTTGCCCTGGTTGATAACGATGCTCGCGCTCATCGCGTGCTCCGGATTTTTCTCCGCCAGTGAAGCGGCACTGTTTTACCTGCAGCCCGGGGATCGCCGGGACATGGAATCGGGCACCCCTGCCGAACAGGCGGCGGCTGTTCTGTTGACCAATCCGGATCGCCTGTTGACGGCCGTTCTATTCTGGAACCTGGTGATCAATATCGCCTATTTTGCCATCAGTTCGATCTGCGCCATTCGCCTGGAACGAATTCCGGCAGCCGGACAATCCGGTGCCTGGGCCTTCGCGTTGCTGACGTTGCTGGCAATCATCTTTCTCAGCGAGATGTTGCCCAAGACGCTGGCGGTGCTCAAGCCGCGGTTGGTGGCAACAGCCGTCAGCTTGCCGCTGGCAATCACGGTCCGCGTCGTCGATCCATTGATGCCACTGTTGCAATCGATCAACCTCATCTCGCGACGATTGCTGTGGCCTGGATTCGAACCCGAACCTGAAATCGACGTCACCGACCTGGAACGAGCGATCGAGCATTCGGGCAGCGACGAGGCCTTGATCAAGCAGGAACAGGCGGTATTACAGAATATTGTTCAGCTTTCGACGATCCGCGTCGAAGAATGGATGCGACCGCGAACGCAGTTTGTTTCCTATCAGCCACCAGTTTACCTGGATGACTTGGCCGGCCGGGTTCCCGAGAGCGGCTATTTGCTGGTGACGGAACCGGAAGGAAACGTAATCGAACGAGCGATTCGGTTGGACAATGAGTTTCGACTCGATAACAAGGATCTGGCGCAATCTGCCCAACCGGTTCTGTACCTGCCGTGGAGTGCAACGGTGGCCGACGCGCTGGAGAAAATGTCTCATCGCGATCGCGAAGTTACCGTTGTACTGAACGAATTCGGAGAGACGATTGGTATTCTGACCATCGAAGATATCCTGGAAACAGTATTCGTTTACTCGCCGTCACGCACCGCTCGACTGTTGGATCAACCGGCGATCGAGCGACTGGAAGAAAACCTGTGGCGTGTGTCGGGTTTGATGAGCCTTCGGCAACTGGCCAAGCGGCTGGACGTGGAGATTCCCCCGGCACTCAGCGTGACCGTCCGCGGCGTGATTCAGGAATCGTTGCAACGGTTGGCGGAAGTCGGCGACCGTTGCCAGTGGGGTCCGTTCGAGTTTACCGTCAACCAGGTCGCTCAACGCGGCGCGATGCTGGTTGATGTCAGCATCATTGCTTCTGCCGAGGAGGAAGACTGATGCTGTGGTGGGCTTTGATTCTGCTGATCGTAGGTGTGTTTCTAAGCAGCTTTTTCAGCGGCAGTGAAACCGGGTTCTATCGTGCCAGCCGCGTCCGGATCGTCATCGATGGACTCGACGGCGATCGGATTTCGCAGTTCTTGATTCGTTTGATCAATAACCCGGCATTGTTCGTGGCGACGACTTTGATTGGCAACAATGTGGCCAACTACCTTACATCGTTGGCGATTGTGTTGCTGGCCAAAGAGGCCCAGGTTTCCAGTGCAGGCGAGATGCTGGCGCCGATACTGATGTCGCCGCTGCTGTTCGTGTACGGTGAGTTGCTGCCCAAAAACCTGTTTTATCAGGCGCCCAATTTCTTGTTGCGACTGGCCGCACCATTGTTCCTGATGTTCACGATTCTGTTTGCCCCCGCGGCCGCCGTGCTGTGGGG
>CAZJEK010000191.1:9340-10903 GCA_964545005.1 uncultured Pirellulaceae bacterium
GAATGAGCCGAATGCTGGAGGTTTTTCTGGGGCAGTCGCCGGAAAAAGTGAGGCTGTTGCTGGCCAGAAAAGAAGTCGAGCAGGCGATCGAAGCTGGTTACGAAGCCGGAATCCTGCATCCGACTCAGCGTCATTTGGCGCAGTCGTTTTTCCTGGTGGCGGCCAAGCCAGTCGGGGAGATCTGCACCCCCATTTTACGTGCCGCGGCAATCTCAAAGCAGGCCTCGGTCGAGGATGCCATTCGTTTGGCACGGCGCAAAAAGATTGCCGATCTGCCAGTCTATGAACAGACGCGGACTAATATTGTCGGCTACGTCAAAGCCGTTGACTTGATGATTCGACAGGACATCAAGTCCCTGTCAGAGGTGCTGCACGAGTTGCGATCGGTGCGGATGTCAGAGCTGTACGGTGAGACAATTCTTCAGATGCAAAACAATCACGAAACGTTGCTCAAAGTGGCCAACAAAGATGGCAAAACGGTAGGGGTACTGTCGATCGATCACTTGACCGACCCGTTGCTGGATGGACCGCTGGCAAGTTTGAAACGGTGATCGGCCGAATTGGCCATGCGATATCTAGTGCAGCGTCTAACTTGAGAATTGGGATCGGCGAGTCAATCTTGCTCGAAAAACCAATCGCTAAATGGAAGTGCCAACCCCAAAATCAATACTTGACGCGGCACTAGGACTTTGAGTAGCCCAGTTCCTTGATCACGGCCAGCATTTCTTCGTAGGTGATGTAGCGGCGTCGGTTCATTAATTTGTATTGATCGATTGCCTGACCTAATTCGGCAGCTTCGGGGGAGAGGCTGTGGTGGCTATCGGAAAATTGTCGGCGTTCCAAGCCCGGGGCCGAACGTCCGGCACTTGATCGCCGGTCGATAAAGGTCGCGGGGTCGAGGTTCTGTTGACTGCCAAATGTCTGATGTTCGATCGCCATGGTAATTCCTGTCGATAGAAGGCCGCGAGGGGGAAAGAGTGGCCGGGTGACGCCAGCCAAACCGTACCTTGGTTTTCGAACCATCATTGGCCGGCAAAACACCAATACCATCCAAACCGGGCTCATCCCGGTGAGACGGTTTGTGCCCTACGGTTTGTAGGGGATTTGCGGGGAGATTCCCTTCGCCGACACCCTCCCGCTCGGGGGAGGGTCGAGCCGAAGCGAGGGCAGGGTTTACCAAACCCCACTCCGACCCTGAGAGGCCGACTCGGCCGACTCTCCCGAGGGAGAGAATCTACCTCCAGCCCGCCACTAAAAAATGCTCGGTTTATACGACTCGGAGAGTCGAGCCACATAAGCTACATAAGAATCGATGAGCAAAAGTGTTGTGCGGGACGATAGGGTCCGGTAGTGTGGCCATGAATTGGATCTACCTGGCACTACTGGTTAATCTCGCGTCGCCCTGGTTCATGGTCGGCTTGATTTGGCTGATTCAGATCGTGCACTATCCCTTGTTCCGTCTTGTCGGGGAACAGGGCTACGTGAAATATCAGCGGTCCCATCAAGCCCGGATCACCTGGATTGTGGGGCCAGTGATGATCGTCGAATTAGCGACCTCGGGTT
>CAZJEK010000192.1:0-10902 GCA_964545005.1 uncultured Pirellulaceae bacterium
GTCCAACAGCTGGGCGAGTTCTGTGACGCTGAAATGGTATTGGTCATCAAAATCAGCGATTACTCGATCCACGAAGGCGCGACGCTGTACAAAGGCCGATCCGAATTCGAAATCCTCGCCTACGACATCACCAAGGGTGGTAGCCTGGCGTTTACCAAGGGGCCAGAACAGTACAACTATCCGGAGAACGGACGACCGTCGCTACAGACTTCCGAACGCGATTTCGAGGCCTTTTACCTGGCCAGCTTGACCAACCACATCGCTCGGTTTGTTGTCACTCATGACAAAACCGAAGCTTTCGCCAACGAAGCAGCGATGGATTAGGCTTCCAAAAACGCATCTTGTTGATCATGTGTATCTTGTCCATCCTGTCCTTTTGTCGGACCCTTGCTCACAATGGTCAGCCTACGCAAGATTCACCCGGACGTTTGACAGGATGTTCAGGATCAACAAGATTGACGAGATGCTCCTTGGTGGTGGATCTCTGAAACTGCGATTCAGGAAAACTATATAACTTTCGCGGAGCGTACGCACAAACAAAAAACCGACCTGGATGCAGGTCGGTTTTTATTTTCTATCAACAGCCTTCCAAGCGGAAGGTTGACCAAGCTTAAACGGGAGCGACCAGCAAACCAAAGGCACTTGAGTCGCCGGTGGGTGCAAACGTGTCGACTCCCGGAGCCAACTGGCTGACCAGATGAGCCAAGTCGATTGTCTGGCCACCAATTTCCAGAGACTCCATTCGGAAGCCGTTGAAAACCTGATTGGTCACCGTCAGGGTGCCTTCCAGCGCCCCGCCCTCCAGTCGCAGATCAATCATCAGGTCGTTGCCCGACATTTCGAACCGCAGATCCTCCTGCAGCGAATCGGCTCCCAGCAGGTTGGTAATCTTGATCGTGTCGCGACCCCCCAAACCGCCGTCGTCGATGGTGTCGTTGTGATCAGCAACGCCCCACTCGAAAGTATCATCGCCGGCACCGCCTCTAAGCCAGTCATTACCAGCATTACCGACAAGATAGTCGTCGCCGTCGCCACCGACGAGTTGATTGTCGAGCTGATTACCGAACAGCGTATCAGCATGATCACTGCCGACTCCACGTTCGATTTTGGCGTCGAAAGCGATCGTGACATTGTTGGGGAACGTTCCGATCGAACTCAATTGACCTTCCCGCAAATCAATGACCGTCGGATTGGCTGAGCCTTCACCAGACAGGGTGTCGTACCCGCCGGCATCCCAGATCGTTTCCACAAAGGCATTCCGCTGGAAGTAAGTACCAATGGAATACACGTTGTCGCCGGTGTTGTGATCCATATTGGCGCCGTACAAATCCTGCAGTTCGTCGACATCGTACAGCTGATAGGTCGCCGGTTCGCCGTTGGCTGCCTGCTGGTAACTCATGACCGAGAAGTCGTTCACATCGGTCTCTGGTGGCAGGCGAGGCGTACCATCGTGAGGGTGCTTGAGCCCCATCGCGTGGCCAATTTCGTGCATCATCACCTTGAAGCCCCAGGAATCGACGGCAAAGTCCATCGAAGGACCACCCAGGAAGTTCAGGCGATTAATCCAAACGTCGCCAGCAGAGGCGGTGAATGCTGGATAAAACGCAAATGCCGCGGCGGACGATTCAGGGAATGGAATTCCGTATTCACCAAACCGCATGATGCCACCAACACCACCAAACACGTTTGTGGAACTGTCCGGAACTTCCACGAATTGTACATTCGCGAATTTCTCAATCTCCCGAAGAGCCAATCGGGTATTGTCTCGCTGGGCGTCCGTAAAGATCTCGAAATGCTCCGGAGGATCATTGTCCTCAGCTTCCCCGGTTTCATAGTCCGGGAACTGTTGCATGAAGCTGAACGAGATTTCCAGTTTCCCCACAGCATTGATTGGCATCAGCCCGTTCCAAGATGCACCTGAAGTCAGCACGTCTTCGTACTCAGGCTCGGTGCGAATATCGACTTTTTCCCACCGACTCCAATCATTGCCATTGAATCGTCGGGAATAGATGGGGTCGAACGTCCGGTGATAGAAGTCCCCAGTTCGAAAATTGACCAATCCAATTTGATCCATGGAAAACTCTTGAACCTGTGCTGCCGGCAACGGTACGCCATTGAATTGCAGCTGACCGCTTTCTGGGGCAGTGGAACCTTCGAAAAACTGAACTCGAGTGTGAGCTTCCCCACGATCCGTTTTTCCGAACAAACCCGCCATTGGAACCAAGTCAAGCTGCTCAGCGATCACCACTTCAGACGTTGGTTCGATCTCCGGTCGGATGATCGGTGGCGTGCTGATGATCGTGTGCGTCCCAGCGTTGGACCAGTGTTTTCCGTCATAAGCCATGACTCGAATCTGTTGTTCGAATCCTGATCGATTGGTAAAGAACTCGACCTGGTTCAACTGATCAGCGTCCACATCAATCCAGGTTTGCCGCGGTACCGCTGCGCCCTGAAAGTACAGGTCGCCGTTGATCAAGTGTGGGCTGGTATTGTAGAACCGCCATTTTTTGACCGAGTTGCCATCGGCATCGGTGACGAACAACAGATCGCTGAAATCGTGGAACTGTTCCGATGGTGTATAGCTTTCGGAAAACTGCACCGAAGGTCGGTTGGCGTTGACTCGTGTTTCGGCCACACCTGTTTTTTGCTTACTCCAATTGACGCCATCAAAACCACGCAGATGGATATTCTCCATCGAGTTAGGACCTGACGAGACGTAGTACAGGTCATCCAGCTGCGAGGCCTCGACCTGAAAGGTGGTGCCCTGAGCGATCGGGGTGCCGTCCAGTTCAAAGTAGCCGAAGTCTTCGTGGTAAACCTTCAGATCTCCGGTGGCCGAACCTGCGGCAAAGTCAGGCAGGTCGATGCGGAATACGTTTTCGTTGGTCACCACGATTTGAGCCGACATGTTAAAGCGGGCTTGGTCGGCCCCGGTAATGGTGACAACATCACCGGTCTCAAAATTGTGTTTGTAGGAACCAACCCAAACTCGGCCATTGGCAGCAAACAGCATGCTGACTTTATTGGATTCGGTAAACTCGAAATGAGTCAGTGGATAACCATCGGGATCGAATCCTTTGACAAACTCATGAGCATTGATTTTTTCGTTGGCCAGCAATTCCAGGTCCGGCATCGCAACGTGTGGCGTCGTCGTGTTCGACCGAACAGTGTATATCAACCCCAATTCAACGGGACTGCTGAAGTTCCCGACCTGGTCCCGAGCAACCACTTCAAATCGCTCGTAGCCAATCCTTGTTCCGCCAACATAGAACAACTTGCTCAAGTCATCCGCGTCGATCGTGAACTCGGACCCATTGGTCATGGGCAGCCCATCGAACATGAAGTAGCCAGTATTGGCTCCGCCACGAGTATCCCGGAACGTGTACTGGGCAATTTGATCATCAGTGTCAGTCGCGGAAAACAGATTTCCGGCACCAATCGTTCCGTTAACAAACACGGTCTGGTTAATGTGTTTGACGATGGGACTCGCCATATCGCACCTTGTTGGAAAGTGGAAAGTGATAGTTTCCGTGAATAACTGGTGGGTTAGGGGAGGAGCTCACCCCGCAACAGTTACAAGATTTTCGGAAGTCTTCAGTGTACTTGGAATCGTTAGTTCTGCAAATCGAGACCACTCTCGATGGAAATTTGACGCACCTCCGGCCAGCAAAATCGGACCAACCCGGCCAAGCCGACCGGCTGGCGTTTCTGACAACCCGGGAAGCTTAAAGTTCCCCGGTGAATATTGGAAAAAGCAGGAATTTCAGAATCTCGGCCACAGCGACGCCGGCGAATGGACCGCCCCGGGCTCTAAACCTAAAACTTTAGACGTTTCACTATGGGTTTTTTGCTTTGGAATGGAAACCCGACGCGTGAGCGAGGGCTACACCGATGCGTGTTTTCCCTCGCTTACGCGTCGGGTTTCCAAAAAAAGTGCAACTTCTAAACTTAAAACAAGCGGTTGATCCCATTGAGCGCCGCGACTCGATAAGCTTCCGCCATCGTGGGGTAATTGAAGGTGGTTTCTGTGAAATACTTAATTGAATTGCCAGCACCCTCGCGGTCCATCACAGCCTGACCGATATGGATAATTTCCGAAGCATTAGCCCCAAAACAGTGAATTCCGAGGACTTCGAGTGTTTCTCGATGGAAGAGAATCTTCAGCATGCCCACTCGTTGCCCAATAATCTGGGCCCGAGCCAGGCTTTTGAAATGGGCCACGCCGACTTCGTACGGCACTTTGGCTTCGGTTAATTCTGTTTCCGTTTTCCCAATACAGGAAATTTCAGGGCTGGTATAGATTCCGGAGGGGATGTCATGTGCCAGACGGCAACCAGCCTCACTGATTCCCTGGATTTGCATCCCGGCAGCCCGCCCCTGGGTATAGGCGGCACTGGCCAGAGAAGGGAAACCGATCACATCGCCGACGGCGTACACGTTGCCAACCTGGGTTGCGAACTGATCATTGACCTCGATGTACCCCCTGCTATCGGGCTCAATCCCGATCGTGTCCAATCCCAGGTCATCGGTATTTCCTGTCCGGCCTGTCGCCCACAGCATCACATCGGTTTTCACCTGCTTGCCACTTTTCAGATGGGTGACCACGCCGTCATCTACCGTTTCAATGTGATCCAGATGTTCATTGTGGCGAATCAATACGCCGCGTTCTCGCATGTGATATCCGAGGGCATCGCTAATCTCATCGTCCAGGAAATCAAGCAGTTCGCTGCGACTGTTGATCAAGTTAACTTTGATTTCCAGATTGCGAAACATCGAAGCGTACTCGCACCCAATTACGCCGGCTCCCAACACGGTCATGGAATTGGGGCGATGATCGAGCGATAAAATCGTATCGCTGTCAAAGACCCTCGGATGATCAAAGTCAATGGCGGCCGGTCGGTAAGGGCGTGATCCAACCGCGACCACCACATGGTCGCACTTGATCGTCTCTTCGTTATCGATCGAAATTGTATTGGCGTCGACGAAACGAGCGTGACCAAAAACGACATCGACGTTGTTCCGCATGTAAAACTTGTGACGCATCGTTTCCTGCGAATCGATGACTTTCTGAGCCGAATGGGTCAGATCCTTGACACTGGGTTTGACTTTGACGCCGCAGGATTGCAACAGCGGGTTGTTCAACGCTTCGGTCAATCGATAAATCGCAAACCGGAGCGCCTTGCTGGGAATCGTTCCCCAATGAGTGCAACCGCCTCCAATCTTGTCGTACCGTTCCACCACCACGACTTCCTTGCCGGATTTGGCCAATTGCATCGCGGCGCCTTCACCACCTGGACCGGAACCGATAACCACCACATCTACTTTTCGTTCCGTCGTCACCTTTTCTTACTCCAATGAATGAATGGCTTGGGTTGAGTTGGCTGAGTCAACTGGCGAATCGATTCATTCGCAGAAACTCAAGCTGGGGATCACGCTGCCCCTCCAGCAGATCGACCAGGGCCGCGCCCAGCACCGGCGCGAATTTGAACCCGTGGCCCGACAATCCGCAGGCAAAGGCTACCTGATCATTGTCGGGATGCAGGTCAACCACGAAATGCCCGTCCGGCGACATTGTATACATACAACGACTATCGTGTACCAACCGCGAACGACCAAAGCGTAAATACTGCCCCATCAAGGATTCAACCTGTTTCAATTCATCCCGATCAAGCTCCGCCGCCAATGAATCCGGGTGCTCAATCGACCGGCCTCCTGAATGCAGGCAGACCTTCATCCCCAGATAGTCAATTTCCGGTAGACCATAAAGGCAGGTTCCATCGGCTTGCTCCAGCAGAAAGGCCGGGCAACCATTGACCCATTTCTGGTCGACTCGATCCAGCTGAAACCAGTGCTGTTGCTTTTGCAGCACGTTCAATTCCAACGTTAATCCCGGCAGCAATCCTGACGTCCAGGCACCGCTGGCGATGATCAAACGCTGTGTTCGCAGTCGACTGCCGTCGTTCAGCAACACGCTGATGACTCCATTCGAATCAACATCCCATCGATCGACGATTACGTTGGATTGAATCTCCGCGCCGTGCAACTGAGCTTGATGAATCGCAGCCGCAACACATTGCTCGACGCGCAGAAACCCGGCCCCGGGCTCAAACAACCCGACCATGGAATCGGGGACCTGAAACAAAGGCAAACGACGCTCAATTTCTTCGGCGGTGAACCTTTCGATTTGCAAATCGTGTTGTTCAGCGCTTCGCTGCACGCCCCGAATCACCTCGCTGTCGGGCAATCCGATTTGCAGCAAACCGCAGGTTTCGATCAGTTGCTTGATTTCGATCGAGGTGCGATGCCGCTTGTTGAGCTCATCCCACATTTCGTAGGCACGAATCGCCAGCGGAACGTAACTTGGATGCTCAAAGTAAGCCCTTCGAATGATGCGAGTTTGCCCGTGAGAGCTGCCTCGATCATGGGCAGGACCGAACCGGTCCAGCCCCAGAACCTTCCAGCCGCGCATCGCCGCCGACCGCAGCGCCGCGCTGCCCACACCGCCGAATCCAACCACAATGCAATCGAACTGAGTTGTTTTCGACAATGGTCTGCTACTCAAAAATTAGGAGTTGGCGGGCGGTAGTCTTCCGGGTTGATGGTTTTGAACCAGTCAATCGTTTTTTGCAACCCTTCTCGCAACGGAACCTTGGGTTCCCAATCCAGATGTTTCTTGGCCAGCGTGATGTCTGGCTGACGACGGGTTGGATCGTCGGGAGGCAGAGGTTGGTAGACCAGCTTGTTGTCGTTACCGACCAGTTCGATCGTCAATTCGGCCAATTCCTTGATCGTATATTCACCTGGATTCCCCAAGTTGATCGGGCCAATCACATCGTCGTCAGCTTCCATCAAACGGATAAACCCTTCGACCAGATCGTCACGATAGCAAAACGATCGTGTCTGCGAACCATCGCCAAAAATGGTAATATCCTGCCCGCTGAGTGCCTGCCGAATAAAGTTACTGACCACGCGACCATCAAAAGGATGCATCCGCGGTCCGTACGTGTTGAAGATTCGACAGACGCGGATATTGGTTTTGTTCATCCGGTGATAGTCGAAAAACAGTGTTTCGGCGGCGCGTTTGCCTTCATCGTAGCAGGCTCGGACGCCAATCGGATTGACGCTGCCCCGATAGCTTTCTGGCTGAGGGTGAATCTCGGGGTCACCGTAGACCTCACTGGTCGAAGCTTGAAAAATTTTGGCTCCACAACGCTTGGCCATTCCCAGCAAATTGATCGAACCGAGGACCGAAATCTTCATGGTTTTGATCGGATTGTATTGATAATGCCCGGGAGCCGCTGGACACGCCAGGTTGTAAATCTCGTCTACTTCCAACAGAATCGGAGACACGATATCGTGACGAATCAGCTCGAAATTCGGTTTATCAAGCATGTGGGCGACATTGGATTTCTGGCTGGTAAAAAAGTTATCCAGACAAATAACGTCGTGGCCCATCTCCACAAGCCGCTCGCACAGGTGTGAGCCCAGAAATCCGGCGCCGCCGGCAACGAGAATGCGTTTGATCATGAAACAAACAGCGTCTAAAAGTTCAATTCGGTCGTGAAAGTGACAATCATGATCCGGTTGACCGATTGACACAAGACGATGTTGGCGGATTTAATCGAAGCGATCGTGCCAACCGGCGTTTCAATCCGAACGCGACTCCCCACGCGAGAAAGTATGCCGCAGCCTAATTTAAACCTGCCCGTCATTGGATGGCGTGAATGGCTGGAATTGCCCGACTTGCACGGTAAACGAGTGAAAGCCAAAGTTGACACCGGGGCTCGGTCGTCCTCGCTACATGCATCAGAGTTCGAGTATTTCGAATTGGATGGCCAAAAAATGGTCCGGTTCCTGATCCATCCGTCTCATCGGGACCCCGAACGCACTCACCAGGCTCAGGCACCTCTGCTGGATATTCGGAAAGTCCGCAGCAGCAGCGGTGTGGTCACGACCCGGCCGGTCATTTCGACACGAATCAAATTGCTGGGAACGATCTGGCCAGTCGAATTGACCTTGGCCAACCGTTCAAAAATGGGATTCAGAATGCTGCTTGGCCGGGAAGCATTTCGAGGACGATTCCTCGTCGATGCTGGCAAATCCTATTTCGCCGGCAAACCAAAACGCAAACCAAGAAAGCCAGCGTAACTAATGAAACTCGCTATCCTCTCAACCAGCCCAAACTGCTACAGCACCCGTCGGCTTCGCGAATCCGCCGAAGCCTGTGGGCACAAGGTCAAGGTGCTGGACACTCTCAAATTTGCCATCGACCTCGAACCCGGCAATCCGCATCTCTATTTTCGCCAGAAAAAATTGTCCGATTACGATGCGGTACTTCCCCGGATCGGTGCCTCGATTACCTATTTCGGCACCGCGGTGCTGCGCCAGTTCGAACAGATGGATGTCTTTTGCGCCAATACGGCCCATGGCATCGCCAATTCGCGTGACAAACTCCGATGCCTGCAGATCATCAGTCGACACCATATTGGAATTCCCAAAACCACCTACGTGCGCGATAAGAAAGACGTTCTGCCGGCGATCGAACGTGTCGGAGGTGCCCCCGTCATTATCAAACTGCTCGAAGGTACTCAGGGCATCGGTGTGCTGTTAGCCGAGAACCAGAAGTCAGCCGAATCGATTATCGAATTACTCCAGTCGCAGCGGCAGAACGTTCTGATTCAGAAATTCGTTTCCGAAAGCAAGGGCCGGGACATCCGCGCCTTTGTGATCGGCGACCAGGTCGTTGGTGCCATGCGGCGAGTCGCCCAGGGAGAGGAGTTTCGCAGCAACGTCCACCGCGGTGGCAAAACGGAACGTGTCATTCTGGACGAAGAATATTCGCGGACCGCTGTTCGCGCAGCTCAAATCATGGGCTTGAGAATCGCGGGAGTCGACATGCTCGAAGGCAAGGATGGCCCCCAGATCATGGAAGTCAATTCATCGCCCGGACTCGAAGGCATCGAAAAATGCCTGCAATTGGACATCGCCCGAGCAATCATCGACTACATCGCTGCTCAAGTCGATTTTCCGGAAATCGATTTACGCCAACGGTTGACCGTGTCGCGAGGCTACGGCGTAACGGAAATCAGTATTCCGGAAGGCTCGCATTATGTCGGCAAGCAGATCAGTGATAGTGGTTTTCGGGATCGCGACATCAATGCCTTGACGCTGTATCGCGACGGCAAAGTCATCCCCAATCCCAAAGGCGACCGAACTTTGGAGCCAGGTGATCGGTTGTTGTGTTTTGGCAAACTGGAATCAATGCGCGATCTCGTGCCCAAACGAACTCGCAAACAGCGTCGCCCCCACCTCGAAGCGTTGCCTCAGGAAGAGTAACAGAGCAGCCGGGAGCGATGGCATTTTGCTCGGACACAGCTGTCGAAAGAACGCTCTCAGCGAAATCATGAAGAAAAACACCGCAGGGCGCAGAGAACCGTGGGTTTGCAAAAACTCGACGTGAACTTTGCGCATCCTCAGCCAACTCTGCGTCTCAGCGGTTAGTCTTGGCCTGGCTGGGCTGAAAAGGAATTCTATACCCTCGCCCACGCGGTGGCTCGCCCCACTGGCAAGCAAGGGAAAGGTTAACGTGCCAGCTAACTTTCGCCGCCCCGACGCTGCCTTTACAATGTGCGTTGACGATCGCCACTTTCCAACCGCTGGCGCGCTTCAACCTCAATGCGAAGGACGGCTATGCACGCTTCATCAATTCTCGCGTCAATGATCTTGATTCTCGTTGGTTGCCTCTCAACCGCAAACGCAGCGGTTTTTCCCGGCACCCCCATGAACCACTCGGTTCAGGAAGACCCAATCAGCCAACAGGAAGCGTTTACCTTCGCCCAGCAATGGACGCAAGCTGTCCAAAAACAGGATTTTGATGCCGTAAAATCCCTCGTTGACTGGGATTATATCGCCGGCCAGGTCATTGAACCGTTCGATGTTCGGGATGATTTTCGCGAAGGCTTCATGAGCGGTGCTCAACAGTTACCACGCCAATTGGTTCCTCCGATATCTGCTGCCATCGGCCAGGGGGGTTCCTACCAACTGGTCAACGTCTTGAAGCGCAACAACGAAGTTCACGCGGTCTTTCGCCTGGTGCTGGCCAACGACGGTGGCCTGAACTATCACGACTTCCGCCTGAAAAAATTCAAGGGCAAAGTTTACAGCGACCAGATGTTTATCGCCTTGTCAGGTGAAAACATCTCGGAAACGATGCGACGAGCCGTGTTGCCAATCCTGAAAAATACGACCTTGCAGGGCGGCGGCATGACGCCGGAGCTTGAAGCAGCACTCCAGGAAACCGAATCGATTTCCGAAATGTCCCAGGCAATGGCCAACGGCGACGCCGCCAAAGTCCTGGGAATGTACGAGATGCTCAGTCCGGAAATGAAGCGTAACAAGTTGTGCCAGATCTATCGGATCTCAGCATTCCCGGCGGATAAAAATCCCCAACAGTACATCAAGCTGGTGGATGAATACGCCCAACAATTCCCCAACGATCCTTCACTGGGATTGATGACGATCGATTCCGCGATCTATCGCCAGGACACCGAATTCTTGAAACGATCCCATGATCAGCTAACTGGTTGGTCCGGCAAAGATCCTTATTTCTCGTTGATGGTCGGCGCAGCAATGGTCGCGATGGGAGCTAAAGAAGACGGAATTCAGCTAGTTGGCGACACCGATCCGGCTCCGTTAAAAATTGCCAACGCGCACGACTATCGGCTGGCGATCGACCTGGCCAAGGAAGATTACAACGCCGTTTTGAAACAGCTGAGAATTCTCCGCGATCAGTTCGGCATGGAATTCGGGCAACTGGAACAAGCCGAAGTCTTCGCCGGTTTCGTCAAGTCACCACAGTACCAACAATGGCTAAACGACTGACGACTCAGCGTTGCAAGGAAT
>CAZJEK010000193.1:0-10893 GCA_964545005.1 uncultured Pirellulaceae bacterium
AAGCAACGGATTCGCGAACGCGGGGCGGACTTTACCACTTCGCCCTGGGCGTTCAACGGCAAGGTGTTCTTTCTGTCCGAACAGGGCGACACTTACGTCTACGAAGCCGGGCCGGAAGGCAAATTGCTGCACGTCAATAAACTGGGCGAATTCACGATGGCCAGCCCGGCGATTGTCGGTGACCGGCTGTTGATCCGAACCGAAAAGAAGCTGTACAGCATTCGTAAGTCAAGCTGATCGGCTATGGGTTGCGGCATTGGAACGATCGAGAACAACGATGCTGTTTCGAAGTTCATTCGCCAGCTACGTGGCCTGCCTGGCAATGTTGCCATTTATGACGGCCACTTCAACGGCACAGGAATTTGGTTCATCGGTCGTCGGAACCGACTTTGACTTCATAACGAAGTCCGATCCTTCAACCTTCGCTGAGCTAAAATTTGTCAGCAAAGGTCGGCAGGAAATGCCTGACAAGCGTGACGATGATGCCGAACTGTTCCAAACAGCTTATACCTTCGCAGCGACCTTCACCGACAAGACACAAGTCAAACTGCATATTGACGCTGGCTTTGGATCTCAACAGGCTGCGGAAACGGAGGCGAATCGATACGTCGAACGACTGGGAAAGCTTCCCACGGCGTTGCGTTCGGGAGTTAATCGGTTAGTCGTCCACCAAGGAGGAAAGAATACGACCGCGTTCAGCGACGTGGGGTTGATCGTGATTTACTCCGAGAATGCGTCGGAGCGAATCAAAACCCATGATCTCGAAGAAACGCTGTTTCATGAATCGGTCCATGCAACCTGGGATCAAACCCATTCTGGCAGCGAGGCTTGGCAGCGGGCCCAGCGAGCCGATCCCGGATTTGTCACCATGTACGCGAAACGAAAACCAGAACGGGAAGACCTGGCCGAGTCGGCCCTGTTTGCATTTGCCATATTGCACCACCCAGACCGCTTGCCGGCCGAAACACGCCAGCACCTGAGCGCACAGATTCCTGCCCGGATTCGTTACATCGCGCAACTGTTGCCTCCGGGCAAGCCGCTGCATTACGACGTCGAAAAGGCGACCGAGCGGTAACAGGTTGATCATGGTAATCTTGTCCATCCTGTCCCTTTTTCCGAACCCTTGCACAGAATGGACGGCGTGCACGATATTCACCTGGAAGTTTGACAGGATGTTCAGGATCAACAAGATTGACGAGATGCTCCCTGGTGGTCGATCGCTGACACTAAGAATCCGGTGAACCCAGAACTTTCACGGAGCGCTATGCCAGGTCGGCATCAATCATTTCGTTTTCGCCGCGTTCGAACACCAGATGGGCGCGGCCGACGATCAGCGGATCGATGGGCCCAATCTCATCGATGCTTTTGCCGTCATAAGGCAACTTGTGCAACACGTACTTCATTGCATTCAGGCGAGCGCGTTTCTTGCAATCCGATTTTACGACCGTCCAGGGACAATCTACCGTGTCGGTGTAAAAGAACATCGCTTCTTTGGCCTTGGTGTATTCTTCCCACTTATCAAGCGACGCCATGTCGATCGGCGACAGCTTCCACTGCTTCAGCGGATGGGCCTCACGTTCCTTGAATCGCCGACGTTGCTCATCCCGGCTAACGGAGAACCAGAATTTGATCAAATGGATTTTGCTGCGCTTCAGATTCTTCTCGAACTCGGGGGCTTGTCGCATGAATTCGTTGTACTCTTCCAGACTACAGAAACCCATCACCCGCTCAACGCCGGCACGGTTGTACCACGATCGGTCGAACAACACGATTTCGCCATTGGTGGGCAGGTGTTTGGTATAGCGTTGAAAGTACCACTGCCCGAGTTCCTCTTCGGTCGGTTTTTCAAGTGCAACGACCCGGGCACCACGGGGGTTAAGATGCTCCATGAACCGCTTGATGGTCCCCCCCTTGCCAGCAGCATCGCGGCCTTCGAACAGGATCACCAGTTTCTGCCCAGTCTTTTTAACCCAAGATTGCAACTTGAGCAGCTCGACTTGCAAGTGGTACTTCTGTTTTTCGTACGCCTTGCGAGACATCAGATTCTTATAGGGATACCCTCCAGACCTCCAATCGGGCGATAACTGATCGTCAGCTTTCTTGCGCCGGTGCGTCCCCATGCTGGGCGTGTCCAACAGGGCTTCGCGGAGCACCAAGGCGTCATCCAGAGACGTGCCGTCGATGACGGCTTTAAGGACTCGCGAGAGTGTATCGACGTCGTGCGGCGGGACTTCATTGACGATATCCTTGACCGCGTTGATCTTCCGTTGGCGAGCCGCTTCGACCGATTCGTCGATTTCAAACCGTTCAATTTTGATCTTGTCTGTTGACGGAGCGGTATCGCCTTTGGCTGCTGGCCGGACCCGTTCGGGCTTACCGTTAGATGACCGCTTGGAACTCGTACTGGCCTTACGCTTGCCTTTTTTCGTGGTCGCTGGCTGGGCTTTTTGGGAGACCTTTTTGGTCTTCTCTTTTCCAGATTCTGTGGCGGACGACTTTGATTTCTGTTTGTTTTTTGACTTGGACATAGTGCCATTATAGCCCACGAAAACGGCCTTTCTTCGGTTTCACGAGTGGATCCGACCTAGATCAGGAAAATTGAGACCTATCCCTGATTCCGAGCGTCCCGTCGGAAAAACCGGTGCGACCGAACGATGATTCGTTCCGGGGGGTGTGCCCATTCGCTCACTCGATCTGCATTCCCCATCCTCTTGGCGCTGGCCCGTGACCAAACGTGTCACAACAGAATTTTCCAGCGTTTTCGCGACGCCTGACCGAACGTGTCACGGCCACTGCCAATACTTCTTCCATCGAAACAAATCGCCACCTGAGGCCGTTTGGAACAAGGAAAGAAGATGATCAAGCCACTCAACGGAACCGAACTCACCAGCACCAGAACACGATCCGGTTTGTCAAGCATCAGTGACTTGCTGCCTCGACTGATTCGATCGTACGAATTGCAGGCCGAACTGGTCAAACGCCGGACTGAAACCCCCGTACCATCAGCCCCCCCCGTTTCGCTTCCAGTGGAAAACCGGATCCAAGGCACGTTCGCCTGGTACGAATAGTTGCCCCGGTCGCGTCTCGTCCGTTGCGAGTTAACTCATTAAACTGGTCCGATATCACGAGCCAGTTTATTGAGTTACCTGCCGGAACAAGATGGGCAAGAAAAGAAAAAAATCGCGCCAAAACGGTCCTCGCTCGCAGCGGTCCGAAGAAGAATCGCAAGGGCCAGCAACGCCGGAAACCGACCCTGCCAAACAGGACTCGCCGATTCAGGAGGACCTGCAACCGGAAGCCGGCGCACCGGATCGTCCGCTGGTTTCAATGACCAATCGGTTTTCGCGATACTTTTCTTTCGCATTATTAATTGGCGTAATCATCTTCGTAGGCTTCCTGTTCTACGAAGTCATGGCCCAGTTCCTGGTGCCCTTATTCTTGTCAGCGATCCTGGTCGTCGTGTTTCGCCCACTGCACCAATGGAGCCTTGAACGGTGTCAGGGAAGACTGCGGACTTCAGCTTTGCTGACCACGATTGCCGTGTTATTGATCGTGCTGGTTCCACTGGGGATCGTATTGATGCTGGCGGCAGCCGAGAGTCGCCAGGTTGTCCGCCAATTCAACACCGCCAATATCGCGGATGGGATTCGCCAGGCCAGAGCCACGGTTGGTTTGAACCTGCCTCCGGAAATTGCCCGTATCGACCGCGAACTGGATCTGATGCTTTCGGGAACCAGCCTGACCGGAGAAACCGAAGATATTCATCGAATCGCGCTCTACGAAGCCGAAACGGCGGCCAAGTCCCTGGCGGCAGAACAAGACCTGGAATGGCCAGAGACACCGGGGCCTTCGTCTGATGTGGAAAATGAAAAGGCCCCTGCCCTGTTCCCCAACACCAGCCCCTGGCAGACGTTTGCCGAGCGGCTGATTCGACTGCGTGCGATGCACGACCAGATGAAGTGGACTTCGGCGGGTACCGAAGTTGACAACCAGCAACGGATTTCCCGGCTCCATGATTACCAACAATTGCTTAACGAAACCGCGACCGCATTCTTGCAGTTCAAGACAGGTTTCCTGGGCGGTAAGTCGCGAACTTGGCTGACGGAATTAGCCAATCCCTCACAGGAGAAATACGATCAGTATGTTGAATCAGCCACCAGCTTTTTGCGCGACCAGCTATTGACGTTAAGTGGCAAGGGGTTGGCGGTCGTTGGCAAGCTGTTGTTGGGTGCGGCGATCATGATGATCGGGTTTTATTTTTTTCTGGTTGATGGCCCCAGCATGCTGGAGACCTTCAAAGGACTGTCGCCGATCGACGATGAACACGAAGAAGAGCTTGTCGCCGAGTTCGAACAGGTTACCCGGGCCGTCGTCGTTGCCACACTGTTATCGGCAGCCGTGCAAGGGTTGCTGGCCGGAATCGGGTTTTACTTTGCTGGACTGGAATCCGTCTTTCTGCTGATGGTGTTATCCGGCGTGTTGGCGATGGTTCCCTTCGTGGGAGCCGCGTCAGTCTGGATGCCATGTTCGATGTATCTGTACTTTGTCGAGGACCGTATGTTTGCTGCCGTTGCGCTGGCAATTTACGGGACAGCAGTGATTTCGATGGCGGACAACGTGATCAAGCCGATGGTCTTGCACGGTCAATCCAAGTTGCATCCACTCTTGGCATTTCTCAGCGTCATTGGTGGAGTGAGCGCGTTGGGTCCGATTGGCATCTTGATCGGCCCAATGGTAGTGGCGTTTTTGCAAACCTTGTTGCGAATTTTGCGGCGTGAAGTAACCGACCTCGGCGAAATGTCCGAAGCCGCCGCAGCCCAACGCAATGCAATCAGTTGATCGACGCGTCCTGGTTGCCCCCTTTTGCTTTGCAAAAGCGTTGTAATCGATCATTGCATCCAATGCGAAGCGCTAACCGCAGAGTTCGCTGACGAAGCGCAAAGTTCCCTGCAGATTTGTGCAGCTCCCCGTACTCTGCGCCGCTGCGGTTCTTCCCTGGTTCGCGAACCCCATGAGCCCAAATCTTCAGTAAGCCCAAGCTACTTCTTGTTCGCAAACCGCATGGACGAGCGTTCGTCATCAAACGCCGCCGTCTTGCTGGGACCAAATTGATTGGCCCGCGCTGTGTCGATGACTTCGGCCCGGGTCACCTCAGCACTACCCTTGGGCCATACGATCCATAGCTGGCTACCATCGGCAAGCTGGTTTGCCAGTGCTGGAAATTCAGCCAGCTCTTCACGGTGCTGAATCGACCAGAATGCGATATCGCAGACGTCCACCTTTCGCGTGATCGATGCTCCTGTTGATCGGAGTTCATTCGCAAACGCTTTGCTGAAACCAGGTGACAGCCATAACCTATGGCCGGGTTTGACTCCCAACTTGGTCACTCGGTCAGGAGGATGGTTGATTTTTTCCGCCCATTTTTCGCTGGCCTTGCCGGTCGCAAACTGGATCAGCTGGCCGCCATGCCGCACTTCCAATCGGTCGCCAACCGCTGTTGCGTCAACGGTTTCTCCCAACGCTACCGTCCAGCGGAGCGATCTCGATTTGAACGTCAACGTCTTGGAGTCCAGGTAGAGTTTGCCAGAATGCTGTTGGCCGCGTTGCGTGGCCACCGTTTCAATTTCCAAACCCATCGCTAATGCCCTTCTTGCCTGAGGTGGACCGAGGCCTCATTCTATTTGTATGGACTGATTGTGCCAAACTTCTGTACCATACCCGATGCGCGAGAAAAAGTTGCACCAAACCTTACGCGTCTGGTTTTCGAGAACGTGCAACTGGTCAAACGCCCGCGGTCAGCCATTCGGTCAGCCGCTGATCAACACGGGGAAAACTGGCGGTATAAAAGTGATCAGCGCCCTCGATTTCATCGATCGTGAAACTTCGATTGCCTTCGAAACTTGTCAGATCGTCACGCAGTCCCTCGAACGCCGGATTATCATCCAGCTCACGCGTTCCAAACAGCAGCAGACAAGGCACCTCGATGCGATCGGCAAACCGCAGCCAGTTGTACTTTTCTTCCGGGCCATATTTTTCCAGATAGCCTCCCGGCGTCATCCAGGTTGGAAACGGAAAGGGAACCTGGATTAAATCGTCCGCCCTGCCCTGCTTGACCAGCGATTCGCACCGCTGCAACGTTTCCAAAAACGGCTCTCTGCCCGCAGATTGAATCATTCGGGAATAACTTAGCCGCGTCGCCGACAAACCGACCAACGATCTGACTTCGGAGCGTTGTTGGTGCGCAAGCCAGTACAGCGACTTGATGGCTCCGAGGGAGTGACCGAATAGCAGCACATGTTGATGGCCGCGGTCGATCGCATACTGAACCCAGCCGTCGATATCGTGAACGCAGTCGGAAACCCGTTCCATTGCGGCCCCGACCGATCGAGCACGACCGGACCAGCTAAGTGTATTGACCATGTCATGGCCGCGAGTATTAACGACCAGCGTATCGACACCCAGGTTTTGCAACGTGCTGGCAAAATGCAACAGCAGGCGTGACGAATAGAAATTGCCGCCCAGCCCATGGATCAGAATGGCGATGTCGCAATCGCCGGTAGCGGGCACGGTCCGTCGTGGACCGTGGGCGAGACTGTAGATTCCGTGCAGGCGAACATGATCCGGAGTCGTCGTAAAGACCAGTTCGCCTTGCATGCCGGCTTGATTATTGAGAGTTGGAAGGCGAAGCGCTAAGTTGCGACAGCAGTTGCAACACGCCATTCAGATGGGCCAGTCGAGGACCGTAGCGATCAACAAATTCATTCAGCACGAATTCGCTGTCCATCATATCTTCAAAGCTTCCATTGACGTCTGAAGTCATCGATTGCAGGAATTCAGTTTGAACCTGAGACAACGCTTCGGCAGCAGCGCGACAGCGACGAGCCAACAGCGGATTGGCTTCCTTCCACTGATTCAACTCTTGAGCCCGTTGACGCTGGGAGTTCTGCATGTTTTCCAACATCTCTTCCATCAATTCATTTTGCCGGTCCTGGCCGACCACCAATTGATGCAGCAGAGCAACCATTTCATCCTGTGCAGACTGGTTGTGATTGATTTGAGGTTCGCTAGCACTTTGGGCGACGTCGATTCGAAATACGGGAGAAATATCCTGAGAATCGTGTGGCATTGGTGAAAACTCCGATGAATTTTATAAGAACAATTGCAGTATAAACCGCGCGTTCGCAGAAGTCGAGCAATTGCAAGCCTAATCGGAACTTCAAGAAAATGGCTCACGCGAACAACATGCGTGATCAGCAAACTTTCACATCGGATAGTAAAACGAAACGGCTGTAACGTTCGTATCGCCTGGATCGGACTCTTACTACGAAACGGCCAATTTCAAGCGGTTTCTCACAGACACCGATAAGGCAAGAGTCCGAATTGGAAATCCTTTTTTCCACGACTTTGGTTGTTGACAAACAGGTTGTCAGCAATTCTCGATGGACGGATCAAACTGCCGCAAGGATGCGCATCGTTGACACAACACCTGAATCAACTCCCTGATAAAACCGCCGCTGCCACGTTTGGTTTTCTGAACGTGCTGGAACTTCCCACATTGGGCTACTGCGGTGGACTGCTGGTCGTCAGCTCGATCGGGCGTCCGCTGGAATTCCATTGCACGACGCCAGTAAAACCAAATCGCACTCAACAGATCATGTACGGTCAAACGTATCTGAGCTATCTGTTTTCCGATCAGATCGGAACTGCGCTGGTAGACAAAGTCAGGCAACCGCCAGCCATCTACATTACTCAATCACCCGACCTGCTACCGATCAGCGAAGCCGTCGACGCGCCAGTGATGCTACTGGAACCTGAAGCGAACGAGACACCGTTTGATGGCCGAGGCCTGAAGTCAATTTCAGTGCATGATCGCGAATGCTGGTGCGTCAATGTTCCGGAGCAGCAGATCGACCGGCTGAAACATCACGTTTCGAAATTCACTTCCCGCCTACCGCTGGATGAACCCTTTGAACGGATCGCGCAGGCGATTGAAGAAGCCCATGCCGTGATTCGAGCGGCTTGAGAGGAAATCGTCATGAACGTCTCTCAACCGATTGAATTCAACGACGCAGTCAACTGGACCCAGGCGATCTCACGTGAGGCCGTTGACCTGAGCATTGCCAGCACCTGGAAACCGGCCCCGCTGGAACAGCCGCGTGTCGTATCGGCCGCCTTTCGCAGCCGTCGAATCAAGGTTAGCAGCTATTGGTTTCATGGGGATGCCGCGGATTCGGGGCATCGTCAAACCGCCGTCAAACCCAACTCGTTGTTGGACCCCATGGCAACCGGTCAACAGGAAGCCGGCTCTGCGGCTCCAGCCAGGCGTTCGAAAACGCGGATCAAGCCACCTGGCGATGTCATCAAACTCGAAGACCGCCTGTTCTACCTGTTGCAGCCTCCCTTGGAGAACCTGCTGTCGGACCGGACGATGGAGTTCCCGTTCGAACCCTTCTCGTTCCAATACGCAGGAATCGCGTTTCTATTTCCTCGGCATAGCGCTATCCTGGCCGATGAAATGGGGCTGGGGAAAACGATGCAATCCATCTCCACCATTCGCATGTTGCTGCGGGCCGGATACATTCGTAACGTGCTGCTGATCTGTCCCAAACCCCTGGTTACCAATTGGCAACGTGAATTCAAGACCTGGGCGCCGGAAGTCACGGTCTCCGTTATCAAGGGCAATCAATATCAACGAGCGTGGCACTGGAAACACGAAACTTCGATGGTCAAGGTTGCCAACTATGAACTGTTGACCCGAGACCAGAACCACGTCGTTGACCGTGACGAACCGTTTGATCTGGTGATCCTGGATGAAGCGCAACGAGTCAAGAACAAGTCCAACTCAACCAGCCAGATCGTCCACCGAATCCCGCGCCGACGCAGCTGGGCGTTAACCGGAACGCCGATCGAAAACGGGATCGAAGACCTGGTTGGCATTTGCGAATTCGCTGCCAAGGGCGCAGTCACCAGCGAAATGACGCCGCGGGAGGTCAAAGCCAGTGTGCGAGACTTGATCCTTCGTCGCACGAAAGACCTGGTCATGAAAGACATGCCGCCGCGACTGACGCGTGATGCCGAGTTGCCATTGTCTCCCGAACAGCAGATCACCTACGACGCCGCCGAAAACAATGGTGTGATGCGACTGAATGAAATGGGAGACGAATTAGACATCAAGCACGTGTTTGAGCTGGTCCTGCGGCTGAAACAAATTTGCAATGTCGATCCAGCAACGGGAGCCAGCAGCAAAATCGAACGGCTACGGGCGGACCTGGAAGAAGTTGCGGCCAGCGGACAGAAAGCAATCGTATTCAGCCAGTGGGTCGATACATTGAAAACGATCAGTCGCCAGATCCCCGAGTACAATCCTTTGGAGTACCACGGACGAATCCCCAATGGCCAGCGCGACCCCATCCTGACTGAGTTCAAGGATAACCCTGATCGTCACGTGCTGTTGATGAGCTATGGAGCTGGCGCGGTCGGGTTGAACCTTCAGTTCTGCCGTTACGTGTTTCTGTTTGATCGGTGGTGGAACCCGGCGATTGAGGACCAGGCGATCAATCGGGCGCATCGAATTGGAGCAGCCGGTAGCGTCACGATTACACGAATGATCATGGCGGGCACCATTGAACAGCGAATCCATGAGATCCTGGAAGAGAAACGTGAACTGTTTCGCGAGATCCTGTCCGACGGTGATGCGGCAGCTCGACGAGGATTATCACGCAACGAAATCTTTGGGCTGTTTAATCTGACGACACCGCAGGGTAAGATTGAGCCCCAGCTGGATGAGTTTTCCGACGCCGCCTGAACCGTCGTTCCCGCCCTGGTTGCCACTTTGGAAACCCGAAGCGTAAGCGAGGGGAGAAACGGATCGGAGTAGCCCCTCGCTCACGGGCCTGTTGATTTAATGGAAACCCGAAACGTAAGTGAGGAGAAGCCGCCCTTCGGGCGGCACTTGTGTAGCCCTCGCTCACGCTTCGGGTTTCCCTTACGACTAAATCAACAGGCCCTCACGCGTCGGGTTTCCATATTCAAGAATAACCGTGTTATCGTATCCGGTCGCTTCCCTAGCCGATCCCCAAGCCCCAGCCGATGTCTGACCACACACGAGTTGATCGAACCGCCAATCCTAACTGGTACCCTCCCTGGGCACCCCGGTTCTGGAGTGGCATGCGGGTCACGGATGTGTTCAAGCTGTTGAAGGAGAATCGATTCCAAATCCATCCCGCCCGCTACGGCATGACGTTGATGGTGGGAGGCTGCGCGACAATCAACAGTTCGCTATCGATGGTTCAAGGGATCACTCACGGTCGCAGGATCCGCCAAACCAAGCTGGTTGATCCCCCTGTGTTCATTGTCGGTCACTGGCGTTCGGGCACCACGCTGATGCATGAGCTGATCGCGATGGACCAACGATTTCAGTTCCCCTCCAACTTCGAAGCGTTCATTCCCAGCCACTTCCTGGTGTCGCGTTTTTTCTTTTACCCAATCGTCAAATTGCTGATGCCACCGCGGCGGCCGATGGACAACATGGCGATGAGCGCCAATTCGCCCCAGGAGGACGACTTTGCCTTGTGTGCCTATGGGGCACCGACGCCGTATCGCCGAATTGCGTTTCCCAATCGTCCCAGCCGTGATCACCTGGATCTCGATTTTGGTAAATCGACCCATGCTACTCAACAAGCGTTGAAAAAGGCGATGGATCAGTTTCTCAAGTCACTGACGCTGCGGTACCAGTCCCGGCTGGTTTTAAAGTCGCCTCCCCATACCGGCCGGATCGCAAAACTGGCCGAGTGGTTTCCCGGAGCCAAGTTTATTCACCTGTCGCGGCATCCGTATAAGCTGGTGCCTTCCACCATGCGGCTCTGGCGATTGCTGGATCAATTGCAGGGATTT
>CAZJEK010000194.1:0-9552 GCA_964545005.1 uncultured Pirellulaceae bacterium
CGGGCGAATTCCCTGCGGACTCGGGCCAATGGCCCAAGCTACTTCCCAATACCGCCCAAATTATGCCAGCCTCGCCGCGAGCCGAGTTTCGTCACCACAGAGGACACAGAGTCTTGGTACAAATCTCTGTGGACTCTGTGTCTCTGTGGTTTTCCTGGTCGCCCCTGCCGCCGGCTACCCCCAACGAAGCTCGCTCAGGCGAAGAAACATCGCTCCAAAAAACCGCCTTTAACTGTTCCGCATCGAACAGATCCATCAAATCAACGTAGAACAACCAGCTCAGTAGGGTTGTTCCGGCTGGCAAAATCATACAATTAAGATCGATCAACCAAATTCTGCCCTCGGGGCATATCGACGATTTTAGACATTGAAAGACGAGTCATGTTTTTGAAGAAACTATTTCCACTGGCATTGTTGACCTTGGCGTTGTCCGTTTTCGCCATCGGCTGTAACGATACCTCAACCGATACAGGCTCCGATGATGATCATGGACATTCCCACGACGACGATCATGGTCATAGCCACGATGATGACGACCACGGCCACGATCATGCTGGCCACGACCACCCAGCTCACGGCCCCAACGGCGGCCACATTTTCGCTTTGGACAAAGAGGGTTTCCAGGGCGAATGGTGCAAATCCAAAGACACCAATCTGATCCGGATGTACATCCTGGGCGAAGATGGCGAAACACTGAAACCGATCAAAGCCGACAGCTTTGTCGTTCGGTCGCTGGCCGGTGCCGACGGACAGGAATTTACGCTCGAGGCCCAAGAGCCAGATGACGAAGGCCAGTCGGCTGTCTACACGCTGGACGACCAAAACCTCAAAATTGCAATTCCGCTGGGCGTGGAAATTGAAATCAAAATGGGTGACCAGACCATGGTCGGAAAAATTGATGCCCACGAACCGCTGGACCACTGATTCAGGCGGGTTATCGACTGTTTGGATAGTCAGTTTCGCCGCTGGTGGGTATCATGGACCATCACGATTCCACCAGCGAGCAAACTCATGTCGGTTTCCGACGATTCACCTGATCTGCGTCCGGTTCAAGTCGCTTCTACGCCAGAACAGCGATTCAGCGACTATCTGCAAAGCCGCGGGATGCGGAATACTCCTCAGCGAAAGCAACTCCTCGAACTGGTCTTCGAACAGCACGAACATTTCGATGCCGACCAGTTGATCGAACGGCTTCCTCAGCGGGGCACTCCCGGTTACGTCAGCCGGCCCACGGTTTATCGTACACTTGGTGAATTCGTCGATGCGGGATTGCTGAAGAAGTTTGTGCTCGACGGACGCGGGGTCTATGAACTGGATTATGGCTACCCCCAGCACGACCATTTGTACTGTTCGGTGTGCGAGAAATTGATCGAATTCCAGATCGACGAACTAGTGGAACTCCGCAATCAGGTCGCTCGTAAACACAAATTCCGTGTTCAGTCACATCGCCTGATCGTGACCGGCGTCTGCGAATCATGCCGCAAGAACAAGCAACGGGTTCGCCGCAAAGTTGATCTGGTCTAGCCGGCAAATGCAAGCTTGTGCCGCGAGCGTGTGGACACTGCCACTTGTCCGCGAACGATTGTTTCATTGTCCAGCCGATTGGGCGCTAGCCCCGGACAAGTTGATCGGGTGACATTGGAACATCGGTGGCTAGCGCAAAAACCGCTGGATCGGCCGCTTTGCCGATCCAACCATGAGTTTATTCAGGTCACACCTTTACCGCCCAACGCTACTTGGGACCTCGCAACGGATCCAGAAATCGAATACCATTCGGGCGGTTGTGGTACTGAACGTTTTCCGGCAGGAAATATTAAATGCGAATTGATGCGATTCCGATTGGTGATCATCCCCCCGACGACATCAACGTCATCATCGAAATCCCGGTTGGGGGCCAACCGATCAAGTATGAACTGGACAAGGATTCCGGAACGATGTTTGTCGACCGGTTCCTGTACACCCCGATGATCTACCCGGGCAACTACGGATTCGTCCCCCACACCCTGTCGCTCGACGGCGACCCGATCGATGTGCTAGTCTGCAATACCCGCGCGATTGTTCCCGGGGCCGTGATGAATTGCCGCCCCGTCGGTGTGTTGATCATGCAGGACGATTCCGGACCGGACGAAAAAATCATCGCCGTGCCAACGTCGCGTTTGACGCGTCGCTATGAGAAGATTTCCAGCTATTCCGATCTACCAGAAATCACCATTCAGCAAGTCGAGCACTTTTTTGGACACTACAAGGACCTGGAGCCCAACAAATGGGTTGAGATCCGTTCGGTCGAAGAGGTCGACGTAGCCAAACGGATGATTGCCGAAGCGATTGAGCGTGCCGTGGAACACCAATCAGGTAAAACGGATAGCTGAATTCATTCGTAGCGACGGCTGCTGGTTTTTACTGAGAAACTAATGAGCGATCGGATCAAACGCATCTTGCTTGCCGCACTGGGAACCGGCTGCGTGATCTTCGCTGCCGTCGGTGTCGTGCTGCCGGGCGTGCCAACCCTGGGGCCGCTGTTGTTTGGATCGTTGCTGCTAGCCAAAAGCCATCCCCGCTTGGAAAAAAAGCTCGTTCGCAATCGTTTTTTCGCACCTTACCTGCCGTACATTGACGGGCAGAAACAACTCACTCCTGCCGCGCGGTGGGCTGCGGCGTTGATGATGTGGACCAGTATCGCAATCAGCTGTGTGCTGCTGTGGCACTTCTCCAGCGCCCCCCGGTTCGTGATCTGGATCATCGTCTTTGCCGGCCTGGTCGGATCTGTCTGCATCTGGCGATTCGGAAAATTTCGCCAAGCCGTCGTCGAATCAGCCGAACACCTGAACGACTAAGTTGGCAATGGATTGCCGGTCATCCCACTGTCGCGATCCCTTTGTTTCCGTTTTAATGACCGCTTCCTGAACGCGTCCAACCTTGCAGCAACCATGGAACTGGCAATCGCCTTGTTGGCCCTGACCGCGATGGAAATCGTGTTGGGGATCGACAATATCGTCTTCATCACGATCGTTTCCGGTCGTCTTCCGCTCGAACAACAACCGCTGGCCCGAAAACTTGGCTTGGCAATGGCCCTGCTGACACGGCTGATGCTGTTGTTTGCCTTGTTTTATCTGGTCAACGGCGATCAATTTAAACAGCCGATCTTTAAGCTGGTCGATGTCGGGATTCCACAATTTGCCATCGAACGCATGAGCATCACAACTCCCGATGGGCACGAGCATTTTGATGAAGAGATCCTGGCCCGGATCAACGAAGAGAGCTTCAATGAATCCAATGACGTTTCTATCAAGGACTTGATACTGTTTCTCGGCGGTTTGTTTCTGGTGGGCAAAAGCGTCTACGAAATTCACGATGAGTTTGGGCATGGGAAACCCACTCCAGAACCATCGAGCCGTTTGTTTGCGTCGGTGATTTTTCAGATCGCGTTGCTGGATGTGGTGTTTTCACTGGACTCGGTAATCACGGCTGTCGGGATGGTCGAAAACGTCTACATCATGGTGGCGGCGATTATCCTGGCTGTAATCGTAATGCTGGTTTTCGCTGAACCGGTCAGCCGATTTGTTGACACTCACCCAACATTGAAGATCCTGGCGCTGAGTTTCCTGATCCTGATTGGCGTGATGCTGGTTGCCGAAGGCGTCGGCGCCCACATGGACAAAGGCTATATCTACTTTGCGATGTTCTTTGCGTTGATCGTGGAAGTGATCAACATTGCGATCCGCGGGAAAGAGAAAGCGTAGGCGGGGCTCGATTTACAAGCCGGGCTAGCGCAGACACCCTCCCGGCGAGAGGGTCGAGCCTAAGCGAGGGGAGGGGGATTGTTTTGGGGGAGCCTCATATTAAGCCCGAAGTGCACAGACACCCTCCCGGCGGGAGGGTCGAGCCCAAGCGAGGGGAGGGGGATTATTTTAAGTGGAACTACTTGAACCAATAGACCACTTCCGCACACTAATAAACTCCTAATCACCATCGCCCCCCCAAATGTCGCAATGATTGGAGTCTATTTTGAACGACCGAGAAAAACGCAATTCTCGCGCAAGAGAGCTGCGAAGAAATGAAACTAAATCCGAAAAACTGCTTTGGAGCCTGCTCCGAGCAAAACAGCTTTGTAGCTTGAAGTTCAGGCGTCAGCATCCGATCGGCCCTTTTTTTGCGGACTTTGCCTGCATAGAAAAGATGCCCCTCCGGGGCGTTTAATCCAGTTCCGACTCGTCGACTTCGGTTTTCTTGACTTCCTCATCCTCATCGGAAATCTTGATCAAGCGGCCGCGGTCTTTCCAGTTGGGCCGCGCGACATACCGCTTGCCATCTGCCTCCAGAAAAACCTCGTCCTCCAAAATCTGTGTAACCTTCCAGGTCATGTCGTCCAATTCGAACGTTTCACCGACCTTCAACTTGTAACGCTGATTCAGCGGCCGAACGAAAATCCAGGCCCGCCAATCACCGGCTCGATCCTGAGCAATCCCCGTGATCCGGGTTTCAGTTGAATACTTGAATGGTGGAGGCTTGGGTGGATCTGCGGGCGGAGCCGGCGGTTCGGGCTCGGGTTTGAACGTCACTGCAAAGGTTTCGATAGACTCCTTGGCGGGCAAACCACTGTCAGTCACTTTGACCTTGAACTCGTAAGTCCCCGGTTCCTGACTGGGCAAGGTAAATCGGGCGCGACGATCGTCGGGACGCTTCTGTTCCAACGCGGCTTCGTCGACCGAACTTTCAATCAACTCAAAACTCAGCAAGTCAGATTTGTCAGCATCGTCAGCGCTGACATCAAACGATGCGTCCCGCCCAACGGTATACGATCCCGGTCGGACTCGCACGATCGGAGCGTTATTGGCAGGACCGAAAATATTTCGCTTGAGGATATGGGCATAATCATCCCGGTTTCGTTCGGTCAATTTTTCCGTAAAGTCATCCCGGCTCTGGCCTTCGGCCAAGGACATGATTTCAATGCCGAAAAACAACTTCAATTGGCCATTGCGTGTCTGCTTGGAACCAGTGCCTTCGGTCAGCGGATTGATCCGCAACGTATCAATCCGGTGCAACAAATCGACTTCATAAAACCGGGCCAGAAATTCGTTCAACTGTTGCAGGTCACCGGTGGCCTGAACGTTGATTGTCTTCGTCCGAGCGATCGGTGGTTGGCCGGGCTTGACCGTGATCACACCTTCGCTGGATGGCTTCACCGTGGTGACGTCCAATTGAACTTCTTCCAGCAACTGTTTCAGCCATTGCTGGTACTCGTTGCTGGCCGCGTTCAACGACGGGGGCAGGGAAACACTGGTATAGTAATTCTGACGCTTGGCCGCGTTGGCGCCGTCGAGCATTTTTTGACGTTCGGTTTTGATTTGACCGGCAATCTGCATCTGCTCTTCGACGTTAGCATTGTAAGCGTTCACGAACGACATCACGCCGATGAATAAAAACGTAATCGGGACCAGGGCCAGCACGGCCAGGGCCAGGATCCGTTCGCGTTGAGTCAGGTTTTCAAACATGTTGTTTATTCGGCAAGTTGGTGAAAGGGAATCAGTCCAATCCCATTTCAGTTGTCCGTTGTCTGGTTGGTTGAATCAGTGTCGCTGGCGTCAGCCGGATTGTCTTCTGAAGGCTGAGCTTCCAAGTCGGCGTCTCCGGATGACGTTTCGTCGTTGGTTTGACCTTGCTGTCGCTGCTGAGCCTGAGTCTGGAAGTATTCGTCGGCCTTGGCATTGATGACTTCCAGCAAACCCGGATTAACATTTTCCAGGGGCAGCCCAAAATTGGATTTGATCGGATACTCCTTGTCGACGTCGGACTCATCATCTGAGTCATTGATCTTGACGGCATAACGCGATTGAAGCGAATCGACCAATTTGCCTTCCGATTCAAAATTCGCTGAGCGTAAAATCACATTGATTTGACCTGGAATTTTTGCCGACGGCGAAGTTCCGGCAAACGAATCGACCATCGTTTCGTCGGCCGTCAACGCCCGTTGGCTGTACTCCAGCAACTCCGCTTGCCAGTCAACCCGATTGGTGACCCACTGGTCAATCTTGGCGACCTGAGCAATCTGTTCTTCAACGCTGAGGTTGCCCATTTCGCCGCTGTTTTGATCTTCCAGCAATTGCAGGCGTTCTTTTTGAGTAGCGATGCGTTTTGATTGGCTATCCAAAGTCCACCAGCCGAACCCTGTCGCCAGTAGAGCGATCGCGGCAGCAATGCCGCCGTACATCAACCATTTGCCTTTGCTGCTGCCTTTTTGTTTGGCGCGTTTGGGATTCAGAAAGTCAATCGGGTGAGCTTCGCCGGAAGTCTGCTGAGCGAGCGCCCCCATCAGTGCAACATAGCGAGTGGCGTTCCCAACACCGGCGACCTTGGGCCCGGAGATGGGAAGTTTGCTGGGATCGACCACCGTTACATCTTTGTCCAACCGTGACCGCAGCCGATCGACCAGAGATTCCAATTCCACCGCATCGCCAAAGATTACAAACTCACTTACCGGCTTGCCGCCGATCGCCCGTGACGACGAAGCAATCGTGCGTTTGATTTCGGGAATCAATTTGTCGGCGTGATCGTCGAAATCAACCGGTATCCGCACCGTCCGCGTGGCGACCATTTGGGTGCCGTGAAGAATCGAAAGATCCGTTTGTTCACCGTTGGGATCGATTAACAACCGAATCTCATCCCCCCGCAACCGATCTTTCAGCAAGCAGGGAGCTGCGAATGGACGCAAGGCAATGTGCCGCAGCTTGAGCCCAGCCGATTCGACGATGGTTTTGATCTGGTTACTGACTTCCGGCGAAACACCAGCAGCCAATACCTGACCGGTCGACGATTGATCGCCAGTCAAACGAACGTAATCCAGCAACCAGTTTTCATTCAAGGAAGCGAATTCGTTGCGGGCGACAAATCGAACCATCTCCGGCAATTCATTGTCCGGTGCCGGGGGAACGTCCAACAATCGGATTTCCGCGTTCCCACGATTGACGACAACCACGGCATCGCTGCGACTTAACCCGTGTTGCGACAGTTGTTCTTTTAGCGTCTGGGCGACATCCTGATCGGATCCCTTGACGTCAAAGGAAAACAGTTCCTGAATCTGGGTCCGTCGAGCGGCTGATCGCGCGGCAGCGACGTGGATTCGATCCGGTTCAATTTCCAGGGCGATAAGTGCCATTTATATTTCAGGGGTTAGGTCGCGAAGTAAAACCAGTTGTCAGCGGGCCATCTGCAAGTTGACGCCCAGGGTATCGATCGAATAGCCACCGGTCAGGTGACTTTTATCTCTCCAGAATAGTACGCGGGGAATCGGCACCGTGGTATCGATTACCGCTTCGGCTCGAGAAGTTCCAATTCCGTCTGGAAAGTAGCCCACGATCTCAGCCCGATAGACGTCACCACCGGTACAGATGTACGTCATCAGTTGCTTCATCGTTGCCAAGTCAACCAGCCCTTCGGCCAGCAACCAGGTCTCAAAGCGGCGATTCAAATCCGCACCATCGGGGTCATCCAGTTCAAAGTCGGATCCCCGTTTTTCAATAATCAGATCAACCAACGCCTCGTCACCACCAAAAGGAGGAATCCCCATCAACACGCGTTTGGGCGCCTGCATGATGTTGATTCGACCGGGAATGGTGGTTCCTTCGTAAGTTGTCAACGTTGACATGGCGACCGGCAAGGTGAGCCCCATGCCGATCGTCTTCAGTGGTGACTCGAGATGATGATTGGGCTCATCGGAATTGATGAAATCTGTGACCTTGATGTAGGTGTCAAACAAATCCAGAATCGAGTCAAATTTACGCTGGCTGACCAACGCCGAATCGCTGAAGTCAATCGGCACCATGGAAGCCCGCTCAATCGTAATATCGTCGTCTTCGGGAGGTACCAGCGATTCGATCGTGTCGGCTGCCGTCGTGCAGCGAAAATAGATAATGTAGTTGGCCCAGTCATCGTCGAAGGCCGACTTGAGATCGTCGTACAACTGTTCCAGGTTATCGGAATTGATATTGATTCGCGGCAACCCTTCCGCGGTCAAATTGCTTTCTTTGCTGTACAGCGTCAGGTAAGCCGACCACCCCAGATACATATCAGCATCGACGGCTGAGACATTACCGGCTGCGGCTTCGTTGGGGTCGAGCACGCCATTGCGATTGGTATCCAGGCCGAATAACAATTGAGGCGTGACCCCGCGAATCAGAAGGATTTCGTCCAGGCTATCCATCGGACCATTCTTGGCCTGGTAAGCCGGCGACTGACCTTCGTAATAACTGGTTTCGGCACCATAGTCGCGCAAGTCGTCATCGGAATCGAGCCAATCCATGATCGCGTCGGCAATCTCCTCGGTCATATTGGGCAACGTCATCAGGATCTCTCGCCCTGAGCCAGGCAGCAGCACGTCGCTGAAGGGCAGTGTATTGAGGTTGATCTTGGAACTCTCATCGGTCAATCCAAATCGAGATCCTTCCGGTATCCCCATCTCGTCCAGCGATGATGTGATGATCGAAAAGTGCCCAATCATGTTGGGGTTGTCGGGATCTACCGCAACGGGAATCCCTCGGAAGGCAGTCTCATTGTTCCATTTCCCTCCCTTTTCGCGAATCGTGGCTTCGCTGTTACTTAAAAACAGCCGCACATAATCCAATCCCGAATCGGCCAGGTATTTGGATTGCAACCGTCGCGTCTGCAACACCGACGCCTGTTCCTCAACCTGCATCAAACCCATAAACGTATAGGCTGCCAGGGACAAAATCACAATCGCGACGAGCACGATGATCAACAACGAGCCCGACCGATCCGGCGACCGGCGTTTTGATTTTATGCGGGTGCTTTTTCGGAGATGCATTATTGTTCGCCCTCCGATTCCATGACCTCAGCGGCAGGAAGATGCACCACACTGCGGTACGTTTCCATGCTCTGATTGTCAAAACCACCGTAGGTATAACTCTGCCCCGCGTAGACTCGAGACGGATCGAGTACCAGCGTGATTTCGATCGCTGGAGGAAACCCGCCGTCCTCTTCGGAATCCCATTCCGTCTGCCACTCTTCGCCATTGAAATAGCGAAACTGGAGTTGAGCGATTTCACCGGCAATCAGTTTGGCAAACTCATCGGGCGAGGAAATAATGCCGGTATCCCCACGATAGGAAGCGACGGCGCGATCAATGGCACGGCGGTATAAACCGCCCGGCGCAACAGATTCTGTAAAACGAACTTCCAGCTTTTCCTTCGTCGGTTCAAACGAAACAAAATAGGCCAGCGACTTGATGTCCGAGGGTGTTTGCACCGCCGCATCCTGATTCGCGATCAACGGGTTGTACTGATCCAAACGCGGCAATCGGCTGATGTCCAGCAACACGTAATTGGAATTTCCCAATAGCGCCGGACGAAACGAAACCACTTCTTCATCAACGACCGGAGCGACCTCTTCCTCTTCTGCTTCCTCAGCCTCCTCTTCCTCCGAACCGGGAGCCGGTAGCTGCTTGTTTTGCGAGGTGAGTTGCGTCGCCACGAGGTTTTCCAGATCGGAATAGTCGGCGGCTTTGTATTGAATCCCAGCCCGCAAATCATTGCCAATCAT
>CAZJEK010000194.1:9562-10885 GCA_964545005.1 uncultured Pirellulaceae bacterium
CGATCGCCCGTTGCTGTTCGGTCAGCGTCAACATGTACAACCGGATCGCGGTCGCAATGCTCAACACCACCAGGATCGTTAATCCCAGTGCCAGGATCAACTCCAGCAAGGTGTGTCCGTCACGTTGGGGTCGGTGCATCATCCCTCGTCCTCCTCCGGTTCGTAATCCGGATCAGGAATGAATCGAACAAGCGAAACCGATGCCGTGACGTCACTGGAATTGTTTCGCGTCACGGTCACCGTTGACATCAACAATCCAGGCTGCAATGAGCTTTGCACCTGGATCGTGTATTGCCAATCGGGGAAATTCTCAAACCCCCCGGCACTCGACTCCAGCGGCAGAACACCAGCAGCAAGTTCCGCCATTTTGGCATCGGCCAGCATATTGGCTTCGCTGGTGAACCGGGTTTTAACCGCCGAACGATAGCCGAGAAAAAAGGCCTGACTGATCACCACCATTGCGCCACCGAGAATCGCGATGGACAGCAGCACTTCCAGCAAAGAGAAACCTCGGCGCGAGGGATTGGTAAGGCGACGTCGCATGCTACCTCCCATTCGCGTTTTCAAGAACGATGGATCTGGCCAGCCCAGTCAAACCACGAAGCTCGACCGCGACCAGTTCACCATATTCATTCTGCAACACCAACCGTGCATCCTGAGCGGTGCCGTCGGGATAAAACAGAATCGTTTTCAGGGCGTCACCGGCCCCGGACGAAGACATGGCCTCGGCAGAACGAGAATCATTCCCAACCTCTCCGGCAGCAAAACGAATTCCACGCGGCAACATGTCGTCCTCGATGTAGCGCGGCGGATTCTGCTGAATGACGCGAATCCGTTGCGCGCTGCGGGTAGCCATGTCCTGAAAGTTGTTCAACGGCGCGACATCAAACCAGGCCCCTCCGGCGACGTAAAACACCGCGTAGACTTCCCCTTCGCGAATCGATTGGACTCGCGCCTTGCCCATCGCCACCCGAATTCGATCGGCCGCCTTGGAAAGCGACTGGGAATCAATCGTTCGCTGGACGGCAGGAACGGCCAGGGCCGCGACGATCACGATGATCGCGATCACCAGCAACAATTCGATCAACGTAAATCCATCCTGTTTCACTGAACCATTCCACCTTGCTCGCTGCGCAGATTGACTACCGGCCGAGATTCGACGCGTCATCAACAAAACTGAATGCGAGCATGGTGAGTTCATGAATGGTATGAAACAGACGGGATTGATCGTTACTGGCCAGTCGGACCGGGAACATCGTCCTCGGTGCCTTGCTTGCCATCGGGCCCATTGGAGGTAATGTTGACCCGATTGTTGGTCTCATC
>CAZJEK010000195.1:0-10774 GCA_964545005.1 uncultured Pirellulaceae bacterium
CCGCGAAAGTTTTGTCATTCGCCCGATTCGTAGTCTCAGGGATCCAACACCAGGAAGCATCTCGTCAATCTTGTTGATCCTGAACATCCTGTCAAACTTCTCGGTGAATCTTGTGTACGCTGTGCTTGCTGAGCAGGGGTCGGATAAAAGGACAGGATGGACAAGATTAACATGATCAACAAGATGCGTTTTGCAGAAAACGAGGCAATCGACAATTCAACACGAGCGTTAACCAATTCAGCTGGACCAATGGCACAACCTACATCATTTCGCGCACCACCTGGCATCTCGGTAACGAGTCCAGAAAGATCCGGCCGTAAGCTTTGGTCGTAATCCGTGGATCGAGAACGACAACCATTCCGGAATCGGTTTGAGTTCGAATCAAGCGACCGAATCCTTGCTTGAATTTGATGATTGCTTCGGGCAACTGGTAATCGTTAAACGGATTGCCGCCTGATTTGCGGATCGCTTCCAAGCGGGCTTGCAGCAACGGCTGGTCGGGCACGCTGAACGGCAATTTCGGAATAATCACGTTTTGCAGGGCGTCTCCAGGGACATCAACGCCCTGCCAAAAACTGTCGGTACCAAACAACACGCCCCGCGGATTGGATTTGAATCGATCGAGCAACTGAGTCCGCGACATCCCGGCACCCTGCTGGTAGATCGCGAGATTTTGAGAACTCATCCAGGCCGTCAAATCGCGAACGGCCCGATTCATGAACTGGTAACTGGTGAACAGTACAAACGCATGTCCGTCAGTCTGTTCGACGTAGTGCTGAATCGCATCGATCGCCTGACGCTCGTGCGTGTCGCGATCTGCTGATGGACAGGCCAGGTTCTCGACCAGTACCAGCTTGACCTGATTCTGATAATCGAATGGACTTCCCAACTGCAATGCCTCGGATTGAGTCAATCCGATCTGGTTGCGAAAGAAATCGAACGATTGGTTTCCCACCGCCAGCGTTGCACTGGTCAGAATGCAGGTGTCGGTTCGGTTGAACAGCTCTTGTCGCAACACCGGCCCGACATCAATCGGTGCCGCGACCAGCTTGACGCGGTCCATACCGTATCGATTGGTGCTGGATTCGACCCAATACACTCCATCTTCGATCGCATGGGTCCGCCAATTTTCAATCTCAACGGCCAATGCCGTCAGCCGCTCGCTGGCCGAAATAAAGTCTTTCTTTTCGGACTCGTTTTTCATGTTGTCGCCAAACTGTTCGGTCAGCTGAGCCAGGCGAGTCAGTTTGGGGGACAGCTCGTTGGGGATCACATCCGGCTGTCGCACACGAATCGATTGTTGCGCTCGAGTGGGCGTGGTGTGCTGTTGCATCCAGCCCATGAGTTCGGAAAAGAAATCCTCGACCGCGTACTGGCAGTTGAGCACCGATTTTTGCCCTGCCCCCAGGTCGTGATGCACAAACAAGCCTTTTTGTTTTTTGGTGTTGTAAAGCTTGTTCAAAGTGTATTCCAGCTGGCCCTTGGTCACGGCCAGCCCCAGGTGATCGCTGGCCACATCCTGCATGGTATGGGCCTCGTCAAACACGACCACGTTGTAGTCGGGAAGCAAGCTGACCCCCATCCGCCGCAGCGCCAGGTCACTGAAAAACAAGGCGTGGTTGACGACCATCACATCCGCATTTTGCAAACGCTTGCGAGCTTTGTAGTAAAAGCATTCGTCATAACGCGGGCATTTTCGGCCCAGGCAATTGCCGGCGTCGCTGCGAACTTCGTCCCAGACCTCGCGATTCACTTTGCCACTCAAGTCGGTCAGCGAACCATCGGTGCTGCCGGCTGCCCAGCGACTGATCAGTTGCAGTTGATCAAGTTGTTCGACTGATTCAAACAGGCTATTCTGGCGCTTGATCGCATTGGTCAGGCGACGGAGGCTGATGTAGTTTCCCCGCCCCTTGGCAAGCACGGCGGAGAACTCCAACGGGATGACACTGTTAAGCAGTGGAAGATCCTTGGTGATCAACTGCTCCTGCAGGCTGATCGTGTGGGTCGAGACCACGATCCGGGGCTTGGATTTACCGCCGTCTTTGGATTCCTTCTGCCCTTGCTCAGCCTGCAACGACAAGATGGCCGGGACGAGGTAGCCGAAGCTTTTGCCAACCCCGGTACCGGCCTCGACGACCAGATGCTGTTTCTTTTCGATCGCGGTGGCGACAGCATCCGCCATGTCCAGCTGAGGTTGACGGGCTTCGTACCGGTCCAACCGACGGGCAATCCGCCCTTCGGGTCCGAGAATATCCTGAACGTCCAACAAATCCGTCATCTGACTGTGAAGCCGCCATTGCGAAAGCGGTTATTCTATGGCAAGAAACCAATCCGACCAGCGACGTTCCGCCCTCCCGATGGATTCCAAGGAAACCCGAAGCGAATGTCCGAGTCGACAAAAACCGTGGACTCCTGGCGTTGACATTCCCAACCCCGGCATTATCATCGTTGACATGAACAGCAGTCATTTTCACCATCACCACACACATCACCTTTACGGGTGAGCCCGATGGTCGTACGCTGATTCGTTTCGCACAATAAACAACAAGCGCTGGCCATTGGCCAGCGTTTTTTTATGGCTGGTCGCGGTCATCCGAACCAAGGAATCTGATATGACACTTCAACGAGAACCGGGGCAAATTCGTTTGGCGCTGCCCAAAGGCCGGATGTTTGATCAAATCGTCGAACTGTTGAAAGGCGCCGGAATTTCGATCCGGCAATCCTCGCGTGGCTATCGTCCCACGATTTCACTGGCCAACTATTCAGCCAAGATCCTCAAGCCGCGCAACGTGATCAGCATGCTTGACGCCGGCGCCAGAGACCTGGGGTTTGCTGGAGCCGACTGGATTCGCGAAACCGGAGCCGACCTGGTCGAGTTGATGGACACGGAACTGAATCCGGTAAGACTGGTCGTGGCCGCCCCTTCGGAAATCTTGAGCAACGGTCAATTGCCCAATCGTCCGCTCGTGGTGGCGACCGAGTACCCCCAATTGGCTCACCAATGGATCCGTGACAACCAACTGAACGCAACGGTCTTGCAGACGTTTGGCGCGACCGAAGTCTTTCCTCCCGAAGATGCCGACTGCATCATCGACAACACGGCCACTGGATCAACACTTCGCGCCAACGGTCTGGAGATCGTTGACGAAATCATGACGTCCTCGACACGGTTGTACGCGTCCCGCGAAGCGATCGCGGATCCGGTGCGGAAAAAAATGATCGACGATTTCATGATGTTGATCCAATCAGTGCTGCGAGCCCGCAGCCGGGTAATGATGGACCTGAACGTGCCCCAGGAGAGCCTTGACGCGGTCCTGAAAGCGTTGCCTTCGATGCGCAGCCCAACCGTTTCACCACTGAAAAACTCGGATTGGGTAGCCGTTCGTTCGGCCGTCCCTCGCGCTGACCTGGCTGTGTTGATTCCCCAACTGGAATCTGAAGGTGCTCGCGATATCGTGATCACTGCTGCGGAACAATTGATTCCCTGATCGAGCCCTCGTTCCGACTGGAAACAACCCCATGACCAACGAAGCGTATTCTACCCCTGCGTTTGACTACGACATCGACCTGCTGCTTAATGCCAACGAGTCGATTGTGGCGATCCCGGATCTTTCCCAGTTCCTGGAATCGATCGATCATCGGTTTATCAATCGCTACCCCGATCACCAGTCGGTTCAGGATTTGATCGCTGACTGGGTGGGCGTTGCCTCTGACCGAATCGTCGTGACTGCTGGTGGAGACCAGGCGATCGAACGAATCATGCGGACCTTGATCACTCCGCAGCGTGACAAAGTGCTGACTCACGCGCCCTCGTTCGAGATGATTCGCATTTACACCCAAAACTTCCAAGGCAGAGTCGACAACGTACCTTGGCTGGACGGCCCTTTTCCAGTCGCCGAACTGATGGATCAGATTGATGACCACACCGCCGTGGTCGTCGTGACCACGCCCAACAATCCAACTGGCCTGGAAGTAACGGTCGATCAGATTCAGCAAATCAATCAGGTCGCCAAGCAGCATGGTGCAAAAGTACTGGTTGACCTGGCCTACGTCGAATTCTCTGATCGTGACCCAACGTCGGAACTGGCCGACGACGACAATTTGATGATGGTCCGGACGTTTTCCAAAGCCTGGGGTTTGGCCGGTTTGCGAATCGGTTTCCTGGTCGCACCCAGCGTGGAGTTCGCAACGCGGATTCGCAATGCAGCTGGACCGTACCCGGTCAGCGCTTTGTCATTGGAAACCGCCCGAGTCGCGTTGACGGACTACCGCGACCAGATGCAGCAGAACATCGCTCGAGTGGTTCAAATTCGCGGCCTGCTGTCCGAACTATTAACTCGCTGCGGAGCAGCACCTTTGCCGTCGGGTGGAAATTATGTGTTGGCCAGGTTCTCGGACCCTCAAACCGTTTGGGATGGGATGGCCCGTCGAGGAATCGGGATTCGCAAGTTCACCGGAAACCCGGTTTTGGCGGACTACCTGCGGATTACTTGCCCGGCAACTGCGGGTGACTACTTACGTGTAGCCCAAGCGTTAACCGAAGTTCTGGATTGTTCCGAGATCGATTTCGAAGCCGACGCACTGGCGGCGTTTGGTCCCCAACACGTTGCTGCCCAGCCAACGCCTGAGTCGGAACAACTGGCTTCGATCGAGCAATCCTCCCGTCGTGACCGCGTCGCTTCGATCAAACGGGATACCAAGGAGACGCGGATTGAGCTGGAATTGAATCTCGACGGTACTGGCAACGTTCAGGTAGCAACGGGAATCGGATTCCTGGACCACATGTTGACCGCCCTGGCCTTCCATTCGGGCATGGATTTATCACTGAAATGTGTGGGCGATCTGCATGTCGACGATCACCACACCGCGGAAGACTGTGCCATTGCGTTGGGCGCCGCGATCGACCAGGCCTTGGGACCACGCAAAGGAATCCAACGATTTGGATTCGCGTTCGCGCCGTTGGATGAAGCATTGGCCCGTACGGTGGTCGACCTGAGCGCTCGCCCGTGGCCGGAAATCCATTTGCACCTGGAACGCCCGATGATTGGACAGTGGGCCTGCGAAAATGTTACTCACTTTTTTCAATCGCTGGCGATGACGCTGAAGTGTTCGTTGCACGTGGATGTGATTCGCGGTGCCAACGATCATCACCGGGTCGAGGCCGCGTTCAAGTCACTGGCCAAAGCTCTTAAAACCGCCCTGACGCGGACCAGCGGCGACGTGCCCAGCACCAAAGGAGTTTTGTAAGTGATTCAAATTATCAATACGGGTGTGGCCAACATCAAATCGCTGCAAGCTGCTTTTGATCGACTGGACCAGCCCTGGAAGCTGACCGAAAACGCCGACGACATCTCCAATGCCACGCACGTCGTGCTGCCGGGAGTGGGTGCGTTCGCGGCCGCGATCGAAAGCCTCGATCGGCTCGGGTTGCGCGACGCGATCGTAGCTCGCACCGCCGACTCCGATGCGGCAACATTGTGCATCTGCCTGGGGATGCAACTGTTGTGTGAATCCAGCCAGGAGAGTGAAGGGATCGCTGGGCTGGGAGTGATACCACGTCGAATTTTGCGTTTTCCGACCGATGTCCCGGTTCCCCAGCTGGGGTGGAATTCGGTTACTCCGGTTCGCGACGATCGCCAGGGCGGTCCGTTTTATTCTGCCGGAGAAGCCTACTTCGCCAACTCATTTCGGTTGACTGAACCGCCGCCGGAAGACTGGGGTTACGCGCAAACGGACTATGGCGGCCAGTTTGTCAGCAGTGTCTGGCGGGGGCGGCTGCTGGCCTGCCAGTTCCATCCGGAACTATCCGGACCCTGGGGCCAACAGTTGCTGGGGAATTGGGTAACCGGAACTCGTTTGGAAAATCCTCTGGCCGGAGTCGACCAATGCTGAAAGCTCGCATCATTCCCTGCCTGGATGTCAACGACGGACGTGTCGTCAAAGGGGTCAAGTTTCAAAATCTGCGCGACGCCGGTGATCCGGTCGAACTGTCGTTTCACTATCAACAGCAAGGCGCTGACGAGTTGGTGTTGCTGGATGTCACGGCCACCCGCCAGGACCGCATCGCGATGCTGGAAACAGTCGAACATGTTCGGGCGCGATTGAGCATTCCCTTGACCGTCGGCGGGGGAATCCGTTCACTGGAAGACGCGGCCAGGTTACTGAATGCCGGAGCCGACAAAGTTTCCATCAACTCGGCCGCGGTCCGCAATCCGGACTTGATCAACGCGATGTCCCAGCGATTCGGGGCTCAATGCACGGTCGTGGCCATCGATGCCAAACTGAACGATGGTCAGTTTCAGGTCCTCACTCGCAGTGGCACCACGGCGGAAACTTTGGACGCGGTTCAATGGGCTGCCGAAGCCGAGCAGCGCGGAGCTGGTGAAATCCTGTTAACCAGTTTCGATCGCGATGGAACGCGCAGCGGCTACGATTTGCCGATGCTGTCGGCCGTGACCTCCGCCTGCCGACTTCCAGTCATTGCTTCTGGCGGCGCCGATTCCGTTGCTCACATGGTCGAAGCATTCCAGCACGGTGCTCACGCCGTGCTGGCCGCTTCGATTTTTCACGACAAAAATATGACTGTCGAAGACGTCAAACGTCAGCTGAAACAACACCAGATTCCCGTTCGATTGAACGTGGCAACCTCGAGCTGAAACTGACCAGTCACGAATGCACCCGGTTTCCCGGGTGGTCGTAACATTCGTGCTGCCGTCGGAGAAACCACTATTCGTTCTCAACGGTAGCCGTTGATTTCATGTACGCCAACAGGTCGAGAATTTCGTCGCGGCTGAAGTAATCCAGCAAACCCGTAGGCATCGGCGATACCGGAGACGGTTTCATGGCTTCAATGTCGTCAACGTTGACTCCGACCAGATTGTTGGGCTCGGCCATGTCCGGCTGGACTCGATACGAGTTTCCGCTCAGGTTGACCACGCGCCCGACAATCACTCGGCCATCGAACATCATGAACTGATGGGCCTCGTATTGGTCTGAGATTGCCTTGCTGGGTTCGATAATCGTTTCCAGCAGGTCGTGCGTATTAAATCGACGACCGGCGGCAGTCAGGTCAGGCCCCACAATTCCGCCTTCCCCTCGCACGCGGTGGCATTTGTAACACGTTGCCACGGCGAAGATTTTCTTGCCGTTGGCCAGGTCGCGGTTTTCCAATTCCTGGTCTTTGATCGGCATCAAATCTGACAGTTCCCAATCTTTGACCAGCGGACGAGCCTTCAGTTGGGCGTAGGGATCAACCGCCGGTGGAAGTTGAGCCAGCAGCGCCATCATGTCTTCGCGCGACAACGACGAGAAAAACTGTTTCCGCATCGCCAACAGGTAGCCGTCAAATGAGTTCCCACCTCGAGCGATCGCGATTTCACGGAACCATTTCAAGTAAGCATCGCGTAGTTGCGTATTCCAACCCTCGGTAGCGGCACTCAAAATCAAGGCATAGCCGATCTGAGTTTCCTGGGACGCAGGGCTTTGCAGCAGCTGGACCAGAACTTGAGTGGCTTTGGGATTGTTAACCGCTACCAGCAGTTTGCCCAACTCCAGATTTTCGTTGGCCGATTCAGCCGGGAATTTCTCTGCCAGCTTGTTAATCGCCGCCAACGTTGCCTCACCAGGTTCGCCTTGTCGGGCTAACACCAAACCGAAAGCTCGCAGGTAGTTCAGTTTCAGTTGCGGCGACAGCGAGTTGTAATCGAGGTCTGCCAGGGCCGCAGTCGCCAACTCCTGCTGGTCGGGGGCAACTCGTGTCAGCGCCGTGACCATTTCAATGCGGCGGCGAGCATCGCTGGTCTTGATCAAATCCTTCCATGAATCCACTGGTTTGTGCTCCAGAGCGATGCGAGCAGCATAGCGAATGGCTCGCTCTTTCGACTGCAGACCATTCATGATCGTGTCGAGACTGAGTTCCGAATTATCGCGGTGCCCCGATTCCAATTCCATCCGCTTTTTGGCGGCATCGGTTAAAGCTGGATATTCGGCCGGCTCAGTTGACTCTGAGCCTGTGTAGCGAATCCGATATAACGCTGATTGGGACCGGCGACCGCCAATCAAAAAGTACATGGCACCATCGTGCTGATTGATTACGACGTCCGTGACCGGTAGCGCCGGGGCCGTGCAAAAGATCTCTTTTTCGCCGGTGTAGGTCCCGCCGGATGGAGTCAGGTGGACCGCGTAAATGATTCCATAGCTCCAGTCGGAAGCGAAGAAGGCGTGTTGGTACTTGGCAGGAAATTTCGCGTTGGTTCCGAATACGACACCGGTCGGACTTCCCGGCCCAATTTCAACAACTGGCGGGACGCTGTCCTGATAGTAGGTTGGCCATTTGCCCGAACCATGCCGCCAACCGAATTCTGCACCGCTGACCGCGTGGCAGATTCGAGTGGGACGATACCAGGGCAAACCGACATCCCATTCCATGTCGGCATCGTAGGTGAAAATCTCGCCATTGGGATCGAAGTCAAAGTCGTACTCGTTGCGGAAACCACTGGCGACCAGTTCGAATGATTTTCCTTCCGGGTCCGTCTTGCAGATCCAGCCTCCGGGAGCCATCACTCCGTTGGCGTGCCCCCTTGCATCCGGGTAACGTTTGATAATCTGGTCTTCCTGCCAAACCTGTTTTTGACGCGAGGCATCAATCTCCGGCATGGTCGCCATGTTGCCACCGCAGACGTGAATCGATTTTTTGTCGGGGCTGAGCACAATCGCGTGTGGCCCATGTTCGCCGCGTCCCCGAATCAGTCGCAAAAACTTAACCTCATCAAACTGATCGTCGTTGGTGGTGTCTCTCAATCGGTACAGGCCAGGTTCACACTTGGGGCCGTTGTTGCCGCCACCACTGCCGGAGGACATGACGTACAAACTGTCAAACGCATACAGCAAACCCTGGGCACTACCAACCGAGGCTTCGATCTTTTCAATTTTTGGCTGGTCGTCGGTCAGCGTCACCCGGTACAGGAATCCGTACTGGTCACAGGCAATCAGGCGACCCTGGTCATCGGTGGTCATCGACACCCATGACCCCTGTTCATTCGGGACGTCGTATACCAGATCGGCCACGAAGCCTTCGGGCAATTTGAACTTGTCCGTTCCCTTGTTGGTTTGAGCCGATGCTGACACTCCAAATGCCAGCCAACTGACTGCCAGTGCCAAGCACATCATTCCGTATCGATTTGAATTCACGCGATCCACCAATTTCATCGTTTTACCTGTTGAGATGATCGTTTCTGTCGCCACGGCCGATGACGTTGCCATTGAAGCATTTACGCAACTGGTCAAAAATGACCTCCGTACGTTCAAAGTGAGCTGCGCTGTTAAAAACCACACAAATCAACCATCTGTGACTGGTTGAGCTGAGGTATCAATCGCAACTTAACTCGCCGGGACGGATTACCAGTTTGAAATACGAGACAACCGATGTCTACATCGCAACATAAAACACTCTCCGATTTTATCGAATTGAAGAATCGCCAGGCGTTGACGCATGCGATACGAGCTGCTGTTGAATTGGGCGTTTTCAAAGCACTCGCCGCCGGACAGCGATCTGTCGAACAGTTGGCCACCGAAATCGATGCCGATCCCAAAAGATTGAAGGCATTGATGGACGTTTTGCAGCAATCGGAGCTAATCGAGCACTACGGAGACGATTACGCGTTGTCGACGTTGGCCCGTTTGATCCCGGAACCGTTCATGGATTTCGGCGATTCCCACTGGAAACACCTGGTCGGGCATGTCAAAACCGGCAGTTCGGTTCACGATCTGGAACATACTCCTTTGTCAGATCTGGATTTTTTGATCAACCAGGCCTCCGAAGAATGGATGTTAACTCCCGCCGCGATGACCGCGGCCCAGGCCCTGGATATTGGTAACTCCCGAACCGGCCTGCGAATCCTGGAATTGGGGTGCGGGTCAGCCGTCGTCGGCGCGACACTGGCCCATGCCGACCCGGCTTCCACACTGACCTTGATCGATACGGCTCCGGAGATCAAGCGTGCCAGGGTGACGGTAGACAGTGTCGACATCGCCGATCGAACGACCTTCATCGAGTCGGAGAATTGGCGTGATTTCGAAGCGATCGACATGAGCGGTCAACCCGTCATCGAAGCCGAAACCGAACCGCAACTGGTTCCGCAACCGGTGTTTGACCTGGTTGTATTGACGCGGCTGATTCATCTTGCCGACCTGGAACAGCAACAGCAGTTGCTTCAAAAGATTGGCGCGTTGTTGCTGCCTGGTGGTGGCGAGGTCGCGATCATCGACGTGTTTCCAGGACAGGAACCGGGTGAGTCGCATCGTCGGGTCCTGGAGCTGGAGTTTGGCTTGCGGCATTCGCACGGACAGCTGCATCATCCCCGCGAGTTGGAACAATGCCTCCGCACGGCAGGGTTCCCCAACGTGCAATTTACACACCTGCCCGCCGAACCGTATTTGTTTGGTTTGCTGTTGGGAGAGAAATAGCGTTATTGTGGTGTTCGTCGAGTACAAGCCCAACGCGCAAGTCTAGAATTTGCAAATTTTCGCTTTTCACTCCGCGAAAGTTGTGTGGCATGGCCGATTCGGCCGTGATCGCATAGGAAAACTTGCGTGGGGCGAGACCTTGCCGACTCGGGCCAATGGCCCAAGCTACTTCCCGCGATCGTGTCCAGCGGTTTTGGCGGTAGCCACCGACTTTCCGAAGTGTACGCTTGAACTGGCTTTCGTCCGGGGCTAGCGCCAAGCGGCTGGACAAAAGTGTATGGCTTCCAAGTCGTTTCCAACTTGCCTACGA
>CAZJEK010000196.1:0-10769 GCA_964545005.1 uncultured Pirellulaceae bacterium
CGCCGGCTCCACCGCGTGGGCCGCGACCCTGCGGTCGCATTTCGGATGCATCGACGACACCGTCGTCATTTTTGTCCAGCGTCCAGATGGCTTTGGCAGCGTTTTCGATTTCTTCCCGGCTCAGTTTGCCGTCTTTATTGGTGTCCAGAGCGGCGACCAGCGGAGAAGCTGGCATTTGCTGTCCACCCATGCCGCGACCACCACGCCCGCCAGGACCACGTTCTCCGGGTTCACCTTCCTGTTGTGCCGAAGGGGGGCCGCCGCGTCCAGGGCCTCGACCACCGGGTCCTTGAGCCAACAGATCGTTGGTGATGCAAATCGCAGCGGTCATGGCCAAAATAAAAGTCAGTTTTTTCATGGTTGTCTCCCGTTGTGGGTGTTCAGGTTCTGTTAGCTCGGTAACCCCGGTAACGTTTCATTTGAACCCCCGTTGCCAGACGAAGCGTCGCTCAATCTGCCAATTTTGAAAAATTTAATTGCCACGTTCTGCTCCCAAGGAGTCGAATTTGGCCCAATCGGAACGGGAATCGGTAGCCAACCCGGATGAGAATTCATCATTCGCCATTAAACTGGCGGATTGGTTTGACAACTGATTTCCAGCGAAGAGCATGTTTTTCCTGCTATTACACATTGTTTTTGCGTCTTCGTTTACGCTCCTGATTAAATACACGCAGCAACGGGCCCGCGAGGACGTCGTTGTTGTCGGATCGATCAATTACATCGTTGCCGCATTGGCTGTGTGGCCGGTTTTTCTGTCCGTGCAAAGCGGTCCGGTTTCATTGCCAGCCGTATTGACCGGGGCAGCCCTGGGAACGACGTACTTCGTGGCTTTCTTTTTTGTGATTTTTGCCATCAAGACGGTCGGAGCTTCCAGCACGACGGTCGTCAGCGTGCTGTCGATTCTGATCCCAATTTCGCTGGCGGCGGTCTGGTACGGCGAGTCTCCCAGTTTCAACCAATCCCTTGGAATTGGCTTGGCACTGCTGTCTTTGTTGTTGATCACTGGCGGACGCAAACCGGCAGATCGAAATCTTGTCCGTCTCAAACAGCAACTCGCGACCGATCATGACCAACCGGAGGATACCGGCCAAGCGAACCCCAGGCCGTGGTTGGTGCCAATCGTGTTGCTGACCTTTTTCATGCTCTGCGGATTGAATCGCGTTTACCAGGATGCGTTCAAGCACCTGAGCACGCCTGACCAACGCCCGGCGTTCCTGGCGGCGGCGTTTCTGATGGCAGCCATTCCCTCGTTGGTGGTGTTGATTCGGCGAGGCCGAGTTCCGTTGCCAACAGAATTTGCGATCGGTGTACCGATGGGATTAGCCAACTGCCTGCAGACCTTTTTCGTACTCCGCGCCCTCCAGCAGCTGGAGGGATTCATTGTGTTTACGCTGGCCAGTTGCGGAGCCATCGTGCTGACGACCGTCGTCGCGGTGGGATTGATGGGCGAGCGTATCAGTCGTCGGGCTCAGTTGGGGATCTCGTTGGCGGTGGTCGCGTTAGTGCTGTTGCGGTGGCTGCCGGGGAATGGGTAGCCCTTTGTGCTGACCTATTCCGCAAATCCGGTCGCTTCGCCAAATCGTTCAACCCGTTGCCCGTAAAATCCGAATCTTCAACAAGGACGGACTATAGTAGACGGAGATCATCGACGGGCGGGTCGATGGCCTGCGGACCTGGATTTTTCATTTTCAAGCATGGCTCAACCATCGGACTCCGATTCGGCTCAGGTACCCGGTTCCGGTGCTGCGCCTTCCGATCCACAGCCAGGGTCATTTCCAGGCCCCGCGGCTAATTCCTCACCACCGCCTTCCTCGCCAGACCCGAAGCGGCGCAAGTCACAACCACGACGCCGATTCAAGAATCCCTTGCCGACACCCGTTCCGGTGGAGTCGACGGCTCCCCCTGCACCGGATCCCCAGCCAGCTCCGAAGACTACGACGCGGATCACAAAACTGACGCGACAACGGTTCGATGCGTTGAGAATCGTGGCCAACGGAATCGACGAAACGAATTTGCAGGTCTCCGATCCAGTTCCGGACAATCGGGATTCCAAGTCCGTCAAGATCGTCGAACAAGTGGCGCAGCAACGGCGACCACTGTCTTCGATGATGGTCAGCATGGCGTTTCACCTGGCGCTGATCCTGATCCTGGCTTTTGCAATGCTACCGACAAACATGCCGGATCCCGGTATCGCGATCGATGCGGTGATGCAGGCCGATCCGCTGGACGAGGACCTGGTTGATCAGAACGTCCAGGATACCGTCAACATTGAACTTCCCGACGACAATCAGTCGGTGTTGGATAATGTTGCCAGTGACCTTTCCCAGCAGACGGACGTCAAGCTCGCCCCGGCGGAAACCAGCATTCCCAGTCCGCTTGCCGATCCGTCACCCGAGGCCCTGCCTCAACCGGATCTACCGACGATCCCCGACGCCGTGATTCCCGTCCGCCCTACCGGAGGTGGTTTGGAGGGACGCGATCGAGAAGCGCGAGCCGGACTAGCGGCGCGGCAAGGTGGTTCAGACGCCAGTGAAGCCGCCGTCGAACGGGGCCTGGCCTGGATCATCGAACATCAACGATCCAACGGAAGTTGGCAGCTGAAACATGGCTTGGATGCCTGCCAGGGAAATTGTCCCAACGAAGGAACGATGGAATCCACGACCGCGGCTACCGGGTTGGCATTGATGTCGTTATTGGGTGCCGGTTACACGCACAAGTCGGGACCTTACCAGGACGAAGTCCAGGCGGGTCTGGTGTACTTGATCAAAACGATGCGGCAGACTCGACGTGGTGCCAGCTTGATGCGGGGCGAACGCGGAATGTACTCCCACGCGATCGCGACGATTGCACTGGCCGAGGCGTACGCGATGACGGAAGACACGTTATTGATCGGTCCCGTTGAAGAGGCTCGCAGGTACATCGAAATGGCTCAGCATCAACGGGGCGGCTGGCGTTACAACCCAGGTGAAGCCGGTGACATGACGGTCACGGGCTGGCAATTGATGGCGCTCAAGAGTGCTCAGCTGGGGGGGGTTCCGACTCCGGATCAAACCTGGCAAAAAGCCGAAACGTTTGTCAACCAGTTACGAGAATCCAGCGGCTATTTCGGTTATGACAAGCCATCTCAGCATTTGACCACCACCGCTGTGGGCGCGTTGATGAAGATGTATTTGGGAGCCGACATTGGTAATCGTGATGTCGCAACCGCGGCCGACTACGTGGCCGGTGCCGGGCCTTCAGAAACGAACATGTATTTCAATTACTACGCGACCCAGGTTTTGTTTCACCGTGGTGGCAACGATTGGGAGCAGTGGAACCCGCGGATGCGAGACTATCTGATTCAAACCCAGGACCAGAGTGGTACGCATCGAACCGGTAGCTGGTTTTTTCGCGACCAGCATGGCATTGTTGGCGGCCGGTTGTATACCACGGCCATGGCCGTGATGACGTTGGAAGTGTACTATCGATACATGCCGTTATACGACAAACATGCCATCAATGATCCCGTCGCTCCCCAGCCCCAAAAATTGCCATGAACGTGGTGGTGTTTGAGGATGATGGAGTCCACAATCTCCACCCGATCACGCTCAGCCGGCCGGCTTACGCGATTTCCTGTGCTGGCTACCGGTTGATCGACTTTCTGTTGCAAATGGATGGCAACCTGGTGGGGGTCGTGCGTCCATTTCTAAGTCAAATCCAGGCTCACGATTATCCCGATCTTGCGCCGCAATTGGATTCCAGTTTTCTGTGGACGTTGGTGGTCAATGCCCGAGTCGCACCAACGGTCGCCAATTTACGATGCCTGGAACGGATCATGGGCGATCGGTTGACCGATTCCAATGCCGACGAGATTCGGGTGATTGAAACCGGTCACCGTCTGGCAGCGGCAGTGGTCCCAACCCGCATGCTGATACCGACCGGTATTGACTCGGGCCCTGCACCGGCAACGCAGCAGATAACCTTGCCGCAAATCTTGCAGATTCCTACCCTGCCCAGCGTTCAGCGGGCCGAGGGTTCGATTCGACTGTTGGACTATCCTCACTGCGTCGTTTCGGAAAACTTGAAATGCTTCGATGAGAATCTGGCCTATCGATTGTCTCAGCGTGACTATCGTCAGCCCCAGCCGGGTGTGTTTTTCGGCGACCAGGTACAGGTTCACGAACAAGTCGTGTTTGACACCACTCAGGGGCCGGTCATCATCGATGATCGGGTCAAGATTGGTCCCTTCAGCTTTTTCCGTGGACCGGTTTATGTCGGCCCGGATACCAAAATCAGCGAACACGCTTCGATCAAGGACAGCGTTTCAGTCAGCCACACGTGCAAGATTGGGGGCGAGGTCGAAGGCACGATTCTGGAGCCCTACACGAACAAGCAGCACCATGGATTTCTTGGTCACAGCTACCTGGGCAGCTGGATCAATCTGGGGGCCGGGACCTGCAACAGCGATTTGAAAAATACCTATGGCACCGTGAACATGGAGTATCACGGCCAGAAAGTTTCCACCGGCTTACAGTTCGTCGGCTGTGTCGTCGGAGACTACGCCAAGACGGCGATCAACACCAGCATTTTTACGGGCAAGACGATTGGTGTTGCCAGCATGGTTTATGGATTTGCAACCACCAATGTTCCCAGTTTTGTGAACTACGCTCGAACCTTCGGCGAATTTGGCAGCTTGCCTCCGGAGGTGATTGTGACCACGCAACAGCGAATGTTTGCCCGAAGAAACGTTCGCCAACGGCCTTGCGATATTCAGTTGTTGCACGACATCTATCGGCTGACCGAAGACGAACGCCCGCAAGGGTTATCCAGCAAACCGCTCAGTTTGTAGAAGTGGCTTGGGCCATTGGCCCGAGTTGGCAAGATTTTCATCAACATTGGGTATTCTTATGGGATCACGGCCGAATCGGCCATGCTACGAACTTTCGCGTCGGGCTTGTACTGAAGTCTGCACCGGGAAGGAATTCCTCTTCGTCCTATTCTCCTCGACCCGCTCCAATGCGCTCGTTCGTGCTACCTGTTCCCCACGCAATCTGGGCTGTCGATTCTGTCGCTCTCAGCCTATCATGATCGATCACCGTACTCGTGCGTGGTTACGGTGAATTTTGGACCGAAGAATGGTTACCCCAACGATGTCGCTGAATCAACTTTTTGAAACCAAACGCGTTCTTTCCTTTGAACTGTTTCCACCGAAAACTGACAAAGGCGAGCAGAACCTGTATGCCCATGTTGAACGGTTATCTCAGTTTTCACCTGACTTTATTACCTGCACCTATGGCGCTGGTGGGTCGACTCAGGGCAAGACGTTGGACATCGTGACGCACGTCAAACAAAACTTCGAGATACCAGTCGCCTCTCACCTGACGTTGGTCGGAAGCACCGTCGAAGATTTGCGTGGCTATTTGAATCGGGCAAAAGATCGAGCCGTTGACTACATCGTGGCATTGCGGGGAGATCCTCCCCAGGGTGAAACCGAATTTCAGGCCCCGGTCGGAGGTCTGTCCTACGCCAATGAACTGGTCGATTTGATTCGCAACGAATTCGCGGACGCCTTCGAGGTGCTGGTGGCTGGCTATCCAGAAAAACACCAGGAAGCACCCAGCATGGATGCGGACCTGGACAACCTGAAGCGTAAAGTGGATGCGGGTGCCGCGGCGGTTGTCACTCAGTTGTTCTACGACAATGACGATTTTTATCGGTTTCGTGATCTGTGCGACCAACGCCAGATCAACGTTCCGATCGTGGCCGGGTTGTTGCCGGTTACGAATCTCAAGCAGATCCAGCGGATTACCAGTTTGTGTGGGTCGCAATTGCCCGCTGACTTTGTCGCTGCACTTCAAAAAGATGAAAGCCCGGAAGCTCAATTCGAGGCTGGTGTCGCGCAATGCATCGCGCAAACCCAGGATTTGGTTGCCAACCAGGTTGCCGGCTTGCACTATTATGTATTGAACAAGTCTGCCGCAACGGAGCGGATTTTGCAGGCCGTTGATCTGGGACGATAGTTGCCAGCTGGTTTCTGGTTGAGAAGTTGAACTTTCGAGGTTTACCAGGGAATGGAAACCCGACGCGTGAGCGAGGGCCACACCGATGCGGTTTTTTCCCTCGCTTACGCGTCGGGTTTCCAAAGTGTTCAACTTCTGGTTTTCAGGCCCGCCAAAATGCCAATTGACTTTCGGTTTCGGTTTTGGGTTAGTTTGACCTAAAATAGACTGACGGTTTATCGTTGCCTTCAGCAATCCACTAATCTTGGGTCAAGATATGCGTTTAGTTAGTTCGTGTTCCGGGCGTACCGGTTTGGTTGGCAAGTGTCTTTCAATTCCAGGCGTGGTCTGTCTGGCAGGGTTGCTGACGCTGCCCGCGACGGCACAGGATCTTCGATCGCCCAGCGAAATTGACGGGTCCCGACTGTCAGGGGATCAGTCGAAACCCGACGTTCAGCAGGATTCGAATTCCATTGGCAATCCAGTTGGCAGTCAACCAAATCAAGTTGCCAATGAGTTGATCCGCGAACTGGACAATCTGATTCCTGGTGAGTTTGCTCCGGATTCGGAAGAGTACGCCAAGTTGGCTGACATTGTCGATGCGTTTCGCCAGCGCAAAGGTGACCAGGTCGTCAAGTTGGTCGAGTCGCTGTCGGCCGAAACGCCAGATGCTCCTCCGGCGGACATTCTCCTGGCAGCACTCAGCTATTCCACCCAGGACGAACGAACAGGATTGTTGCTGCTGGAACGAGCGTCCTCAAAAAATCCCGACAGCCCGGCTGTCTATTCTGCATTCGCGCGCGTGGCCATTACCGCGGGTCGCACCACCGATGCCAAAGTGTTGTATGAAAAACTGCAACAGGTGACCGAAGCGTCACAATTATCGGAACAGGGCAAGGAGTTTTATCAAACACAATACCTTGACGGGATGATCGATGTCGCAATCAAACAACAGCGGCTGACCGAGGCGCGGGCCTTGCTGGAAAAACAGCGCGCCAATTTGCCGGACCATCCCAAGGTCTTGATGGTTTCTGCCGAGATTGAATTCAAGGAAGACAAAATCGATGAGGCGTTGAAGTACCTCCAGCAAATGCATCTCAAGTATCCCAATACACGGACCCCTGAGACGATTTTGGCCAGCTGGTATCAACGGGTCAACAACGAAGCCAAGGCGGAAGAATGGATTCGCAAAGCCGCCGAACAATATCCAGATGACGATAAAGTTCAACTTGAGTTTGCCAGCTGGGCATTGAACCAGGAAGATTTCCCGACGGCCAGTGCCGCGATCAATCGAGCAGAACAGGCCTCGGAACAGACGCCTTATTCGCGCAATCTGAAAGCCAAAGTTGCCTTTGCCCAGGGATCGTATGGTTTGGCGGCCTCTCACTACGAAGCGTTGGTTGCCAGCCAGCCCATGGACTCGGACTTGTCCAACATGTACGCGTTGAGTCTGATTGAATCAGATGATCCTGAAAAACGTTCGACGGCGGTTGGGATCGCCAATCGCAACTATCGGGCGATGCCCAACAACCGCGTCGCGTTGGCCGCGTTGGGTTACATTCAGTTTCGACTCGGTCAAATGGATCAAGCCGGACAGATCTTTACAAAGGTTTCGCAAATGCCCGGTAACTCGCCGGAAATTGATTACTTCATCGCCAGCTATTTGAAACAACTGGGCGAAACGGCCAAGGCCAAGCAGTTCGTTGATCGTGCCCTACAGCAGGAAGGCTTATTCATGTATCGCACTGCCGCCAAGCGATTGCAACAGGAACTGGCCGCCAGTGAGCTGCCGACGCCCGGTGATTCAGAGAAATCGGACGGTCAATAGTTTCCTTTCGTGAAGTCAGTCAGACTCAGTTGGAAACGCCACGATGTTCTGGGAATTCTACCAAAACCACCGTCGCCTTTGCTCCGCTCCGCAACGTTTTTTCATTCACCCGATTCGTAGTTTCAGGGATCGACTCCAGAGAGCATCTCGTCAATCTTGTTGATCCTGAACATCCTGTCAAACTTCCAGGTGAATCTTGCGCACACTGTCCATATTGAGCAAAGGTCCGACAAAAGGACAGGATGGACAAGATTAACATGATCAACAAGATGCGTTTTGCAGAAAGCAAGTCCATCGACCATTCAACCACAGCACCAACCAATTCCGCTGAAAAAAACTCAGCCTCTCCGCAAACGTTCCATCTCACGCGACTAAGACAACGTGACTACCGAACCGGTGGAAACGTGATCGGTGACGACCGCGCCCAGCAGGGTGTGTGCGGCGACTTCGTAAATCCCGATCGGAATCGTTTCGCCGACCAGTCGCCGGTTGCCGTCAAATACGACGATCCGATCACAGTGGGTCCGGCCAGTCAATTGAATTGGCGTTCCATCGTGTTTGGGTTGCCCATCGGACAAGTCGTTGATTGATACGTCTGATCGCTTGCTGGGACCTTCGACCAGTACCTGTACGGTCTGACCGAGAAACTTCTGGTTGTCCTCTTCACTGATCCGATTTTGAAGTTCCAGCAGCTCGTTGTTGCGTCTTCGCTTGACGTCAAACGGTACGTCATCGGGAAGTCGATCGGCGGCTTTGGTACCCGGTCGTTGACTGTACTTGAAAATAAAACTGTTCTTGAATCGGCACTCTTCGACCAGTTTGACGGTTTCCTGAAATTCGTCTTCGGTTTCGCCCGAGAACCCTACGATGAAGTCGCTGGAAACGGCTGCGGCATCACCCAGAGTCTCGTCAATCCGGCTCATCATCTCACGATAATCGGCAACCGTATAACCGCGCTTCATCCGTTTCAGCACTTCGTCCGAACCGCTTTGCAGGGGCACGTGGAGGTAGGGAGAGACCTTGGTCAGATCGCGAATGGCCGTCAGCAGTTCGTAATCCATATCCTTGGGATAGTTGGTCACAAACTTGATTCGTTCGATACCGTTGATGTCGTGCAATCGGTATAGCAGGTCGGCCAATTTGGTGGTGGTTCCCGCTGGATCGACGTGTCGATAGCTGTTCACCGTTTGACCCAGCAGTGTGATTTCCTTGCAGCCTTGATCGGCCAGAACCTGGGCTTCGTCGAAAATGGTTTGAGGGTCGCGTCCTTGTTCGGGTCCCCGAGTCATCGGCACGATGCAGTAGGTGCAGAATTTGTCGCAACCGATCTGGATCCGCAGGAAAGCCTGAAAGGGAGTCGGCCGCATGGTCGGGTCACGCAGCGGATCAAACGTTTCGTGGCTGCGTTTGATCTCAGCAACTTTCCCGGCGGTCCGGCCGAGGCTGACGGCGGTGTGTTGGCCGCCGCTTTGCCGGGCTTTGTCGATCAGTGCCGGAATTTCCTTCAGTTGTCCGGGACCAACCACGATATCCACGTAGGGAGCCCGTTGGAAAATCAGCTGTTGATCCTTTTGTGCCATGCATCCCATCACCCCAATGATTTTCTCGGGATGGTTCTTCTTTTCCGCGCGGAGTCGTCCCAGTGCACTGTACGTCTTGTTTTCAGCCTGTTCGCGGACCGAGCAGGTGTTGAACAGGATCGTATCGGCATCGCTGACGTTATCGGAAAGCTCGTATCCCTGGCGGCGGAGGCTGGCGACCACCATTTCACTGTCCAGCATGTTCATCTGGCAGCCGACCGTTTCGATGTACAGCTTGTGAGTCTTGGTTTCGGTGTTGGCCATAAGTCCGTTAACGTTGAAATCAGCGCGATCTGAAAACGCTCAATTTTAACAGCGCTGACCGAATCGCAAATGCGAAAAATCCGTGGTTGGTCGATCCAGACCTGGCCGATAGCATTAGCATTTGATCAATTGCTTCCCCAATGACTGAATCCACCCATGCGTATCATCATGTTTGGCACCGGCCCGTTCGCCGTCCCGACGTTTGAATCGTTGTTGGCATCCGACCACGATGTCGTTGCCTTGTACACCCGACCGATCGCCGATGCGGGCAAACGTCGGAAAAGCGTGGCCAATCCAAGCCGGGAGGTTGCCGAACGTGTCGGGATACCGGTATTCGACCCGATGGACGTGAATGAAGCCGGCGTGGTGGCTGATTTGAAGGCTTGGCAGGCGGACCTGTTCGTGGTTTGCGACTACGGTCAAATTCTGTCCGCCGAGTGTTTGTCGACCGCCAAAAAGGGAGGCATTAATTTGCACGGATCCCTGTTGCCCCGCTATCGAGGTGCCGCACCGATCAACTGGTGCCTGTTCAACGGTGACCAGGTAACGGGCGTGACCATCATTCACATGACGCCGCGGCTGGACGGAGGCCCCTGTCTGGCTCAAGCTAAAATGCAAATCGATCCCACCGAAACAACCGAAACGCTGGAACCAAAATTGGCTCAGCTGGGCGTCCAGCCGGTTCACGACGCGATTGAGCAGCTGGAACAGTGGGACGGTCAGTCAACCATTGGAGTCGTTCAGGATCCGTCGTTGGTCAGCAAGGCTCCGCGGCTGAAGAAATCGGATGGCGCCATTGACTGGTCGCGCAGTGCGTCCGAATTGGTGAACCAGATTCGCGCATTTCAACCTTGGCCGGGGTCGTTTACCAATTGGCAAGCCGCCAACCGCAAGCAGCCAGTGCGGTTGATCCTGCACCAAGCCAGTGCGGAGCTGGCGGGCGATACATCGACGCCACCGGGAACGATCGTGGAAGCGACAGCCGATCGGCTGGTCGTGCAAACGGGTGACGGACGGTTATCGGTGGAGGTGATCCAACCGGCGGGCAAGAAAGCGATGCCGGTCGCTGATTTCCTGCGCGGCAATCAACCGCAAATTGGCGAACAACTATCTGCTTGA
>CAZJEK010000197.1:0-10764 GCA_964545005.1 uncultured Pirellulaceae bacterium
CGGATCTGTGGGAGACCGCAGATAACCTGCGTGCGAATTCCAAACTGACTTCGACCGAATACTGCATGCCCGTACTGGGCGTTATCTTCTTGCGACATGCTGCGAATCGGTTCGACGTGGTGACGGCGGAAATCGAGGCCAGCGGACAGAAACGTAAACCGGTCAAAGCCGACTACGTTAAACGACGCTCGTTGTTCCTGCCCGAAGAATCCCGCTACGAATATTTACTCGCTTTGCCGAGTGATACCGATCTGGGTGAAGCCGTGAATACGGCGATGGACAAGATCGAGGAATCATTCGAGCCACTGGCGGGTGTACTTCCTCGCGAATACGGCATCTTTGAACGTGAAGTCCTGGAGGACTTGTTGCGGGCGTTTGACTCCGAAGCAATGAAATCGGCCACCGGTGACGTGTTTGGCCGAATTTACGAATACTTCCTGATGAAATTCGCGATGCAGGGGGCCCAGGATAACGGTGAGTTCTTTACGCCGCCCTCGCTGGTACAAACGATCGTCAATGTGATCGAGCCAAAGCGGGGAATTGTGCTTGATCCGGCGGTCGGTTCTGCCGGAATGTTTGTTCAGTCCAGCCATTTCGTGGAAGCGATGGGTGAAGACCCCGCGCACAACCTCACGTTTTACGGCCAAGAAAAAACAGCCACCACGATCCGACTGGCAAAAATGAATCTGGCCGTGCATGGATTGGAAGGAGATATTGTTGAAGCCAACACGTTCTACGAAGACGAGCATGAACTCGTAGGCAAGGCCGATTATGTGATGGCCAATCCGCCGTTCAATGTCGATATGGTGGATGCCGAGAAAGTCAAAGGGGACGTACGATTGCCGTTTGGCTTGCCGGGCGTGAACAAAAAGAAGAAAGTCTCCAACGGGAACTATCTCTGGATTCAGTATTTTTACTCGTACCTTTCGGACAAGGGACGCAGCGGTTTTGTTATGGCGTCCAGTGCGTCGGACGCAGGTGGCGACGACAAATTGATTCGGCAGCAGTTGGTTGAGTCAGGACATGTCGACGTAATGATCGCCATCGGCACGAACTTTTTCTACACCCGTACTTTGCCTTGCATGTTGTGGTTCTTCGACAAGGGGAAACCGAAAGCGAGACTGGATAAAGTCTTGATGATCGACGCCCGTTCGATTCATCGCAAGGTCACTCGGGTCATCAACGATTTTTCACCCGAGCAGCTGCAAAATATTTCCGCAATAGTCTGGTTGCATCGCGGCGAGACGGATCGGTATCTCGATTTAGTACGCAGTTATCTGGAATCAGCAGAGACTGCGACGAAGGATTTGCTGGAACCGTTGGAACAATGCGAAACGGGTTTGATTGCTTTTGAAAAGCATTTCAAGGGATTTGCCAAGTCATTAAAAAAATCGACCGCTGATCGTGACGAAACCGAATTGGACGCGACCAAGGAGTATGGGGCCGCAGTTGCCGATTTTGAGGAATCTTTGAAACAATTTTGTGTAGAAAGAAAAACGACTGTCAGAGCGATTGAGGGTTGCAAACTGAAGCAGTTGAAAACAAACCAGCAGCAACTCGCTGCCCACGAACAACTGGAGCCGGTCGTTTCAAGTATTAAAGCGATGCGTAAGGCTTCCGATCAAGCTCTCAAATCGGCGGCAAGTTGCTACGACGTTGCGACCAAGAAGCTCTCGGCAAACAAGGACGAAGATTGGGATACGACGAAAACGCGTGACCTGCACAAGGAATTGATTCGCACACCCAAAGCCACGGACGACCCGCATTTGCGAGTGAATTTGTTTGAAGCACTCAAGCTGCCACCCTATTTCCAAAGGCATGTTCATTGGTTGCAAAGTAAATTCCCGGAGGGCGAATACGCTGACGTAGAAGGCATCTGCAAATCCACGCCACGAGCTGAAATCGAGGGCAATGATTGGTCGCTCACGCCGGGTCGATACGTTGGAGTGGCCGCGCTCGACGATGATCCCGACTTTGATTTTGATGAACGAATGGAGAAAATCCACTCGGAGCTAATGATTTTGAATGCTGACGCCAACGGAATCCTTGAAACTATTCAAAATAACTTTCGGGACTCAATTCTATGACGTTTGAACAGCTAACCTTGGCTGAAATCGGTCATGTTTCTCGTGGACGTTCGCGACATAGGCCTCGCCATGCTGATTTCCTTTTTGGAGGCATCCATCCGTTCTTTCAAACGGGTGACGTTCGCCAAGCAAATTTTTATCTGACCGAATATCAGCAAACATATTCGGACGCAGGGCTTGCACAAAGTAGAAAGTGGCCAGCGGGAACACTTTGTATCACGATAGCTGCGAACATCGCAGAAGTCGCAATTCTTGGAATTGAAGCTTGTTTTCCCGACAGCATTATTGGGTTTGTCGCTGACGAAAGTCGTTGCGATGTGCGATACATCAAATACTGGTTCGATGTTTTTCAGAGGCGATTCAAGCAAGTTTCCCAAGGTGCGGCACAAGATAATTTGAGCCTTGAAAAATTATTGCGGTTCAGACTCCCGGTTCCTGATCTGGCGTCTCAAAAAAGAATTGCCGACATTCTTTACGCTTACGATGCGCTACTTGAAAACAATCGTCGGCGGATTTCGTTATTGGAGGAAGCGGCACAGCAGTTGTACAAGGAGTGGTTCGTCCGTCTCCGCTTCCCCGGCCACGAATCCAGCCAAATCAAAAACGGCATTCCTGCTGGGTGGGAAAAGAAAATTCTGCCTGAGCTAATCGACATCAATCCAAAAACGATTGCCAAGAAAGACCAGGACAAGACCTATGTCCCAATGGCGGGTTTGACGGAAACGCTTTCGATCATTACGCAGACGGAAACGCGAGCAAAATCCAGTGGCACCAAGTTCAAGAACGGTGACACACTTATTGCTCGAATCACTCCTTGCATAGAAAATGGAAAAACCGCCCTCGTTCAACTGTTGAACGATGGTGAGGTTGCCATCGGATCGACCGAATTCATCGTGTTTCGCCCCAAGCGAGTGGGACGTGCCTGGACATATTGTCTTGCTCGTAGTCAACATCTGCGACAAACGGCAATCAATAGCATGAAGGGCTCAGACGGGAGGCAGCGAGTAAACCCAGCCTGCTTCAAGGACTACACCGTTCTCCAGCCACCGAAAAAACTGCTCAATCAGTTCGAAGAAATTGCCGGTCGGTCACTGCGGCTTGTCCACAATCTTCATCAACAAAACCTCCTTCTCGCCGAAGCCCGCGACCTATTGCTACCTCGTTTGATGTCAGGCGAAATCGAGGTTTGAAGTCCCCAAAGAATGGACTCATCCAGGTACACGTCGTAAAATGGCGAAACAAGGAGAATTCTCATGATTCAGCGCGTAAAACTAACGATACGCCATAACCCAGAAGATCCATCGGACGATCTACGTTACGCAGCAAGAGTACGGAGGGACTTGTGGGCCCATTCACCTGTCGAAATCGACCCCGATAGCAAAGTTCACGGAACGCATCGTGATGCCAACCGAAACGCTTACTTTGAATTTCGAACCGAATACATTAATGAGGTTAAACGTCTCATTAGTGATTATGGTCATTCCGATCGAGTAACGATCGAGGCTCGCGATGAACCAGGCGAGCCCTGCCAAAACTGTGGGAATATCGCTGGCCCGGTTCTTCCTACCGTATGTCCAACCTGTCATCATCGCGATATTGCCCCATGCCCAAATTGCGGTGAAGAAGTGCCACGGCAAGAGTATTTGTTAATCGCAGGCGATTTGTTTCAGTGTCCACGATGTTGTCATCGAATTCGATTGCAGATCAATCCTGACATTTGGCGTAGCGATGGAACGCTGAACGAACCCGTGGTCACGACGACGACAACGCCTGATCCGAATCAAGATTCAAATCCGGGCAATTGAAGATGGAGTTTGATTTTGAAGGGCACTTGTTGATAACTCCACGCGAATTCTGCGAACGACTTGGGAACGCCAATCGACTCATCAACGATGTTCTCATTCCAGGAACTCCGCTGGCGTTTGAGACGTTTGACAGCTACAGAGAATTCTTGCATGAATGTGCTACGTCGTTCGGAATCCACCCGAACAACTTTCAGATTCGCGGTAGTACGAAATTGGGGTTTAGCATCGCGCCTGACGCGGATAGTGCTTGGAGAGAAATGCGGCCAGACTCCGATTTAGATTTGGCCATCGTCGATGCCGACTACTACCACTACTTGGATTGCGAAATTCGCAAGTATGAACGTGATCCAAACAATCGGGCGTATTTAGGTGCGCAGTTTACCAAGTCGATTGCGAGACGGGATCAGAGACGGTTTTACACGTACCGCTACTTCGACCTGCCGCCGATAGCATGTGTCGCCGAACAAAACCAACGTTTGCGTGACCTGCCCGTAGGAAGATGCTGTGGGTGTGATCGACCGATTGACGCTTTCGTATACCGCGATTGGTGGAGCCTTCATTCAAGATGGGAGTTTGATCTCAGGGAATTGAACAAGGCAATTCGGAATGGGCTGGCACTAGGTGGAGACAGACCGTTGTCAAATCCCGATGAACTCTAATCATCACACGGATAACGAACCGCTCGAACGCATTAAAATCCGAACTTTCGGACAAGTTTGAAGCGAACCTAACGGCTCGTCGATAATCATTGCGTGTCCCTGATCCCGTGCCATTCGAACAGATGGTAAGATTGTCGCGTAGAAATGTAGGAGTGAACGGTTGCCCGGTTCCAAGTTCAAGATTGACCCTGCGAAAGATTTTCCAACGCTTCCGCATGCGCCAATTGTTGAAGCTGTTTTGCACTGGCAGGCCGCTGCCACAGTTCAATTCAATGAAACTCAACTAGCCGACCAGTTGAAGGCTGCGTTTCCAGATTACCAAGTCGGACAGCAACATAATCTTGAGACCGCTTTTAGGAAAACTGAAAAAGGGGCTGAGTTCAAACAAACGGCAAATTGGGACGGGGTACGCCTGACCAAGCGAGAAAATGAACGCCCTGTTTTTGTCTGCCAGTTTAAGGCGGATGGACTCGTTTTCAGTCGGCTGGCTCCCTATTTGGATTGGCCTAATTTCGAAGGTGAATCGCGACGGTTTTGGGAAAAATTCGTCGAGTTGGGGAAGCCAGTCGAAATCGCCCGCTTAAGCTGTCGCTATATTTCCCAGATCCAGATTGACGAAATTGGCGAGGTTGGCGAGTATTTGGACGTCGGAAATGGCCCTTTGGCGAAAGTTGGAGTGTCTCCAGAACACTTTTTCCATCAGGATACTGTGAATCTTGTTGACCCCCCGTATACAATTAACTTAATCACTGCAGTTCAACCAAACAGCCATCCAACGAACAATCAGCTGTTTTTGATTGTCGATATCGACATCAGCGCTAACGAGGCCATCACGGATTTTACTTCAGTTCCAACAACGATGAAGGATTTGAGGTTTATCAAGAACCAGGTTTTCTTTTCACTCATGAATGACGCTGAGAAAAAATTCGGAGCAGACAAACAATGACTCAAACATTGAATCGTGGTTTCAGCCAAGCAGCCGAAATTATCGACCGCGTGAAACTAAATGTTTCCCGAAGTCGTGATGAAACGGTAACGTTTTCGAATCATCCTCTCGATGACCAGCTGATCGACGTATTCAAATGTTGTGCTGAAGCCGGCTGGGAAGGCGAAGGCTCGATTGCCGTCGCACGTGAGACTTTGATGATTGCAAAAGAGTTGATCGAATCCTTACCACGGGCTTATCGAACGCCCGTTATCACCGGCGAACCAGACGGTCACGTCAGCCTTGAATGGTATGTCAATCCACGTCGAATCCTGACGGTCAGCGTCAGCCCAAACCGCGTTCTGCATTGGGCAGCTTTAATCGGTGAGGAAGATCCTCGCGGCTCGTGCCGATTCTTTGGGGAAGCGCCAAAAACTCTTCTCTACTGGATTGGGCGAGTCTGCAACGGATGATTGAATCTGATCCTGTGCCACCTGTCGATGATGACGAGCTTCTTGCTCGTTTTATCGTCAACAGCAATGAGTTTCGAAGTGACGACACCGTTAAACCGAAACTATTCTTGCCGTTCAGCCGCGTGGTTCTTTCTGTAAACCGGCACCGAGATAGTACCGAAGAAGAAGTTTGGGAAGTCGGTGCGTATGTGGCGGCAACGCGAAAATGCAGTTTCTATGGTCGGTCAGATATCACTGCTACGGCTTGCAACATTGCGCCGCTGAAAGTGGTTGCAGTGCCGATCAAAGACGAACCGGATCAACCGGACAATCCGAATCATGCTGACATCACAGGCTATCCGGCAACGAAGGCCGAGCAGATGTCTTTGGCAACCAAGCTGGCGGCAGCGGCTGGGCCTCGGAAAGTTCCGCCCCATACTAATTCCGATGCTTAGGTGTATTGCGCTGTTTCGGAGTGGGCGAGCCCTGCCATTTTGGAACATGCGATTCTAAACGGGTTGTGCTATTCTGTTGTTATGATTACCGACATTAACAGCGAAGATCGCGCGGTACAGCAGACTTTCGCGAATTACCTTGAGCATAACCTTGGCTGGGATAGCTTGTACGCCTGGAATCAGGAGGACTTTGGTGCTTCATCACTTCTGGGCAGAGCGTCAATGCGAGACGTTGTTCTGAATCGCGATTTGAAAGCGGCGATCATCAAATTGAATGACGATTTACCGGAAGCCGCCGTGGATGATGCGGTTCGCAAGTTGACGGGTTACAACTTTTCTCGGTCTACCATTCAGCATAATGCAGAATTTTATGAATGGATTCGCGAGGGTGTTCCGGTACAGTTCAAGGACAAGAATCGCAAAACGGTAAACCGGAAAGCCAAAGTCATCGACTTTCGGAATTCCTCGCAAAATCGGTTCCTGGTTGTGCGTGAATTAAAGATCCAGGGTTTGCGCAGCCCGCACTACAATCGGCGAGCCGACCTGGTGTGCTTCGTCAATGGTTTGCCTTTGGTTTTCGTTGAACTGAAGAACGTTTGGACAAACATCAGAAACGGGTTTGACCAAAACATTGCGGACTATAAGGACGTGATTCCTCATGCCTTCTACCACAATGCTTTCCTTGTGGTCAGTAATGGTGACGAAGCAAAGTATGGATCGCTTTCAAGCCCCTGGGATCACTTTTACCAGTGGAAGCGAAATGATGAGGATGAAGACAAACTCGAAGCTCGGGCGATGCTCGACGGCATGTTTGCCAAAGACAAACTACTGGACATTGTCGAAAACTTTATTTTGTTTGACAGCAGCAAAGCAGGCCATACCCGAAAAGTTATCGCTCGCAACCACCAAGTGTTGGGTGTAAACCGGGCCGTCGATTCGGTCATCCGTCAGGAAGCAATCAAAGCTCAGATTCCCATCGAACAGCGTTTGGTGCACCGCGTTGCCGCAATTGATGTTGCAGATCCGCCTTTGTTGGCAGTTGAAAATAAGCAAGACGACGCGCGAATCGCAAAAGGCGAGTTGGTCGCGGAGAAAATACCGAACGAACGCTACCCCACCACGCGGGAACTTCCGCTAATAGAGCGAGCACATCCGGATTTGGGACGACTGGGCGTTTTCTGGCACACACAAGGGAGCGGTAAATCCTACTCGATGGTTTTCTTTGCGGAAAAAGTACGACGAGTTGTTCCGGGTAACTTCACGTTCATGATAATGACCGATCGCGAAGACCTCGATGATCAGATTTACAAAACATTTGTCGGTTCTGGAGTGTGTAGCGAGAAAACGCCACGAGCAAGTTCGGCCAAGTCGTTGGAAAAACTGCTTGGGGAGAATCACCGGTTCATGTTCACGATGATTCACAAATTCCGTCGCGAAAAGGCACCGAAGAAACCTTACAGTGAACGTGACGACATTATTGTGATGTCCGATGAAGCACACCGAACCCAGGCAGGCAAGTTAGCTCGTAATATGCGAATCGCGCTGCCCAATGCTTCGTTTATTGGTTTTACAGGAACGCCGTTATTGGAAGATACCGACTATCTAACCAAGCGAATTTTCGGGTCGTATGTTTCGACTTACAATTTCAAACGTGCCGAAGAAGATGGTGCGACGGTGAAACTCGTTTATGAGAACCGTGGTGAGAAACTTGGCTTGCGACGTATTGATCTTAACGATGCGATTGCCGCGAAAGTCGAAGAGGCGGATCTCGATGACGACGAGATGGCCAAGCTGGAAAAACTGCTTGGCAAGTCTTATGAGGTCATCACAGCGGACGAGCGACTTGATCGAATTGCAGATGACTTTGTACAACATTGTTCAGCTCGCTGGGAAACTGGAAAAATGATGCTTGTCTGTATCGACAAAGTCACTTGTGCACGAATGTATCAACGGATCATTCCGCGCTGGCAGGCGAAAGCAGTACAGGTACGCAAGGAAGCTGAAGAGTTTGCTGCCGCTGCTGATAATACACAGGATGCGATCGCAAGAGAAGCGTTGCAAGACAAGGCTGATCAATTGGCTGACCGAGCGGACTGGATGGATGAAACATTGATTCAGATCATTATTTCGGAACAGCAGGGTGAAGTCGCCGAATTCAAGAAATGGAAGTTTGATATCAAGCCCCATCGAGCCGTTATCAAAGAGGGTTTTGCAACCGCCAACAAAGAACGAATTGATGTCGAGACTGCGTTCAAGAAGCCTGAGCATCCGTTTCGAGTGGCGATCGTTTGTGCGATGTGGTTGACTGGTTTTGATGTTGAAACATTGTCGACGCTTTACATCGACAAGCCGATGCGAGCACACACGCTAATGCAGGCAATTGCTCGTGCGAACCGGGTTTCACCAGGCAAAGATTGTGGTGTTATTGTTGACTACAACGGCATGCTTGGCAGTCTGCGAAAGGCCTTGGCGGACTATGCTGCTACCGTGGAAGGTGGCGATATTGGTGAACCAATCGAGCCGATCGAGGTTCGAATAGCCGCGCTGATTGAATCACTTGAAGCCGCTGAGTCTCACTTGTCAGGAGCCGGATTTCAATTGAATCGCTTCAATGGAGCGACCGGTTTTGATCGGATTGAGGCCATTAAAGACGCAGCCGAATCGGTGCGAGCAACAGAGGAGATGCTGACGCTGGAACTAATTAAACGCTTCCGTGCCCTCAATATGGAACCAAGCGTCTATCAGTTTGCCGAACGACGGGACAATCTGGAGGCGATATTCAAGAAACTGATTCAGAAGCGATCGGCGGCCGATGTGACCGAAATTCTGAAAGAGCTTCAGCTTATTGTCAGCGAAGCGATTGGTCTGGCTGGCCCTGGCTCCGATCATGCCGAGGGATTGACGCTCGACTTGAGCAAGATTGACTTCGAGAAACTGCAAGAAGAATTTGCTAAAAAGAGCCGTAGAAAGCGATCAACGGTGCAAGACATTGCTGACCTACTGGAACAACGCCTTGCTGCCTTGGTTTCCACGAATCCGTTGCAAATGGATTTCTACAAAAAGTATCAGGAAATCATCGCCGACTATAACCGAGAAAAAGACCGAACGACTATCGAAGAAACATTCCGTCGATTGATGGAATTGAACGCCGAACTGGATGAGTCCGAAAAGGCAATGGTTGCGGAAGGCCTAAAAGACGAAGAACAGTTTTTGTTTCAACTTCTGCAACGTGACGATCTAACGAAAGTTGATCGAGAACGACTGAAACAAGGGAGCCGGCAATTGTTGGAGTCGTTGAAGCAGTTAATTTCACCGCTGCATCAATGGTGGGAGAAAGAAGCGACTCGCGCCGAGATCGAAGTCGAGATTCTCGACCAGATTTTCAACGTGATTCCTATTCCTCCGTATACGGAGGACGATGCCCAAAAGTATGCGGATCAGATATACCAGTACATTTGGGAACGCAGCGAATCGGGCGCATTCCCGATTGGCTCGGCTGCTTAGGTTCGCCAAGCACTTTCTGTTTGCTTCGTTCCAAAAAACCCAGCCATGTGACTGGGTTAGATTCCTTTCCGCGGGTTTCATCTTGGCTTTTTCTCTTGGACCTTTCGATACAGTTCCTGAGCTGCAAAAGCCAGGGTAAGCAAATCGCTGTCGCGGAAGCCTTTGGCAGACTTCCACTCCTTGGATTCCTCATCGTAGTATCGACGTTGAATCGTGATTCCATAGCTGGTAAACGTCTCACCACCATTGGATTGCTGGTTTTCCCAGACGGCTGCCTGAATTTGGCCTCCGCCGGGAATGGGTAGGTTCAAGCTGATTGTTGGCTTAGATTCTGAACTCATGGATTTCTCCTAATAAAGACAAATTGCGTCTGGACAACGAGGGTCAAGGCGTCAAAAACGAAAATTAGATTTGTTACGAAGCCAGCATGTTTTGGAACTGCATGACTTCGAAGGCCGCTCGATGTGGATAACGACGTTGGCGATCTTTGGCGACGTGTGTGTACGCCGAAAGCATCGACCATGCCGTCCGCGGTTCGAACTCCTCAAAAGAAGGACTTCTCCATTCGTCCAATAGAGGGCGCAGCATCCGAGTCCCAATCAGCTTTTTGTCCCAGGCACGAAGCATCAGGGACTCAGCTCGGTGGTCGCTCAATGATTGGTGCTGCAACTGTTCGATTCGTTGAGCTTCCAATCGTCGATAGTCCACCAGTTTGGCGATTGCATCAGCAATACCCTCGCGGTAGCGGTTTTCGCCGTGGCGGGTGTGTCGTTTTGAAATCACGACATCGGATGAAAAACTCAGGTTGTCGCATACGAACGTACGGTTACCGATACAAAATCCAATCGGAAACGTTTTATCGTTGGAGTTGCGTACT
>CAZJEK010000198.1:0-10759 GCA_964545005.1 uncultured Pirellulaceae bacterium
GGCGTCAACGGAAATTGCCGATGATCTGTCAGCGATCAAGTTCGGCGTCAGTCAACGTTGGCAAACCAAGCGTGGACTTCCTGGCCGCGAGCACATCATTGACTGGATTACGTTCGACGTTCAAGCGACGTTGTTCCCCAACGCCGACCGGGACAATTTCGGTTCCGACTTTGGCATGTTTGACTATGACTTCCGCTGGTACGTCGGAGATCGACTATCGTTGGTGTCTGACGGATATTTCGATTTCTTCTCGCAAGGCCTGCGGACCGCCAGTTTTGGGGCCAATCTCAGCCGTCCGGAAATTGGCAATGCCTATCTGGGCTATCGCATGATTGAGGGACCAATTAGCAGCAATATTCTGTCGGCGGCAGTCAGCTATCGGATGAGCGACAAATGGGGTGTCAAAGGAGGCGGTCAGGTCGACTTTGGTGAAGCAGGTTCGATCGGCCAGACATTGAGCCTGATTTACATCGGCGAGTCATTCCTGTGGCAGTTCGGATTCAACTACGATTTCAGCCGAGAGAATTTCGGATTTCGCTTCGGACTGGAACCAAGATTCACCCGGCGACCAAGACTGTTCCGACCCGGTGGAACGGCGATTCCGGCAGCCGGTGCTCGCTGGTTGGAGTAACCATGAACTCAGCCCAAGATTCGGCTAATTCCACTCCGCCAGCTTCCTTTTCGGGCCGCGGGTGGCGAGTCAAGTTTGCCAATGCGTTTCGTGGGGTGGCCTGCGCTGTTCGCGATCGAGGCAATTCACCCTGGCAAAACAGTTTCCTGATCCATATTCCGGCGACCATCGCGGTCCTGGCCCTGGCCTACATCAAACAGCTGGATCGTGTTTCGGTCTGCCTGCTGGTTGGCTGTATCGCCCTGGTCTGGGTTTCCGAACTGGTCAACAGTTCCATCGAAGCGTTGGCCAAGGCAGTGACGGACCAACCTGATGAGCAGGTCCGGATGTCGTTGGACATCGCCAGTGGCGCGGTGCTGATTGCCAGCCTACTGGCGATGGTCGTGGGAGCGATCCTGCTGTGGGGATGAATTGGCCGGCTGTGGTTGCTGGAGTGCCCGGGCCAATCGCTGAAGCGAGTCCTGCAGGGCTTCGATTTCAGCTGGATTGAGTTCGATTTTTCCAAACCGGACCGCGTTGAACGATTCCGTGATCTTTTCAGTGGCGGCGGCAATCTGTTTTCGCTGAGGATGGTTTTCGTAGGCGGCGACGACTGCACCAGCAAACTCCCGATGCGTCTGTTGCGGTTGTCGCTCGAGGCCTTTTTTCTTTAACAGACTGATCATCGACTGGTAAAAATCGACGCGATGTCGGCCGCCAAGGATCATTCGCCGACTCCATTCGGGCGAGAAAATGGAAACGGCCCCGGCCACCAGTCGCCGCATCAGTCCGACCGGTTCGGCGTCCTGGTCTTCCACCTGCGGGCTAAGCTTGAGCAGAATCAGCACCAGGCAAAACAGGAGAACCACCGGCAATGCGATCTTGAACCACGGCTGTTTGGTCGTGCTCTTGAGATCCCGCAGCCGCCCGTTCAGCGCTTCAAAGTCAATAAACTGTAGCCACCCCATCGCCGATGAACTCATCCCTGCGCTGTTTTCGGACTCTTCATCGATACCCAGGACGTAGTCATCCCAGACGCCGCGGGCGATATCGATCGCGACCCCACTATCGTTGCGATTGAAATTGGCGACGGGAGTCGGTTCCAGCAACGCCCAGGCACCTCCCGGCCCTGCCTGGCCGCGTTCAAACATCGTTGGCGTGCATTCTTCAGGTGGCAGATAGGCTTCCACCCAAGCGTGAGCATGGTCGGCTCGCACCACGTAGGTACCGGTCAAGTTGTTGTACGCTCCGCCCTGAAAGCCGACGACCAGTCGAGCTGGAATACCTTGGTGCCGCAACATCAGAGTCAAAGCCGAAGCGAATAGTTCACAATGTCCGCAGCGATGGTTGCGAATGAAGTCCTCCACCGGATCAACGCGTTCATCACGTTTCACATCGCGAAAATCCATCGTGTATCGGAAGAGATCGGGATTCTGGAAGTAGTCCTCCATCGATCGCATCAGGTCTAGCGCTGAACCGTCTCGCTCGCGATTCTTGGCTGCCAACTGGTCCGACAACTGAACCAGGGTCGGATAACGGGCCGGATCCATTTTCGTCAGCCATTGGATCTGCGGCTGGTCCTCAGCCATCGGGCGCTGAGCAAAGGTCTGGGTATTGGAGATGTACGGCCAAAACCGACTCAGCCGATTGGCATCATCCAGCAGCGTAATCGCCTGATATTTAAATGGCGCGAGACTAATCTTTTCCCGCAGGCGGCAACGAGTCAGCCCCGAAATCTCATGGCAAAACTGGAGATTGTTGGGAGTCAACTGAGCTCGGTAAAACGGGAACACACCGTAAACCAGGGGGTCGATGGATTCCTCAATCGTGTACTGCTGGATGATCGCTCGACCGGACGGCAATCGACGGGATGGCCAGGGAACGCTTTGGTAGTGCTCGGTCGTGACGCGGTCCTGGGGGGCTTGCCAGTCAGTTTTGCCATTGCGAATGACCAGTTCGGACAACGCGAGACCGCGAAAATAGGGATCGTTGCTGATCGCAACCTCCTTGTCGTTGCGATCTTTGAAACGCACTCGAAACATCAGTTGATCGGATTGCTCGATGATGCCGCGCTCGTCGAGGTTCACCGATTTGGTAACGCCAGCGGTACTGACCTGGCTGGTTAAAGGGCCATACCAGGGGGGGGCATGGCGCGGCGATAAATAGAACAGCGTCAATGCGAATGCCAACGTGATTCCCGCCCACAGCGCAGCGGGAATCAGGAACGACGTGGTTTTGAACTGCCGTCGCGATTCAAAATCAAAAAACGTGATTGGGCCCGCCGGAGCAAGCGGAGGTGTCGCCGGGGCCTGGGCAAAACGCTCGGTTGCCAACCGGGCAGAGTTTTCATTCAGGGCACCGATTTTTTCCTGGTGCGCGTAAATGGATTGCAGCAACATGGCCACGCCGCCAATCAGGAAGTAGATCATCATCAGGATCCCGCCTTCCAGATTCAGAGTAAAGATTGCGCTGACGACTACTTGCAGCAGACTGAGGACCAGGATTTGCCAATTCAGTCGCGGCGTCTTGTCCTGAAACATCAACACCGTCTGCAGGTAAACCAGGAGATTTGCGACAGCGATCAGTTTTCCGGTCCCATCGAGGTCGAAAAAATCCCACATCGCCAATACCAGGATACCGATCGAAACCAGGTTGGCGATCATTCCTTGAAGCTGAAACCACTTGAGCAAGTCAACGGTCAGAAACCCCAGCAAGGCTCCAATGATGGCGACCGCAATCATGCTGGAGGACTCCATGGCCGAACCCAGCAATATGCCGCTCAGGATGACCAGCGGGAAGATCGTGATTTGAAGATATCGCTTAATGTTTGGCATGCTTCATCCACCGATCGGTAAGGGCTGCCAACGTGCGGGGCATGCGTTCGGAAGACGGGGCGTTTGCCTGGTCTTGTGGTGCCGTAAACAGTTGCTTGAACTCGGAGCCTTCGGCGGACAACCAGCGGACCATGGGCAAAGCACTGCGAAGTCTGCGGGCCAGCGATTGGTCTTGCCGGTCGGCAGCCGGGTTTTCCAGGCCAACAGGTAGCATCAATTCGAGTGACGCCGGACGGGGCCGGGTACTGATCACATAAATCGGCGTTCCGGCAGACACCGCTGCCGCGGCGTTGACGATGGCATCCATGACGGCCGATTGTTCGGTGCATTGGGCAACCGACAGGGCCGGCAATGCTTCCCCGATGACGCCCTGCAGGGATCGACTGCAACAATCGACCAATTCGCGACCGCTGATTTGGACCGTCACCTGGCCCCGAACATCGTTACCCAGTTCCATCAGCGCAGTCGTCGCGAAACTGAGCACCCGTTCTGAATTTTGCCAGATACGAGAATCCGTTTCTGCACCAAACAAATCGACGACCAACGCGAAGTCACGATTGTTTTGCTGATCATGTTGTTTCACGATCGGATATCCCATCCGGGCTGTCGTTCGCCAGTGAATATTTTTTTTGCTGTCGCCCGAACGCCAGGGGCGCAAGGCATAGAATTCATCCTCCTCCAGAGCCCGGCTGCGTTGAATGGAATCAGAGCCGGCCATCGATGAACGCAAGCGTTGTTCCCATGTCGGGGCCAGCTGTCCCAATCCCGGTGCGACGAAAAAAGTGGTTCCTTGACAAACGCGACTGCGGGAAAAAATCAGCCCCAACGGAAACGTGGTTGAGAGGTATGCTGGCCCAGCGTGATACTTGCCCCGTTGGCTGAAAAACACGCGGTAAGAGCGTGTTTCCGTCTTGCCAGCATCAAGTCTGGGGAATCGAACCAGCGTCTCGGAACACATTGGATTGACCGGCGCTTTCCAGAGCGGAATCTGCAGCCACTGGTACCAAGGTGTTTGAGAGGCTCGAATCGCCGCTGGAGGGAGACCTTCAGTGTTCAGGTTTTGTTCCGACTCGGGATATCTTTCGATGCGATCGCTGACCATCAGGTCAAACGCTGACATCGAACGTAGCCGGTTTTCAGCCTGCCAGGGAATGCTGGTGACTCGGTTGGCATGCAAACGACGGGGAAGCTGTCGACTCGCCTTCAATCGGCCCAGCCGATGGATTGCCAGACGCCAGTTGACAAACAGCGGTGCCGCCAACACCCCGGCCATCAGGATTAACAAATTGACATTCCGAATGACCGAACCGATGGCGATGAAGGCCAACACTACCAGGTAAACCCAGCCCTCGGGTGTCAAGGCTGCCCATTCGATTCGTTTTCGTTCGCGAAGATAGCGAAACATGGTGGAACGTCTACCGGTTCAACAAATTTGAGTTTGCGAAGTTGATGAACGAAATCGCTATGTCGGCAAATCCGTTTGGCTGGTGATTTCGCGAATGATGGACTCGACATCATTGCGTTGAGTACCTTGGACGCCACCCTGCATCATGACGCGGTGACTGAGCACCGAAACTGCCAGGTCACGAGCATCGTCGGGGATCGAAAAATCGCGGCCATCGAGGAACGCTGCTGCTTGAATGGCTCGATACCAGGACAACGCAGCTCGCGTGCTGATGCCTACCGATAACTCCGGTGAATCACGAGTGGCGTGGACGATGTCCAGCATGTAATCCGAGATCGCTTCATCGACTCGAACCTGTCTGACTGCTTGTTGCATTTCCATCACGCGGCTCCAGTGGCAAACGGCTGAAAGCTGGTCGACCGGTTCGCCGGTGCGATGATTTCGAAAGATTTGCGTTTCGAATTCGCGGTCCGGATAGCCCATCGAAATTCTCATTAGGAATCGATCCAGTTGACTTTCCGGGAGCGAATACGTGCCCTCGAATTCGAATGGGTTCTGAGTCGCAATCACCATGAATGGCTTGGCCAGGTGATACGTTTTGCCGTCAACACTGACCTGCGAGTCGCTCATCGCCTCCAGCAGCGCGCTTTGAGTTCGGGGCGGAGCACGGTTGATTTCGTCGGCCAACACAAAGTTACTGAAGATCGGGCCTTCGTTGAAAACGAACTCAGACCGTTGCGTATTGAAGATGGAACTGCCTACGATGTCGGAGGGCAGCAGGTCCGGGGTAAACTGGATCCGCCGGAATTCGCCGTTGACGCTGTTGGCCAGGGCTTTACCCATTAACGTCTTGCCGACGCCGGGAACATCTTCCAGCAGCACATGTTCATCCGCCAACAAGGCGATTAGACACAGTTCGGCGACATCCCGTTTTCCCAGAACAACGCCGGCAACATTGTCCAACAGCTGTTTTGCCGTTTGGTGGAGTTCTTCCCGGGAAACTGGGTCCGCCGGGAGGTTATCCAGGATGCTGTTATCCTTCTTGTCCACGTTGATTCAATCCCCGCTGCCTACTGATGTACCGCTCAAACCGCATTCTAGCGGTTTTTTAAACGGGTGTCAGGACAGCGTGGATGAACTACCACATCAAGAATTGAATCTCGGATGTCGAGTATGGCATGCCGCCACCGAAGGGAAAGCCTTCGCTATATTGACGCAGGACGGTAAACAGCAGGAAAGTCGCCAGCACGATGAAGCCAAACGACAGGACCAGCATGGTTTCGAAAACCGTGATCGACGCCAGCAGGCCTTTCTTTTCCGGTTGGGCATCCGAGGTGATGCCAACTTGATCGGTTTCTTCTGGGGGAAAGTCGACTTCAGACATGATGGGTCCTTGCTCCAGCATCAGCAGCACCTGTTTTCAGGGCCGCAATTGCCGGAAAACTAGCCACGAATGTTGGTATAGAAAATGATGGCCGAGGCCGTCAGCGACAGGAATGACAGGATCAGGAACATCGTATAGATGCTGAAGCCCTGCTTGCGATATCGGGGCACGTCTTGAACTTCTTCAAACGCGTCCAGATCCGATTCGTATCCGCTTTCCAGCGACAGGTCGTCGTTATTAGAGCTTGGTTGAGACATTGTCTCCTCGTCGAACTTCGGCTTTCATCAGACCTTCAACAGATTGAACGATGGATTTGTTGTCGTTGGCCATGATGACTTTACCTGTGCCCACGTACTGTGAACCCCGTGAGATCACCAGTTGGTGCCCGACACGGATGCCATCGTCTTCGCCCAGTTCGACGGAAAACAAACCGTCGTCGTCGACCGAGGTCACGACTGATTCAACCTTGGCCGGAATGTGGGCCGTGTTGTAATTCTCATCAACGCCCAGCATCTTCATGACTTTTTGAGACTTGGCCAATTGGTTTGCCAAATCGGCCTGGTCTTTCTCCAACGAGGCGATGGCACTTTTTTGCTCGTTGATTTGAGTCTGAAGATTTCGCGCTTTCTGGAACTGATTGGCCAGATCGTCAACCAGCTTCTTGTTCTGGTCCTTCAACTGAGCAAGTTGTGCGTCCTGTTGGGCGACTCGAGCGTTAGCTTTTTCCAGCTCGTCCAAACGCTTCTGGCTGGCATCCTGGCTGGCCCCAAGTTGCGTCTGAATCTGGGCCAGTTGGTCCTGGCTCTGTTTCAATTGAGACTGCAAGTTGCTTAGTTGCAAGGCACGAGCAACACGTTCCCGCTCCAGCGTTTTTACCAGACGCTGCGTGCTGGCCTGGATGCCGGCCCGGCTGGCTTCCGCTGCCTGGGCTTTGGCGTTCATTTCGATCGCCTTCTGCTTCCAAGCGCGGTCTGAGGCGCCAACCATCAACGCCACCACCAGAAAAACAATGCTCATCAAAAAGATCAACAGAGTGAAAATCTTGCCCAGCAAATTCATTGTGCTACCTCTAACCTGGACGCCCAATCGGCCCGAATGATGTTTCCGTCAAAGTCGTTGATCGAATTATAGTTGCGCGAAAAATTCGTGCCAACGAAAACAGTGAAAACCGCAAAACAGTGTCCTTGAATGCCGAATTGACCCAATTCGGATTGCTCCGGAAATCTCACCAGAACAGACGCTGCCCGTAACTATCGTCGCGCAGTTGGAGGTTTATCGACCAAAACGCCGGGCAAACAGGACATTTAAGAGCTGTCTGCAGCGACATCGGCGCATCCATTGTAATCCGGACAACCGTCATTCATGGCACGGGTGGAACCCGGTTGGCAGGGGAAGACCCCGAAAAAAGCCTAAAACGGCGGCCCCAAATTCGAAGTATGGACGGCATGATCGCGATTTCGGGGCACCGGCCGAACCGCGATTCACATTGTAGCATGGCCGATTCGGCCGTGATCGCAAACGGAACACTTACCGATGGAGAAAATCTTGCGACTCGGGCCAATGGCCCAAGCTACTTCGGGGGCGATAACCGCCAAATGCCCAAGCTACCCTCTATCTTCGCAAGTCCGAATAGGCCATAAACAGCGAATCGGCGACATCAAACAAATGAACCAGCAACGCGGCCCGGACCCACATCCCATTCCGGGCCTGTCGAAAGTACATCGCGCGAGGATCGGAATCAATTTCCGTCGGAATCTCCCCCACCACACTATCGCGAGGGAACGGGTGCAGGATGGGGGCATAGCTTTTCAGCTGGGAGACCCGATCCAACGTTAGTCGAAAGGGCTCGAGGTCCAGGGCCGCGATTTGCGATTCCACTTCTTTGGAATTGTGCTCCCGTTGGATGCGGGTCATGTACAAGCAGTCAATCTGGCTCAACACCGGCTGCCCCTGGAATTCGGCATCCAGGGAATTGACCTCGTGGAGCTGTACACCCGACCGTTCCAATTGCTGCTTCAAAACCCGATCAAGTTGCAATTCAGGATGGTTCGGAGCAACAAAAAACATCCGGATCCCGTTGTACTGCGACAGAACCGTCGCCAGCGAACGGACGGTCCGACCCCGACCGATATCGCCGCAAAAGGCATAAGTCTTGTTGTCCAGGCCGCGGTTCAACGATGGGTAGCGTTGCCGCAATTCGTCCAACCGGGAAGCTCGCGACGTGGAACTTTCGTCGAAATCGAACGTGCGGTTGATCGTGTACATGTCCAGCAACGCCTGGGTCGGGTGTTCGTCACTGCCTGCTCCAGCATTGATAATTGGCACCGATCGTCGCTCCTGGCTCTCCAATTCGTTCATCAGGTAGGCACAGCATTCGGCGTAATTGCTGATCTGCGACCGCATGATGATGACATTGAAATAGCTGCTGAACATTCGAATCGAGTCCATCGGCGATTCGCGTTTGACTTCGGAGGAAGTCTTCGGATCGCGGACTTCATTGCAGGTGATCCCCAGAATCTGGCAAGCTGCCATGAAGGAAAGGAACGTCCTGGTCGACGGCTGAGTGAAATACAGCATCGCCCGTTTGTCGGCCAGCAGGTTGCGCAATTGCCGGTTGCCGTCCGGGTCTTTGGCCAGCTTGCGGATCATTTCGGCCGAACGAAACAGTTTTTCCAGCAGCGGTTTGGTCAGCTGGGAACCGAAAATCAAATGCTTCAGTCTTCCCTGGCGCTGAAACTCACGGTTTTTCTCGTCAACGGGGCGTTCGAGCAACTGGTTAAACTCGGAAAACGTCTGCACTGCCGCATCCTCTCCAACGGAATTGAATCGGAGATATCTTAATGAGATTTTTAAATCGGCAAAGTCGACAGCGACTTTGGAATTCGTCAATCGTTGATTTCGTCCGATTCAGCCAAGACTTCTGCAAGCAGCGATTCTAAGTCCAAGCAAACAGCCAAATATTCAATTAATTTTTGGTCTTGAATGTTTGCTCGTGAAAAAATCTGTCGAAAGTCACGGCGGCTTTTATGACTCCCTTTTTGAATCCAAATTAATTTGGAAATAGCAGCGTCCGATCGCGATGCAATCGGGAGCGACACGTTTTCAAATACTTCGACCCATTCTGACCTGGAAAGTTCACCCTCGATCAATTCACGAGGATAAACATCCAGCTTCAATGATTCTGCGGCGTCAAACAATTGAAACATTCGCTTATTGCGCAATGCCTCGATGATTGCTGGTCTAGAAAAAATGAAATCAGCACGTTCCAGTTCGTCGCCAATCAAATCGAGCTTTTTCTCAAAGGCAGCATTCTCAATGACCAAGTCGATGACTTGAGTTAGGCGTGGTTCGCCATAAGCGACTCCCGTTATACCACCCGTCAAATGAAATTGGATTTCGTGGTTTTGGAGTAAGGAAGTAAACTTCAAGAGAGTGTTCTTGAAAGACTCAATCGGAAACATTTTCTGCCAGCAAGCTTTCGATCATGGACTTGATTTGCGGTTCGTGGCCATAGATGCGAAGTACGACCAGCAACTTGATGACCTCTGGGCACGCATCAGGATTGGCTTCGCGAACCTGTCGGGCCGCGAATTCTCGACTCCAATTGAAAATCGCAACTGAGCGAGCAATTTTCTCTTTGACTGACATGTTATCGACAGCTGCATCGTAAAGAGTGTCAATATGGGTCAACGCTGGCTCCCGCAGATCGAATTGAAAGATAGCCTGAATTGTAGTCGTTACCGGAAACTCGACAAACGCCGAGCCGCAACAAAAAATGGGTTTGCTCAACCGCAGTCAAGCAAACCCAGAAATAATTCAAGTTAAGCGCTGACAGGCTACAAGCCCTGGTAGCGGACCACTGGCGGAACCGCAGCGGCCGATTTCTTTTGCTGAATCGCGGCATTGCGTTGGTCGGCCACGCGGCGGGCAGCCTGGATGCCAATTCGCAAACCATTGTCATCGCCTACGGCCACTTGCTGGCCCTGGGACTTGGCGACTTGATGCAGTTCGATGTCGGCTGCCACGCCGACTTCGTTGATGGCCTGATCCGTAGGGGAATAAAACTTGGCCGTCGTCAGACGAACTCCGCCGCCAGAGATGTTCAGCGGGAAAATCCCCTGGACGCTGCCTTTGCCATAACTCCGTTCGCCGACGATCAACCCTCGAGCGTGGTCGCGGATGGCGGCGGCAAAGATCTCGCTGGCACTGGCTGAGTTTTCATCAACCAGAACCACCAACGGAACTCGCCAGGTGTTTTCTTCGTTGGCACGATGGACGTAGTTTTCCATCGGATTGCGACCGCGGGTCTGCACGATCACGCCCTGGCTGATAAAGCGATCCGCGATTTCAACCGACGCGTTCAGCAGTCCACCCGGATTGCCCCGAACATCGACAATTAAAGACCGCATGCCCTGACGGCTTAACTTCCAAAGAGCGGCATCGAAATCACGGACCGTCGTTTTCTGGAAGTTGGTTAACTTGATGTAACCCACGCCAGCATTAGGGTCGACGATGCTCACATTTTC
>CAZJEK010000199.1:0-10749 GCA_964545005.1 uncultured Pirellulaceae bacterium
GCTGTCGAACCCAGGATTCCAGTTGTTGCTCACGTTTTGAATTGACACTGGAAACAAACCACTGCAATGGCTCAGCGGGCAGCAGAAATGCCAACGTTTGCTCGGAGCGAGCAACCTGCGATTCGCTTTCCTCGCTGACTCGCAATTTGATCCGGCTGTTACCGATATCAACGCTTACGAATCGCATTGTTGGTACTCACGCAGGACATTGGCAATCCGATGCAACAACGGTTTCAACCCATCTCCGGTGACAGCCGAGATCTGCAACACTTCCTTGTCGATCGCCGCTCGTAACCGTGCAGCCACTTCGTTGGCACCCGGAAGTTCCGATTTCGTACAGACGACAATTTCAGGGCGTTCTTTCAAACCAGGGTTGTACTGCTCCAGTTCCGACCGAATTGCAAAATAGTTTTCGACGGGATCAGTCTGATCCATGGGGTCGGGTTCAATCAGGTGCACCAGGATCCCCGCCCGTTCAATGTGTTTGAGGAAATCGTGTCCCAACCCAACGCCCTGACTGGCACCTTCAATCAGTCCCGGGATATCGGCCATGATAAAGGCTTCGTCGAGGCTGATTTGCACTTGCCCCAAATTGGGATAGCGAGTCGTAAACGGATAGTTAGCGATCTCCGGTTTGGCAGCCGACATTCGACTGAGCAATGTGCTCTTGCCAGCATTCGGTTTTCCAATCAAACCGACATCGGCGATGACTTTCAGTTCCAGCAATAATGTCTTGTGTTCGCCTTCTTCACCCTCGGTGGTCTGGCGGGGTGCCTGATTTGTCGAGGATTTGAAGCGAGCGTTACCTTTTCCGCCGCGGCCCCCCTGGGCTGCAATCACCGAATCACCGGCCGTCGCCAGGTCCTTCAGCGTCAACCCGGTTTCCTTGTCGATCACCATGGTTCCAGGAGGAACGAAAATCGTGGTGTCCTCGGCAGACTTGCCATGCATTCCTGACCCCAAACCGCCCTTGCCATTGTTGGCCCGAATATGATTGCGGTTGGCCAGTGCCATCAGGCTGTTGACGCCCTGCTTGGCGACCAGAATCACGCTGCCGCCGTTACCGCCGTCACCGCCATCGGGGCCCCCTTTGGGGACGTACTTTTCGCGCCGGAAGCTCATGCATCCATGGCCACCTCGGCCGCCGCTGACTTTTACTGTTACCTGGTCGACAAACATTAATTCAATCGAATTCTGTAAACGTGCATGGGTTGCAATTCGTGTTCGGCATCGAATCGAGGATGAACAAACTCGCCAACCTTGGACATGCCGATTTTAGCCATGACTCGCAACGAAGGTTGATTCTTCCAGGGAGCGGTCGCATAAACTTCGTTCAGCTGCAACTCCGTCCGGGCATATTCAAGACAAGCCTCCGCCGCTTCGGTCGCCAGTCCCTGGCCCCAGCTATCCTGCTGCAGCCGCCAACCAATATCCACAAATGGTGTAAAGGGCGATTCGTAATCCTGGTTTAGCAAGCCTACGAATCCGATCCATTGGTTTCGATTTAAATCATCGACGGCAAAGTAAGTATACCCGTGCTGGTCGAAATGCGACTGGAACCGAGCCAAACCTTGGCGAGTTTGTTCAGGGGTGGGCAACGCCGGAAAGTACTTCATCACTTCCGGATCCGAGTTGAGGGCGATGTAAGGACCGAGGTCATCGGCTCGCCAATTTCGCAATCCCAGCCGGCTGGTTCGAATGGTGTATTCAGGCGTGTCCATCGAATTCCATGAAAAAAGGATGCCCGACGGCATCCTTGGTGTTTAGCAGGCTGACGCGGCGCGGGGCCGCGAGATTGGCGACTAGGCTTCGGCGACGACGTTGATGCGTCGTCCGTTGCGGTCAAACATCACGTGACCATCAACCAACGCATATAGCGTGTAGTCTTTTCCCTGCCCAACGCCAGCACCGGGATGCCATTTGTTGCCGACCTGGCGGATCAAGATGTTACCGGCGACGACTTGCTCACCACCAAATTTTTTCACGCCTCGACGCTGAGCATTCGAGTCACGACCGTTACGGCTGGAGCCTTGTCCCTTTTTGTGGGCCATTGTTCTATTTCCTGAAATCGCTTGTATCTGATGAAAGGGAGCCAAATTCTGAAAATGGCCCGAAAAACCAGCACCAAACACCGGTCCCCTTGATTTTGAACTCCAAATCTTATCGGTAGATCCACAAGTGATCAAGAGACTTTATGAAGCGAATTTTGCCAAATTCAGGCTCCCAGAACTCAGGTTCCAGCTCGATAATGTAGTCCTCACCGCCATCGGAAAAAGTCCACTTATAGCCTTTGATCACGCTATTGACTTGGGCATTCTGGTCAATCGTGATCCCGGAATCAGCAAAGGACTGAATCAAACTGGCCGGGAGTTTCCCAGCATCCAGCACTGGAGTCAGTTTCGACTCGAAATCCTCCAGATCGATTTGGGCATCCGTTTCAACCACCAGCACGTTTCGCTTGGCCATTTCGTTGACCTGATACCCTTTTAACTGGGGCCCTGGCAGTTGATATCGCTGGCAAATCAAGACCTGCTCCTTGGGGTCTTCGACCAGCGGAATGCCGTAGTCAACGTCGTCACGACGTTCGGCAATTCGATCGCCCGGCCGCCAAAAATTCAGCTGAAGCGTTTTCAATCGCGGTGGTTTGGCAGGATCGCTGTCGAGCCGAAAACCGTTGCTCAGCCCACGTACCAGAACACTGACATAGTCGATACGAGGATCAACATCCTTCCAGATCGCAACTCCCCAGACCCCCGGATCGGCTTCCGTCTTAGCCAACGGAATATCGATTTTGGCCATCTGCAGGGAATCCAGCAACGGCTGGTTGGGATCCTCAATTCGACGGATTTGCTCCAACAAGATGGGGCTGATTTGATCGGGGTATTCAACCCGCTGGTATTGCTTGTTGCTTTCGATCGATCCTTCCAGGATGAACCGTGGCCTGAATTCACGCGGTGATTCGCCTGATTCGTTCAACTGCAAATCGTAGCTCAAATACGGGAAATCCGGATTGGCCCGCTTCTTTTCATAGCTCATCGAAGCGCCCGTGTTGCGAATGCGATAAACCAGGTACCAGACATTGATATTGTCGATCTCGCCCTGCTCGTTGGGCATGCGGAGCTGAGCCTGTCGCAAACCGAGAAACGAGAATTCATATTCCCATACATTGTCGCGATACAGAATGACGCGGTGCGATTGCCCCCACAGCGTATCTTCGACTGGAATCGACTTCGGTTCGTACTTTTCAGCGTCAACGCCCGGTAATGCCCGGGGCAACGTAAACGTGTCGCGCGGATTGAGCTCGATCGGGATTTTCTTGACGACACCAGGTGCCAACTTGCGAGCGTTACCGACTTGAGCCTCAACACTATCGGCGAGGGTGATGCAGATAGCCAGGCTCGCAATTCCGAATAAAACCAGTGTGCGATGCATTTTGATAATTGATTGGCGGTCGAGGTGTAGAATCATTCGCCGTAACTGGCCGAAAAACAACCATCAGACGGACTACTCGGGCCTCCGGGCAGACGGTCCAAGTATAGTTGGCAAATGAATTATTGGGAGAAAAAAGCCGGTTTCAAGGCGTTTCTCAATAGCTATCAACTTCGATCGGAAATTTCGTCAGAAAATCCCGCTGCCAAATTCGTCTTCCCCTCGTTTTGAGTCCCGAGAAACGCTATCGTCCGGTTTATGCGGTTTTTGCGGATTTTCCGCTGCCGGATCCGTGCGATGGTGCTGCGTTTGCCCCGTCTCCGCCTCGGAGGAGGTATCGCTGTCCGCGTCCTGAGCCGTAGCATCCGGGCGATCCAGTGCCGGCTCGTCACTGCCCAACGGTCCCGGATCGTCGTCAAAGTAGTCATCATCGTACCGCGAAGCGTAACCGGGTTGAGCTGCCCGTTCGAGCTCTTTCTGCAATTCCTCCACAACCCGGCTCTGAATCATCTCTCGACATCGCGCGTTAACCGGATGAGCGACATCGGCGTACAACTTCGCCCGCCCATCGGAATCATACTCAATCCGCTCGTTACGCAACTTGACGCCACATTGGTTGCAATAGTTGGCGCGAAGATGATTTTTGCTGCGGCAACGTTGGCAATTTGAGGTCAATTTGCGGCTGGGCATGGCCACGAAAGGTCCATTGTTGCCTTCAATAATCTTCAGATCACGGACCACAAAACAGTCGTCAAATGTGACACTGCAGAATCCGCGGAGCCGGTCTTCGGTGTTGCCGATCAGCTTGATTCGAACTTCCGTAATTTCCATATCAACGCTCCTGCATCATGCGGCCGTTTCCAATTGTGAAGCCATCAGGGCTGGCGTTCCCGCGACCGTGAACACGCCCATCGATGGCAATTGAGCTTGCAGGATCGCGGCAGCTGCCGCTGCCTGACGTCGATTGTCGAAAACCCCGAAATAGCTCGAACCACTTCCACTCAACTGATGCCCCACGCAAGCCAATCGATCAAACCGCGCGGCTACCTCGTCCAGCTCCTCGGCGATCGCACTGGCCACGCGACCGAAGCGGTTGAACAAGTTGTTGGCAACCCGCCGCTTGTCCCCACTGGTCAGTCCGTCAAGCATCATCGCCGCGTCGGCTGGATGCGGCGAATCAAACGAAACACTGGCGAACATGTCCCCGGTGGGCAAACCGACCTGCGGCTTGACGATGACAAACTGCCAATCACAGTGGTGCAGTTTCGGTTCCACGATCTCGCCACGCCCGCGGCACAATGCCACTCCGCCGTAGAGGAAAAACGGCACATCGCTGCCCAAATTCGCAGCCAGTTTCGCCAGCTGGTCGAGTTTCAATCCCAGCTTCCATAATCGGTTGCCCGCCAAGAGTGCCGCAACGGCATTGGAAGACGCCCCACCCAAACCCGCGGCCGATGGAATTCGCTTGACCAGTCGAATCCGGATCCCGGGCAAGTCGGTGTCGGGTCGATGTGCGGCAACCCAATCGCGCAACTGCTGTAAAGCGGCCAGCACAAGATTGTCAGGGCCGGTTGGAATCTCGGCTGACCGCGCGATTCCCAGCGGTTGCACCTGAAGCGTGGACTCAGAACCCGAGCAGAGCGAAAACGAAAGTTGATCGTACAACGAAACCGTCGTCATGACCGTTTCGAGCTCATGGAAGCCGTCATCGCGTTTGCCAAGCAGTTCCAGATACAGATTCAGCTTGGCCGGTGACGCGATCGACAATTGGTTGCCACTATGGCGAATTCGCATGGGTGCCAATCAATGGAGTCTCTCGAAGTGGGGGAATCGACCCGCACCGTTGACTCGATTGGCGACCTCGTTCGCCCGCAAGCTAGCAATGCTAGCCGGACGCGTTCAATCGCCGTTTGTGTCTCATGTCGTCTCTTCCCACGATCAATTTAGCAACCTTTTGACGCAATCAGAGGATTTAGTTCCAAGCGATAGAAAATCGCGGCAAATTCACAATTCGCTAGCAGTTACAAACTACCTATTTTGACAGCAAGGCCGCAGAACCGGCGTTTTGGTGGCCTGGCCCGCGAAAGGAGCATCGCCGATTCGGCTGCAGGCGGCAGAAGATCGTTCTCGTATTAAGCGAAGCCTGATCAACAAGCCAGTTACTCCGCTCCTACTGGACGAACGAAAATTTTCATTCGTTTGGAATCGTATTGATTGATGCTTCCGGTAAACGTCCAATCCCGAGTTTCACCGGTCGAATTTCCGATCCCCAAATCAGCCTCACTGGTTCCCCAGTGGTTGAAGGCAAACACCGTCTGCCGGTCGCGCGTGTTGTGGACTTGCATCGATCCGTAGCCCCGTTTCGGTGCCCCTGGTTGATCGCCAAAATCAAACACTTCACCCGAGGCACCGGGAATTCTGGCCCCATTTCCCGGCCCGTAATTGTGCGGCCAGAATTCAATGTTGCCCGGAATGTTGGTGCCGGTTTTTACTCCGGCCACGTTGGACTCAACCTGCATTTCGCCGACGCGTTGTTGGAATTGGCAATCGGCTTCAAAACGCGGCACTGCAATCTTGCTGGCGTCATCGGTAAAGGGTTTGAGAGAGACAAACACGTATTGTGGATCAGCCGTACCACGGACAAGCTCAAGGTAGTATCCGATCCGGTCGAACTTGCCAATCGACTGGTGTCGGTCGACTTGATAAGCGAAGTTATCGCCCAGCTTGGTGAAATCCAGTTCATAAACCAGTTCGAACTGTTCGATGCCAGCCACCTGATCCAACGGAGAAGGCAATTCGCCGGCACGAAATGCTGACGCGGGTACACCGGCCGAATTCACCAGATTCGGTTCGGCCATTTTGTGCCAGGCAAACCGCATTGCCAGTGGCTGGTCAACTTTATCGGAGGTCAGCACAATCTGGTTGTTGCCCTCGATCGTCGCTTTGGCTGGCTGAAAGCCGGTTCCTGCCCCGGCAATTTCAAAATGGGTCAACGGTTGACCGTCGCTGGACTTAAGCCCTTGACCGACGTTGGTAAAGGAAACGACCAAAGACTCACCTTCCGATTTCATGTCATCGAACACGGGGCCGCCAGCAATCACATCCTGGCCGTAATCGTTCTTCAATGCGAAGGCGGCCAGACGAGCGCCGACGTCCTGTTTGTTTCTCGGATGAATGTCTTTCAAGTTTCCGATGTCCGAAATCACAACCATTCCGGTGTTGGGCAACTCGGTTACTTTTTCCTGAGCTTCCCAAAATGTCGGCAGCACGGTGGGGTCTTCATTGCCGTATTGATACGGAGCGATCTGGACAAAGTAGAATGGAAATTCACCTTGCCCCCACAACTTGCGCCAGCCATTAATCAGGGCTTTTTTCTTTTCAAAGTACAGCATGCCCTCGGTGTGATTGGATTCGCCCTGATACCAGATTGCACCTCGCAGGGGATACCCAACCAGCGGGTGAATCATGGCGTTGTATAACTTGGTCGGACTTTGGTGTGATGGGTTGGGCAATAGCTTGTCCGGAAACGCGGGACTGCGGGGAGGCAATTGACCGGTTTCCAGCGACTGTTTGGCTTCGTTCAGCCACTGCTGCGTCTTTTCAATCTGGCTGGACAGCAGTTTGCGATGCTGTTCAGTTCCCGGCGTGTGCAGCATTACATCCTGATAGATGTTTTTCAGAGCCGGAACCATTTCGAATCCAACCGGTGGCGTCCAAGGTTCCACACGCGTCCCGCCCCACGATGAATTGATGATGCCGATTGGAACGTTCAATTCCTGATGCAGTTTGCGTCCGAAGTAATAGCCGACGGCCGTGAAATTGCCGGCTGTTTCCGGGCTGCAAACTTGCCATTTGGCGTCGACATCGTTTTGCGGCGTGTTGGCTTGGACGCGCGGCACACCCAATTGCCGAATCTGCGGGTATTTGGCTGCAGCGATTTCTTCCTGGGCGTTGGCCGATGCAGCAACGGTCCACTGCATATTCGATTGCCCAGAACACAACCAGACTTCGCCGACCAGAACATCTTCGAAGGTGATTTCTGGCTTTGCGGGATCAGTTCCCACCGTCAGCCGAAACGGTCCGCCGGCCTTCATCGCTGGCAGCGTAACGGTCCATTTACCAGAATCAGCATCTGCCGTGGCCGCAGCTTTGCTCTCTCCCAAGGTCACGGTAACCGTCTGGCCAGGCTCGGCCCAGCCCCAGATTTTGACATCTCGTTCGCGTTGCAACACCATGTGCTCGGCGAAACAGCTGGGTAGTTTCAGCTGAGCCAGCGCGGACGTGGCCGGTAGCAACATCAACACCAGCAAACAGATAAGAGATTGAATGGATCGCGTCATTGGAAGTGCTCCTGGGGCCTGGGGGATGTCAAACTGAAAGGATTCGGCAAGTGATCAGTTTATTGCCATTTGATTCAGATGTCACAACGTTGGCGAAGAAAAGTGTTTTGCCCGGAAGGTGTAGCCCGCTTTCGCAGTCAACCCGGGTTTGCTGCTTGAAGTGCGGAAACGGGCGAGTCATAATCGTCGCCGAAAGCAGAAACCCGTTTCCAAATGTCCTCGTTCCGGTTCCTGACCGAGCACTTCAAGGCAAAATCAATGTCAACAGTCTCTGAAGCCCAAAATGCACCGAAACCGTTCGCCCTGTCTCGGCTGTCGGTCATGATGTTCCTTCAGTTTTTTACCTGGGGGGCCTGGTTTGCCACGATGGGCCTGGCACTGACCAACGCCCGACTGGGAGAATTCGTAGGGGGTGCTTACGAGTCGGCCCCGATCGCAGCCATTTTCGCCCCACTGTTTCTGGGCTTGATTGCAGACCGTTTCTTTTCGTCAGAAAAAGTATTTGGAATACTGATGCTATTGGGCGGCGTGATCATGTTCATGTTGCCTGGCGTTACTGAATCCGCAGCGACGTTTGCCCAAGACGCATTTGAGCAATTGGAGTCCCAGGATCTTTCCGATGAAAAATTGGCCGAAGAATTCAGTCGGATTCAGCGAGAGGATAATACTCAAGGCCACCTGATGGTCTGGCTGATCCTGGGACATTTGTTGTGCTACATGCCAACGCTTGGGTTAGGTAACACAATCGCCTTTACTCACATTCCGCACCAAGACAAATTTCCATTGATTCGCGTCTGGGGAACGATCGGCTGGATTGTCGCCGGTCTGTTGATTGGCGGTCTGGCCTGGGACGGTAACTCGATGATTTTCACCTTGGGCGCGATCTCATCAATCGTGTTGGGGCTGTACTGTTTTCTGTTGCCCAACACGCCACCGCCGCTGGCTGGACAACCTGTTAACCTCCGCTCCATTCTGATGTTTGATGCCTTCAAACTGCTTGGCAACTGGAACTTTTTTGTCTTCGCCATTTGCTCGATGCTGGTTTGTGTTCCACTGGCTTATTATTACGGCAGCACATCACAGTATTTAGGACAGCTGGGATTCGCTGCTCCGGGAGCTACGATGACCTTGGGGCAGATGTCCGAAATCATCTTCATGCTGCTGATTCCGGTGTTTTTCCGCAAGCTGGGTGTCAAGATCATGATCCTGATCGGCATGGCCTGCTGGGTCCTGCGATATGGTCTGTTTGCGTTTGGTGCACCGGACCAGGTGACATGGATGATACTCGCCGGAATCCTGCTGCACGGAATCTGCTATGACTTCTTCTTTGTGACGGGATTCATGTACACCGATCAAAAAGCACCGAAAGAAATTCGTGGCCAGGCTCAAGGATTGCTGGTGTTTTTGACGCAAGGCGTGGGAATGTTTTTCGGGTACCGGATCATGGCCCAGAGCTCGTTATTTGGCATTCCGTTGGATCTGCACATTGGAGATTATGGAACCAAAGTTACCAATGAGAGCGCTTACGGGGATGCCTTGTCCGCAGCACGGGGAGAGTTGGAACCAGTTAGTTTCTTTGAGACGTTCTCTAAAATGTTTTCCAGAGAGTTACCCGAGTCTCTGCCCCAAGAGCTGTTAGCTGAAACAATGTTGCAGTGGAAAGACTTCTGGATGTTCCCAGCAATTCTGGCAGCCGGGATTTTTGTGGTCTTCGCTTTGCTGTTCTGGGATCGCACCAAAACTGGCACCAGCGAAGATTCACAAGGATAGGGGTTGGGGCCAAAACCGCTGGAAGCCGTCGCGAGAGGTAGCTTGGGCCAGTGGCCCGAGTCGGCGAGGTCTTCTCCCAACATGGGGTATTCCGCTGCGAACACGGCCGAATCGGCCATGCTACATAACTTTCGTCGAGTCGAAAACAACGGAAAGCGTTCCTTGCCCTCCAACAGGCTTACAGGATGCCGGTTCTTACGCTATTACTCCAATCACTCCGCCACGCCGGTTTCTTGCAGCGCCAATTGCTTGATGCCGCGAAGGTCCAACTTACCGGTTCCCAGCAACGGTAGAGCGTCGACTTTGAAGAAACTGTCAGCTGTCGGGATGAAAATATTCGGCAACTTTTCATCCTTGAGCGACTGTTGCATTTCTTCGACCGACTTGTGCGTCGTAGTGTACAACACGACCAACCGTTCTCCCTTTTTCTTGTCTGGAACCGCGGTCACGGCAACGGACAAATGATCGTCACCGTCATCTTCCGGTGTCTGGTCCAGCAGGCGGGACAACACTTCTTCAATCTTCAAGTGCGGCACCATTTCGCCGCCAATCTTGCTGAACCGACTCATTCGCCCGGTAATTTTCACGAACCCGTCTTCGTCGATCAGCGCCATGTCACCGGTCTTGTACCAGCCATCGACCAGGACTTCAGCCGTCGCTTCGGGACGATTCAAATACCCTTTCATCACGTTGGGGCCCGTGATCCACAGCATTCCTGCTTGATCGGGCCCCAGCGTTTCGCCAGTATCCAAGTCGGTAATCCTGGCGGCGCAATTGGGCATCGGCCGCCCAACCGTTCCCTCTTTGGACTCGACCTGGAAGTCTTTTCCAGATTGTCGCGAATAAGGAACGTTAACGGCCGCCACTGGCGCCAATTCCGTCGTCCCATAACCTTCCACTGGCCGCACGCCAAACTTCTTTTCAAACTCGTCACATAATTCTCCCGGCAGGCGTTCGGCGCCGGCGATCACCATTTCCAGCGTCTTGAATTGCTCGGGAGTGCAGCGCCGCATGTAGGAACGCAGGAACGTCGGCGTCGCCACGATGATCGATCCGGCAAATCGCTCGGTCAATTTTCCGATCGTTTTCGCATCCAGGGGATTGAAGTGATAGACACCGCGAATCGACGTCATCATTGGCGTCCACAGCGTGACGGTGTAACCCATCGAATGGAAAAACGGCAAAATCCCAACCAGCGTATCGCTGGGTA
>CAZJEK010000200.1:0-10695 GCA_964545005.1 uncultured Pirellulaceae bacterium
ACCTTTTCTTGGGGCTTCCGCCCCAAGCTATGATAGACGGCCCCTCCGGGGCGATCATGTTCCGGAGCGTGTGTACGGTTTCGTTGCCGGAGCGATTAAGCGCTTGCGTGGAGACCTTCTTAGATGAATGACAACGTGGATCGACTTGATCGTTGAACGTTGAGGCATCCGTCATTGGTTGGTCTATTTCGACGGCCCTAGCCTTTCGGGGCGACATTTTCTTTTCCAACGGCTACCCAGGGCGACGCTTGACCGCGGGGCGGTTCTCGTTTGCCCTGGGCTGTCGTGTGGTGGCCTTTCAGGCCGAAGCCTTTGGCAAGCTATCGTCGTCCAATGTTCCCAAAGGACGCCACCAATATCCAGGGGCAGAGAGCCATGTTGCAGCCGCCAAGCAACAACCCAAATTCTCCTACATACAAAACGTTAGAGTCAGCAGATTTCAAATATTTGATCTCAAATTTCGAATCTCAAATCTCAGATCAAATATCGAATTTCAAATCCCCACGTTTTCCCTCAGCGTCGCCTCAATTGCCTGCTCAATCGGCGTGATCTGATAACCCAGTTCCCGCACTGCCTTGTCGCAACAGACTCGGTAGTCGCGGGAATATTTGTTGACAAACGGAACCGTTAGTCGCGGGCGGATGTCGAACACCTTGGACTTCCAGGTTTCCAGTCTGGCGTATCCACGCAGCAGGCCAAGCGGTATGGGAATCAACCATCGCCGCTTGCCAGTCACCTTGGCAATGGTATCAAACAACTCGACGAAGCTGAGGTCGCTCCCGCCCAGCAGGTAACACTGGCCGGATCGGCCGAATTGCATTGCTGCGATGTGTCCGGCAGCCACGTCATTGACGAACGCGTAGTTCCCAACGCTTGTTCCGCTGCCCGGTAGCCATCGCCACCAGCCACGTTGGTATTGTTGGATAATTTTGGCCACGATGTTGGATTCATTCCGTGGGCCGGGGCCGAAAACGCGAGTTGGGTTGACGACGACTGCTGGTTGATTGTCGGCAGCAGCAAGCACTATTTTTTGAGCGATCGCTTTGGTGCGTTCGTATTCGGTTGCCAGATTGTCAGCCATGGGAAACGATTCGGTGATCGGAGTTTGACCGGTCGAGGGTCCGTACACGCCGGCTGTGGAAGTGAACACCAGCTTGGTATCCCGGTTTTTCCGTAGCGCAGCCAACACATTTCCAGTGCCGGTGACGTTGATATCGTGAAAGTCGTCCGGGTTGCTGGACCATTGCGCCGCCAGCGCGGCGAGGTGGAAAACACCGTGGCAATTGGCGACGGCTTCATCGACAGCGTCGGAATCACGAATGTCACCGGTCAACCAGGTCAAGCCGGGGCGGGATTGGTCTTGATTCGCGGTGCGACAAAACGCGACCACCTGGTGGCCTTGGCCCAGTAGTTGCTCACATAACGATTGGCCGATCAAACCTGACGCGCCAGTCACGCAGTATTTCATGGACACTTTGGTTGCTGGAATCTGGGTGACGATTGTTGTTTGCGGGCTCTTTGCCAGAGTTCTCGAACATCGAATCGAGTTTGATCGTAGAACATGGTAACGACTGATTTTACGGAATTTTGACGATGAACTCCTGGCACCTGGCAACCGTAAGCGGAATCAAGCTTCGCGTCCATTGGACGTTTTTGATTCTACCCGTCTACATCTACCTGACATCCGTTTCAGCGGGGTTGGGGGCGGTGGCGGCATTGCAATCGGTGCTGCTGTTGTTTGCCATTTTTGGCTGCGTGGTATTGCACGAATTAGGGCACGCGCTGGCGGCAAGGCAATTCGGGATTTCCACCCGCGACATCACGCTATTGCCAATCGGAGGTGTCGCGGCGCTGGAACGAATGCCGTCCAATCCGTGGCAGGAACTGTGGATCGCCGTCGCCGGGCCGTTAGTCAATGTGGTGATTGCCAGTTTCCTGCTGTTGGGGATGCTGATCGCAGGCCAGTTGGGCAGCCTGTTTTCCTTTGGGTTTATTGCCCAATTGACTCTCGCCAACATCGCATTGGTGGTGTTCAACATGATCCCGGCGTTTCCTATGGACGGTGGTCGAGTGCTGCGCAGCATTGCGGCGCTGTTTACTGATCGAATCACTGCGACAAGAATTGCCGTGGCGGTCGGCCGAGTCGCAGCCATTGGGCTGGGATTGTTGGGGATTGTCAGCGGCAACATTTTTCTGGCATTGATCGCAGTGTTCGTCTACTTCGCTGGTTCGGCAGAATTAAATCAGTTGGTGATGATGCAACAACAAAGTCAGCAGGGCGTTGGCGGTGGAATCTGGGCAGACGAGCCCGGGACTCGCGTCGAGGAATCGGCTTCGGTCCCGTCAACCTTGCCAACTTCGGCGGTATTGGCCTGGATGGGAGATCGCAAGGCTGACCTGTGCCTGGTGGTTGAGTCCGGCAAAGTGATCGGCCAGCTGACCCGGGCGCAAATTGTCAGCGCGTTGGCCGCTGGAGCCGGGCATCTACCGGTGGGCAATTTGATTCGAACCTGATAGCTACGCTATCGGCAGACCATTGAAGAAAACCCGGGAATCGCGTATTCTGCGGAATTGCTGGCCGTTTTCTTCCGGTTGTTGTTTCAAAAATGCCAAAAGACTTTCTTCAAGGAGCCGCCGACCACTATGACGTGGTTGTGATCGGCAGCGGACTTGGTGGCTTGACGGCCGCTAATATCATTGCCCGCGAGGGACGCAAAGTACTGTTATTGGAACAGCACTATAAACTTGGCGGGCTGGCGACCTGGTTCAAACGCCCCGGCGGACATATCTTTGATATTTCGCTGCACGGTTTTCCGTATGGGATGGTCAAAAGTTGTCGTCGCTACTGGTCCCAGGAGATTGCTGATTCGATCGTGCAACTAAAAGGCGTCCGGTTTGATAACCCGATGTTTTCGTTGACGACCACCTTTGACCGAAAGGATTTTACCCGGCTGCTGACCAGTGATTTTGGAATCGAGCCTGAACGCGTTGATGCGTTCTTCAATACGGCGCGGGGGATGAACTTTTACGATGATCAGTCGCGAACGACGAGGGAATTGTTTGACGAGTTTTTCCCTGGTCGCGAAGATGTTGTTCGATTGTTGATGGAGCCAATCACCTATGCCAATGGATCAACGCTGGAAGACCCGGCAATCACCTACGGGATTGTGTTTTCCAACTTCATGTCCAAAGGCGTGTTTGTGTTTCAAGGTGGGACCGACAAACTGATCAAATCGATGGATCAAGTGATGCGGTCCAACGGCGTCGATGTACGAATCAACTGCAACGTCGATCGCATCAATGTCGGTGCCAACGGTGTCGAGTCCGTGGAAGTCATTGGCAGAACGATTAAAACGGATGCCGTGGTTTCCAATGCGAACTTGAACGCCACGATTTTCAAGTTGGTCGGCGAAGACAAATTCGATGCGGGGTTCGTCGACAGTGCGAAATCGGTTCGACTGAACAATTCGTCGACGCAGGTTTACATGGCGATGCAGGAAGGCGACACCGTTCCACGTGAGACCGGCGACTTGCTGTTTTCCAGTACGGCTGATCGGTTCCAGACCGACCTGTTGCTCAACCGTGATATTACCAGTCGTACATTTTCGTTTTATTATCCCGATACGCGGCCTGACAAAAAACCGCGGACGTTAATCGTTTCCAGTACCAACGCCAACTATGAAGACTGGGTTGGCATGTCCAAGGAAGAGTACGAGGCATCCAAGCAGGACCTGGTTGATACCACGCTGGACGCGCTGGAGCAGTATGTTCCCAATTGTCGCCAGCGAATTGTCCATGCCGAGGCCGCGACGCCGGTAACATTCGAGCACTACACACGCCATATCGACGGCGCCAGTTTTGGAACCAAGTTCGAAGGCTTGGAGGTCAGCCGCACGTTGCCTGATCAGATTAACGGGCTGTATCACGCTGGCAGCTGCGGGATCATCATGTCCGGTTGGCTGGGGACGATCAATTATGGAGTGATCGTGGCCAACGATGTGATCAACCAGTTGGACAAGACCGCTGCCACCAGTCCTGTTTCGCAATAAACCAACCCCGCAGCGCAAGTTTAGAATATGCAATGTGTCTTTCGCTCCGAAAGGTCAACAAATTGGGGGCTTTCGCGGAGAGGCTGGGATTTTTGTCCAGCCGATTGGGCGGTAGCCCCGGACGAAAGCTGCTTTACGCGTAAGCTTTGGATAGTCGGTGACTAGCGCCAAAACCGCTGGACACGAACGCGCGAGGTAGCTTGGGCCATTGGCCCGAGTCCGCAGGGCTTTCGCCTTACATTCAGGTTTCCATTGCAATCACGGCCGAATCGGCCATGCTACTTTCGCGGCGAAAGACGACAATCTTGGAACTTTCAATTCAGATTTAACACTTATGTCTCAGCCCCATCCGACGTTAGCACAGATTCATCGTTCGATTCCGCATCGCGCTCCAATGTTGTTGGTCGATGAAATCGTGTCCCTTGATGATCAGTCGATCGTGTGCCGCAAGCAGTTTCACGCTGACGAATATTTCTTTCAGGGGCATTACCCTGACCATCCGATTGTTCCCGGTGTCATTTTATGTGAGAGTGCGGTTCAGAGCGGTGCGATCCTGTTGGCGGATGTGATTCAGGATTCATCCGACAAGGTTCCCGTCCTGACCCGGATGGGGGACGTCAAGTTCAAGCGGATTGTGCATCCCGGCGAAGTGATTGAAAACAGCGTCAAAATCGACGAAGTCGTCTCGACGGCATACTATATGACCGCTCAAGTTCGGTGTGACGGCAAGCTGGCGGCGAGACTGTCCTTCACTTGCTCATTGGCTCCCAAAGGAAGTTAATTGGATGTCGTTTTTACAACTGGAAAACAAGACCATTGTTGTCTTTGGTGTTGCCAATCGAAAAAGCGTCGCCTGGTTTATCGGCAAAACACTGGAGGAGGCCGGGGCGACGGTCGTTTACGTTGTCCGCAGTCCCGAGCGACAACAGTCGTTGACCAAGTTGCTGGGCGATCGTCCTTGTTTTGTTTGCGACGTCGAATTTGAAGATCAGATCAATCAGGTTCGCGATCAGATTGCCGAGAAGTATTCTGAAATTCATGGTCTGGTGCATTCGATTGCCTTTGCCGCCTACGATGAATCGGGCATCAAGCCATTTCATGAAACGACCAAGCAGCAGTTTTTACGGACCGTGGATATTTCCTGTTTTTCATTCATGGCGATTGCCAACGCCTTCAATGATCTGCTGGTCGAAGATGCATCGGTGATCACGATCTCGATTTCTACGACCACGATGGCCAGCGAGAATTATGGGTTCATGGCGCCGGTCAAAGCGGCACTCGATAGCAGCCTCGCTTTTCTGACTAAAAGTTTCAGCAACTTTTCGCAGGTGCGTTTCAACGCGGTGTGTCCTGGTTTGCTGAAAACGTCGGCTTCGGCCGGAATCCCGGGATATGTCGATAGTTACCTGTACGCCGAGAAAGTGATTCCTCGCAAGGAAGCTGTGACGACCCAGGAAGTCGCCAATGCTGCTTGTTTTCTGCTTAGTCCCAGGTCCTCGGGTATTACGGCTCAGCGAATCGTGATTGACGCCGGCATGGCGATCAATTATTTCGACAAAGACGTGATTACCAACGCGATGCGACAGGAAAGCTAATTGAAGATGCTTGAGATCCAGAATGTCACACGGGCAATGGTTGGGAACCAGTAGCCGAGAAGTCCGCCGATTAACATGCCGCTTAGAACGGCAATTACGGCTGCGGTGATCGGTATGGCAGCCAGGACCGCACCCAGAGTGGTAACAAAGAAGCCCACGAAACCACCGCAATAGGCTCCCAGTCTTCGATTAAATTTGTCCAATTCTCGTTTGTCTTCGTCAGTTTTCATAATGACCGATATTCGAATGATCAGCGCTTGTGGTTTCCACCGGATTGGCAAACCTCATTCTTTCACGATCCATGCACCATCGATCATGTCCACGCCGGCCCAGTAGGCATGTTCGGGGTCGGCTCGCCGGAGGACATCGTTCAGCAGCACTTTGGTGGAAGGCTTGACCGGTCCTTTAAAGCTGCCTCGCCCCTTGATTTCCAGATTCTGACTGAAGTCAAAGAATTCCGGTGACAGCCACAGCGTCGCATCGTTTTTGATACTGGTGGTTGAGCTCGGGTCGAGATCAAATCGGTTCTTGCCTTTGGTTTTGGCACCAATCATCAGCCTGTCAAAGTCGGTGGTTTGCGTAAAGAGAATTGGTGGGACGGCGTGCTTTTCAGGGATGCCGTGCATTTCGAAAAACCAGAAATAGCAATCGGTTTGACGGATGGTATAGCTTTCATATTCGAACCCACGTTCATCAGGCCAACGGCGATTTTGACCTGCCATCCATTTGAAGGCCTGGGGGATTTCTTCCAGGAATAATTCATTGGGACGGCCGCGGTATTCCACCAGCGTCAACGCGTTATACCGTTTTGAACGCAGCCATTGATCGAGCAATGATTCCATCGGTCGCTTGGAACCGAAATCCTTCTCGCCAACGACACAGTAAATCGGCAATCCAAAATATTCGTCGCCTGCCTTCCGCCAACTGTCATCGTACTTGATGACATAGCGGTCAAACTTGCCAGAAAAACCGACGACGCCGGCGAAGTGTTCCGGGTGGGAAATCGCGATGTCGTAAGCCGCGTCCGCCGCCAGGCCGTGCCCTGCTAAAAAGACCCGATCTGAATCGATCGAGAATTTACGCAACGACTCGCGCAGGGCGTCGAGCACAACACGATGCTCAGGTGCCGAATAACGATAGTCTCGTTGTCCGGTATTTCGCCAGTCAACTGCTACCACGATGTAGCCATTTCGCATCGCGTGTCCGTTGCGAACCGCCAGGCCCAATTTTTCCGACAGGCTGGCGTTATGCGAACCGGCCCAGATGTTCATGCACTCTGCCAGCGGCCGCAACGGTCCTGGCAACGTGATCAACAAAGGGTATTTGCGATACGGATTGTACTCGGGCGGCAAGTGGACCTGGCAGCGGTAGCGCCATGGGCCAGGGCTGCTTTCGGTGCCATCCAGCGTAACGAAAAATTCCAAAGGTTCCTTGCCGTTGTAACCGCTCAGGTCCATTGGCTGAATCGGCTTCATCTGCTTCAAAATCGCATTGACGGTTTCCGGCGTGCCCGATTCAAATTCTTCCAGCTGTTGAATAATCTGCTGCCGCCGGGCTGCCGTCGTTTCGTCTTGAAGATACTCACGAATAAGCTCTCGAACCTGAAACAGTTCCGAGGTGATGGCCAAGTTGGGGATCGCGGCGTTGGTGCCCAGCAACCAGCCGCTGATCGCCAGCGAAACCTTGTTGCTGGCGGGTGTGGCCTGATCTTCGGCGAGGGTCAGGAAGGAATCCAGCCGGGCGACGTTTTCAAAATTCAGCTCCGTTTCCAACTCCGTCTTGAATTGCTTGACCGTATCCAGTTGTTCTGGCTGCAGGTTCTGAACTGATTCAATCAGAGCAAAAACTTGCTCGCGAGCTGCCTGCAGCCCAGCCAGCCGTTCGTTGTATCGATCTTTAATTGCCTGGAATTCGGCGCGGATGTCGAGTGACAGTGACGCCATGCGGGCGTTCATCGCTTCGGCCAGCCCCAACGATAACTTGTCCTGACCGTTGTCAATCCGAGTCTTCATTTCTTCCAGGATCTGGCGTCCGGACAGCTGTTCCAGCTGAGTACGCAGATTGGCGATCCGATCTTTCTGGTCCGGAAATCGCTGTTCAATAATCGCCAGCTCTCGATTCGCCTGATCGAAGTCGCCTTTTTGCTGGAAAAAATCGACCAAGTCGTAATAGTCGTTGGGGTTTTCGTCACTAATGCGACTAAGCAACAAGTTGCGGAGGACCTGTTTGGGAACAGTGCTGGTGCTGATTCGCATCTCCCATTGTCGGGGCGTTCCGTCGGTTCCGACCAGCGTTTGCAACTCGCACCAGCGAGGAGATATTTTCGTGATCCCTTGGACAAAGGTACGCACGACTCCGCCTTCGCGAACTGTGAACTCTCGATGCCCGTATTCATTGAAAGGACCCGTATACAGCAGCGTGCCGCCGCCTTCGCTTCCATTGAACGTCTTCTGCGGGATTTCAATGATTGTTTCACGACGTGCTGAAGGCCCCAGGTTTCCAACGATCCTTTTTTTGTTGACAAACACCCTGCGGAGTCCATCATCAATCACCGCGATTGGATTGCCTGCATAGGGTTGGAACACCGATTTCCCAACCTGGTATGTCGGGATATCGAAGGGCTCTCCTTCGTGTTGGACGCCCGTTTCCATGGTGGCAACGACTGACGCAACGTTCTGACCAATGGCCGTTCCCACGGAAATCTGGAACAGTGCGACGACTAACAGCAACGTTTTTAGTTTTATCAACATGCGCATCTGAATTATCAATTTCTGGAACCGGTCATCGACAAGACAGAGAGACTGTTTTTGAAGGTGCCGTAGATTCCAAACCAAACATCTTGCCCGATTTGATTATAGGATAGTCCTGGTGGCAAAAGGAACTGCGAATGGCAGGGAGCATGAACGTGATCTACGGACCAGCCTATCGGCAGCGTCGAATGGTATCCTGGATTGGCAAATTGCCTGTCTTGCTGATAGATTCTGATGAATTCGTTTGGTTCCTGGATTGAATCGGGGCGCCGAACGCGGATGGCAGTTAAAATGCTGTTTTAAGAGATTAACGCTGTTCGAGATTTAGATGAGCGTGGAAACTCGACAACCAGGAGATACTCAAACCGATCGCCGTCTCGGCGAGCCGGCGGCTGTGGACGTTACCGAACAAACCGGCTGGCTCCAACAGCGATTTCCGCAACTCTCCGAAAACGTCAGCCTGCCAAGGTGGGTTGTTTATGCTCAAGCAGCCCTGTTGGGTTTGGTCGGCATCGGATTTTTCCTGTTTGGAATTCTGGTTGGACACTTTACCAGCGATTCCAACAATCCTGCTCTCGCGACGTTCGATTGTCGTGTCGTCGGCAGCGTAGCCTATCGCGATGACGGCGATTTGCGTGCTGACGAAGGAGCCGTTGTTTTGCTATTGCCCAAGGATCGTCAACCTGATCGACGTTCGCCAGGAAACCTGGTCAATCCAGCCAGCTTTCAAGCACTCGATAACCCAGCGATCGATCGGATTCATCAACTCGGCGGAGCTGTCGTGACGGTCAATGAAAGTGGCAATTTCGATGTCATGATTGACGCCAACATCGGTAGCGGTTTGACCTATTATCTGCTGGTGATTTCCAAACATCAACGCGGCGTCGATACGGACCAGATGTCCAAATTGCAAAGCGCCGTGATAGGAACGTTTTTTGTCCCTGTCGAAGACGTCATCGAGGATCGATCTTACTATTGGACCACCGTCAATGCTTATGAAGACCAGCTGCACTTGCCTGAAATTGAGTTTTAAACAAACCCTGTTCACCGGTGTGTTGCTGACAGCCGGGTGGCTGCTGGCCGCTGGATCGACGGTTTGGGCGCAGCAAGAATCGCCGGAGCAGAAAGCGCCTGAGATGCCTACCTTGGGAGATCGATTGACCGACGATCAGGTGACTCAGTTCGCCGAGCTGGCATTGAAGAACATTCAGACAGAATATCCGAACAAACCCAGCAACGTGGTTGTCGACGACGAATCCGTCAGGACACCCCGCGAAATGCATCCCGCCTTTTACGGCTGCTTCGATTGGCACAGCAGCGTGCATGGTCACTGGATGCTGGTCAAATTGCTAAAAGACTATCCTGATTGTGCTGTCGAAAAGAAGATTCGACAAAAGCTGGCGGAAAACCTGACGGCCGAGAACCTGCGCGGCGAGCTGGCCTACTTCCAGGAAAAACAACACAAGACGTACGAACGAACGTACGGTTGGGCCTGGTACTTGCGACTGGCGGCCGAACTGGAAGCCTGGGACGATCCGCAAGCCAAACAGTGGCGGGAGCATTTGCGGGGGCTGGAGGATTTGCTCGTGCAACGGACGATCGATTATCTGCCCAAGCTGTCGTTTCCGATCCGTACCGGGATCCATCCGGACACGGGTTTCGCGTTGGGACAGATACTGGATTACGCGCGGGTGATGAACAACGAATCTCTGGAAAAAATCATTGTTCAACGAGCAAAAAACTTTTATCTGGGCGACGAAGACTATCCCGCAAAGTATGAGCCTTCCGGGCAGGATTTCTTTTCTTCCGGGTTGAATGAAGCGGACTTGATGCGTCGAGTGTTATCGCAAGATGAGTTCGTCGACTGGTTGGACAAGTTTCTACCCGGGCTGCGAAATGGCGATGGGGGCAATCTGTTGACCCCCGTCGAGGTCAGCGATGTGACCGACGGATATATTGTCCATTTGGCTGGTCTGGACTTGTCGCGTGGGTGGTGCATGCAGGGAATCGCGTCGGCCTTGCCAGAGAATGATCCGCGAGTCGCGTTGTTGCAGCAAGCGGCCTCGAAGCACGCTGACAAAGGTTTCGAATACGTGTTCAGCGGCCACTACGAAGGCGAGCATTGGTTGGCAACGTTTGCGATCTATCTGCAAGCCGGCGTGGGCGTGGAGTAACCGACCTTTCACTCGTGCTCGTACTCGCTCGACCCTCACGCCGTTGAAAAAAGTCAGGCCTGGATATGCCACCGGGGGCCGGCGATTGATGGTGAGACATACCGGTGTGACTTTCCCACCTCGTGCC
>CAZJEK010000201.1:0-10666 GCA_964545005.1 uncultured Pirellulaceae bacterium
GCGACCAGGACCTAGGATCCCACTTCCTCCGCGGCGCCACGAAAATCAGCGATGCTGCAGGCACCGCAGGTTTTGCAGGCCAGGCCGAATTCGTCGTAGTCGGCAGGACACCCTTCGGCATGCTTCAAGCAATGCGGCAACAGAAACAGTCGCCGATCGTGGGGGATTGATTTGATCTGGTCTTCCCAGAAACAGCTGGACAACACCACCATCGTCCAACCGACAAACCCCTCCGGCAGACCAGCATCGGCCAGGATCTTGCGGGAGATGGCTTCGAGGTCATCTTTGGTCGGGGGCACATTGCGATCAATCGATGCGGCGACCTCCCGGCAACGGTCACGTAGTGCTTCCCGCTGTTCCCGCGTGTCGGGCACCATTTTCAAGTGAGCTGTCTTGCGACGTCGAGAACGACGAACTGGCTTGTCGCCGGTTGTTTCGACCGACTCAGTTTCAGGTTGGGCCTGCTCAGTTTTGGGTGTCGCAACCAAAGTTGCACCTCCTGGGGGATCACAATACCGTTACGGCTTGCTCGTGGGCGTTGTCGTCGATGTCTGTTCCGCTTGGGCCAGTGCTGCGGTGGCAAAAATCAGCGGATACGATTGCTCGTAATACCACAGCTTGGCAAAGTAAAATCCGATCGGTGAACTGGTCTCTACCAGGTTGGTTTCGGCTGCCCGAATCAGCCAATCCAGTCCACTGTGCGCCGCCGCCTGATGTTCATCGTTCGACGAGTGCAACAGGATTTCGGTACACAGGGCCGTTTCTTCGACCGTGCTGTTTCCCAGCGTTTCCTCCGGCCACTGGATGGATGGACCACCCCCCCAACCGCCGTCAGAATTCTGTTGGGCAAGGATCCAGTTTAAACCAAATTCAGCCGGTCGGGTACCAAAACGATTGGCTTGCTGGTAAGCCATTAAAACTTTAGCGGTTCCGTAAAACGGGTTGATATCGTCGGGTTGATCTTGATTACCGAACCACAGTGGCAACCAGCTGCCGTCCGATTCCTGTTGCCGCTCGAGGTAGCCGAAACCGTTGGCAATCGCACGTTCGACTTGGCTGGCCAACCTGGTTCCCGACGAAAACTGGTCCAATCGATCGGTCCAGGCCAGGAAGCCGCGGATCACATGAGCGGTCAAGTCGGCACCACTGCGATCAAATGGCAGCTTTCCCCAGCCTCGACAAAACGTGGGCCAACCGTGGTCGCGGTTTTGTAATTTCAGCAACCAGTCGACCCCCGCCGCCGCGGCTTGAAAAATCTGTTCGCGTTGTTCGTCAAATCTTCTGGTGTTGAACAGGTTACGTAACGCAATCAATGCGCCCGGCGTGTCGTCGGCGTCTGGGACGGCGCCGCTGAGGTCGGTCCAGCCCCAACCACCCGGAGGCGAACCCGTGAACGGATGGACCTGGCAGTGTTGGCACTGCAACAACCAGTCCAGGCAGGATTGCCATGAGTCCGATTCCTGTTGCACCAGTTCAGGAAGTTTGTCGGGAGAATTAGCCAGCGCGTTAATCGACAGCGTGGTACTCCAGGTCGCCAGGTTGGTATCAATTGGCCAACTTCCCAACGTCCCGTCTTCAGATTCCGTTTCGAACGAAGACACGATAAACCGAATCCCGTTTTTGACGACGGAATGATTGGCGCGTTGCGATTTGATCAACGCCATCGACACGAAGCTGGTCAGCGGAACGGCTTCCAGATAACCACCGCTGGCCGGTTGCATTCGCGACAGGACATTCAAGCTGCGATTGATCGACAGCTTGCGAATTGATTTTCGAATCGGATCCCAGGGCGGGTCAAAGTGAAACTTGACTTGTCCGATCGCGACCAACGCTGGGATCGCGTAACTGACGACCGGCAGCTGCATCAGGTGGTAAAAACGCTGGGGGACACAGGCCGCTTCGAAGGGCAGGGCAGCGACTTCCTTCCAGTCGACGATCCCCGCCATCGCGCAGTTGGCCAAAATGGGAACGGCGAAGGTTTTGTCTTTGCCATAACGTCGCCTTAGCCCGGCAATACCGCCCTGGTCTTCAATATAGGATTCGGCCGCCGACAAAAGTCCTTGACAGGTGTCGGCCCGGCCAGCCGCATGAATGGCTGCGACCACCAACATGGTCGTCGAAATATTGGAATAGCTTTTGGTGGTATCACCAAAACCGCCGTCCGAGTTTTGTTGCTGCTGCAGCCAGGCCAACCCGGCGCTAATTTGCTGTTCAATGGTTGACCGCTGCGTTGCGTCGGGAGCGTCGGTTTGCAAGTAAAATGAGAGGGCACTGATCGCGGTTGCGGTTGACAGTGCCGACGCCGAAAGTTTACCCGTCCAATGGCCATCGACGGTGCGACGGTTCAACAACCTGTCACGCAATCCAGCGCTGGCAGCCTGCAGTCGATCTTCGAATAAAGTCGCCGTTGCGGTCGACGGTGGCGAGGTAGAAATGGCGTACAACTCCGGATTCGAATGGGTAGGCAGCGTTCGATGGTATCACGATTGAGCAAGGTGAGCGATCGTCTGCGGTCGCGATCCTGCTGGAAGTCGTGATTTTACCGTGAAGTTGTCGATGAGTTCACACTCCGGCCGAAAAGTAGCATGGCCGATACGGCCGTGATCTCAATGGGTTACCGCAACAAAGCGAAACCGCATTGACTCCGATCAACGTGACAATGGCTCAGGCTGAAGTCCACCAGTCACCGAAATTGGACCGGGCCTCGGAGCGAAGGCGAATCCTGACCAGCAACCGAAACTCGTTTCCTCGGTCCGTTTAGCATACTGCCAATAATCGTGTACCGAATCAAATACTCATAGGTCAACAGCAAGATTGCGGACACCACGACCGTGATTGCAACAAACTTTACCAACGCTGGAATTTGCCAGTCTTTGACGAACCATTGAGCCAGAATCACAAGTGGCAAATGGGCGAGGTACAGCCAGTATGATGAATCAGAAATATACCGCATCGTCTTGTTTTCCCGCGACAGTAACGCGCGGAATAAACCAATCGAACCAAAGATCATCAACCAGGCAAACAGCGACTGGAACAAACTGCCCAATTGGGTGCTTGTCGTGCCCGCCAATGATTCGGGCAGAATTCCAAACGTCCCTGACACGATTTCCAATCCGATGGGAAACACGACCAATAGGGCGACCGGAAGCGAAATAAACCACCACCTCCCCAGCATTCCATTCGTGTCGTCCAGATCCCAATAAATTGCGCCAAAGAAAAAGAAAATCGCGTAGTATCCGAATACGCTCGGAATCGGTAGCAGCCCGCTTGATGAATCTGGGCCAAAGAGACCCGCAGACATGAACGATTGCGGTAGCATTGTTAACGGGACCGCCCAAACCAAGGCCAATGGCGAGCAGAACAACCATTTGGGAAGTCGATCGATCCTGACAACTTTTGCGATCAACGAATAGGCTGCGAATCCCGCTACAAGCCAACACAAGAATGCCAGAAACCAAAGGTGCATCAATACTGGCAGCTGAAATAACAGCCCGTAGAGTGCATCCAGACCGGAAGACTCCGAATCCAAGACTTGGGCGGGGTCCACTTCGAGCAGCGCTGCAATTTCAGTGCGATTGGATTTGAGTTTGGCTTCGTCCAGACTCTGGCCGTACATTTGAGCGATCCAGTTGGTTGTGCCAAAATCTACCACCAGATTATCCTTGGGGGTCTGGCCGTTGCCATCTTTGGTTTCCGGATTTGCGCCTGCATCGATCAGGAGTTTAGCTGAATCAACCCGCCCCATGAAAACGGCGACATGAAGTGGAGTTCCCGAGTCTTGATTTTTCTGATTGGGATCAGCACCCGCTTCCAATAGCATCTGAACGGTTTCGGTTTGATCGCAAAACGTTGCCACCGTCAGCAATGAAGCGCCGGAAGCTGGGTCCAAGGAGTCAATCTTGATCGTTCCCGAATCCAGGGCATTTCGAATTGTTTCATTTTGGCCATTTGCGGTCGCAGTGAAAACTATAGCTACGTCTGATTGTTCTGATGGTTGAGCAGCCAGATAGTTGACGGCCCACATCGCGGGAACAATCGTCAAGCAGCCAATAACAAGTGGCAGGAAAATTCGTTTCAGGCGTTGCCTGATCAACCCTCTCAGGCCTCGCTTTCGCCACAGCATCGCAGTGAAAAAACCGCTCACAAGAAAGAACAGTGGCATGCGAAATCCGTGGATTGCTGCGAACAATACGCCATAAAACTCGCTCTGTTGCGAATCGGTTACCGTCCAGGGAATCGGTGCAAACGCCAACGCTGCATGCAGTATGATGCCCAGCAGCATCGCAACGGCACGCAAAGCATCAAGATCATGCCGTCGTTGGATCTTGCCGTTGTTCAGCTCCGCAGATTCTGTTGGGAGTGATTCGACCAAGTCGGGCCGGGTTGTAGAAACGTCAATCGAAATTGCCATGGGGACCCCAATGTATGGAATGGATTCTTTCTTCGCTAAATTGACACCCGACAAATCCTGAAACTGACCGACACGATAATCTCATTAATTTGTTCAACCCGTTCCGGTAGCAAAACACCACAATCCCGTCAAAATCCCTCAAGCCAAGCCTTCATTCGAGCGATGTTGTTTGAATTCCGGAACACAATCAGCAAGAGCGGTACACCATGGGTTTTCTGTCTGGAAGTTTGACGTTTTCACGTTACGAGGTCACCGAGGATAAAACGGGTGACTTCGGCGAGCAGCATCTCGCAGCACTCCGCAAATACAAAATCGGTTCCCAACCCGGCAAAGACCTGTTGGAAGAACCCGAGGTCGGCTTCACCGGCGGCAGCCACGTATTCGACACTCAATTCGATCTGGCCAAAAATGTGATCGGTGAGGCGATGCATTTTGGGATCCGGATGGATTCGATCGCGGTTCCCGGCAACATCAAACGCGCCTGGATGCAGATGGAACTGGCTGGCATCATGAAAGACAATGATGGCGGACGACCGACCAAGGTCCAGCGCGAAGAGGCGCAAGAAGCGGTCGATCAACGCTGCCGCGAAGAAGCCGAGAAAGGCAACTTCCGGCGGATGAAAACCACATCCGTGCTCTGGGACGCGACCACCTCGACATTATTCTTATCCAGCAACAGTGAAAAGAACAACGAACAATGCCTGGGCTTGCTGGAGCGCGCGTTCAGTCTGGAATTCAAGCCGTTGACTCCGTCCACCTTGACGCATCACTATTGCGCAAACGACGATCAGGCTTTTGAAGATTTGCAGTCGGTCGAAAGCACGATCTTTGTCGAACAGGGTGCCGAACAACTGACCTGGTGGAACGGCATGACCGACAATTTTGATTATCTGGGCAATGAGTTTTTGTTGTGGTTGTGGTGGAAGTGGGAAACCGATTCTTCGGTGATCGAACTGGCAGATGAAACCGAAGTGTCGGGAATGTTCGCCCGGTCGTTGGCTTTGGATTGTCCGGCGGGTGAGTCTGGTAAAGAATCGATCTCAGCCGAAAATCCGACTCGGTTACCCGAAGCCGAACTGGCGATTCGGATGGGCAAATTGCCACGCAAGGCAGGGCTAACGCTGGTCCGCGAAGGCGTGCAATTTGATTTCGGTCTCCAAGCCGAAACATTTGGCGTCGGTGCAGGAAGAATTTCCTATCCCGGCGAATCCAATCCCGGAGGTGACCCCTTCGAACGCATCGAAGCGGTTCGCCAGATGAGCGAAACGATTGACTTGATGTTCGAGGCGTTTCTTGATCAGCGGATCGGTACCAACTGGAAGAAGGAATCCGAGCAGATCAAGAAATGGTTGAAGCGGTGATGGGGGCAGATTTGACATTTCAATTCGCCATTCCACTCGCAATCACCGCCCAACCACTAAACAGCGGTCGGCGCAGGTAGTCTGGAGTTTCATCCAGCGGATCATAGCGCGGATCATGGTTGGCCAACGTGTTCCTTGGGATCGTTTCCAACTGCTCTGCGTTCAGTCCCTCGACAAACAACTTGCGGCACGCGTCCAATTGATCAGGTGCAAGCCACGCCAGTTGGCCAGTGGACAATCCTATCCAGATCCCGCGTTGATTGTCTCGATGTTGTTGCAATACGTTTTCGAAATCCGCCAGCGAGCAGTCTTTCGGCTGCGTCCAGGTAACTGGATCCGAATACGGCGAATTGATCACCAGCCCGAACACGCGATCACTATCTTGCAGGGGCTTGTTCCAGGCAGGCGATAACACGATTTTCAATTTCGTCTGGTCTTGTTCCTGCGACCAGTTGCTGAACGGATAGACGTCTGGCGACCAGCGGGTGGCGCGTTGATTGTCCGGATGATCCCAGCTCAATTTCCGGTTCAAGTAATAAGCACTGGCGTTAATCTGAGGCATGATCCCCACCCGCCAGCTGTAGCGAGGGTCGCCGGATCCGATGCCCGAATCGTCATTCGACCAGTCAGACTTTTTCCGAAAGTTCGGCAGTGCCGCAGCAACGGTGGCCAGTCCTTCGATTCGGCGACCATCTCGTTGGTGAAGTAGATGTCTGCCGAGCACCTCGTCGAACGCAGTTTTGAGCTGGCCGTACTCGAGATCGATAATTGCGACACCTGGCCCGCGTTGCTGGTCGTCCTGGAAACGATCGGCCGTTTGTTCCAGGTGGGACACGAATTCCTGGATGAACTTGGAAGTAGCGGGTAATCGTGCCTGCAAGCGAGAGGCCCAGGCTTTGCCATACGAGCCGAACGATGCGCGAAGTGCCATTCGCTTATTTTCAGCTTGATTGATCGTGGTAATCGTAAATCGAATCGCCGTGCGTACGCGGCGGTTAACTGGATCCAGCTGAATCGAAAACGAATGGATGGGCTTGAACCAGGTGTCCGAGGTCAACACCTTGGCCTGATCGTCCGTCAAATGCAGGATGAGTTTGAACGGAGGTTGAAGTTCTGAATCGGTCCGATCGGCCGTGGTTGACTCGAACACTTCAAACGATTGCTTCCAGCCTTTCAATTCCTCAGCGTCCAGCTTGGGTTGCCAGGCGGCCCCGAGTTGGGAAGGCTGCCCAACGACGAATTGGCCAGCCATATGATCATCGCCCACGTTCAGCCAGGAACCGACTTGGCGGGCCGTCGCGTCGTCGCCACAATCGAAAACGATGTTAAGATTTTCCGATACCAGGCTGCCGAGCTTCCCAAACACCAGGATGCGGGCGACTCTCTGGTCGGCACAGCGCTGAAAAACGGCACGTTTTTCGTTCAACCAATCATCGACCAACCCTTGATGGTCGATGACCTGTTTTGAGTTTTCGTCGGCATTCCAAAGCTTCCAAAATGCTGGATTCTGCAAATTGAACTCGGCGTACAGGCACGTTTGTTTATCCGCGAATTGAGCGAAACAATCCGGCATCTGGAACGCCGCTACCGGATTTGCGGTAGCCCGAAAGCTCGTCGCCAACAGCAGTATTGTGAACGCAAGTCGTTTCATTCTTTTGCTCCGACCGATGTTTTTGGCGGCTGCCTTTCCGTTGGTTTCTTGTCGGCCCCAGCGGTCAGCAGTTCGAAGTAGCAACTGGTAACCTGAAAGTCGGGTCGATCTGGAAATTGGTACACAAGCGTATTTGTTTTCAGGGCCACACCATGATCGATCGCGAGTAATTCCAGCTCACGGCGTGGACTTGAAGACAGTTCCAGCACGACCCCCAGTTCCTCCAGTGATTGTGGCAGACTGCCATTGCGGGCAAGAAAATCCCTGGTCGCCTCGACGCCAATCAACAGTGAGATAAAGTCTTGCGTCTGATTTCTAAAAATCAGGTCGGCGATGACGTTGCGTTCCGTGAAGTCGATGGGAAAGTCACCTCGAGAGCCAGCTTCATTAAATGAATTTTCCTCAACTGATTCTTTAAACTGTTCCCAATAATTGGCTTTGGCATCTCCCGTTAATTGCGATAGCCGCAGGTAGGGTTGAGTCACAACATCAAATACGTACCTGGTCTGGATCGCGATCACTTGCTCCGGAGGCATGGTGTCTAACTGGTCCGCCTTCCAGTCTCGCTGCAGGAGCTCAAACTTGGCGACGGGGTACAGTCGAGCCGCCAACATTCTGGATCGCATTTCGCGGCTTTGATTCAACGCTTCGATCGATTGGTTTTCATGGATTGCGGCATCGATCAAATCCAGCTGTTGGACGGATTCCAAAAACCGTTGCTTCCATTCAGCCTCGCTGCGCGGTGATTCCGGATCGTCCACCAGCAACGGACAGGATCGACGTATCATTTCCAGGCTGGCTTGCCGATGTTGTTCACGCGGGCTGAGCGAAATCGGGATCGATTGATATCCGTACATCAGGTTGGGTGCATCAACGGTTGCTGACCATTCCACGGCCAGTTTCAATGCGATCCCGGCCAGGTCGCGGGCGTAGATGTGCGAAATGTCCGACGGGATCTGCCCGATATCGTGGGCCATCTTGAAGCCGTTTTGAATACAGCTTTCGACCTTCGCCTGGTCTCCATCAAGGATCGCGATAAAACCGATCAGATAGTTGACCCGCGCAAACTGCCGCATCAAATCATACTCGGGCAACAAGGTGTTGAACCATTTGTCTCGAGTCATGTTCTTGTCGGGCAGTATGTCCCAGAGGCATTCTGACGAATGCCACGCGGTTTCCAGCTCCTGCATAAACGAGGTTGCCAATTGTCCGTCGCGTGTGATACCCAGGTATTGCTCGACCTCCTGGCGGGGGAAATCGGCGATCGGACCGAACCAGCGGCTATCTTCGAAGAACAGCTTCTGGCGTTTTTCCAGCGGGCGTTGTTGCCAGAACAGGCCGGCTCGATAGTAAAACGTCGCAGCATTTCGATCGGATAGTTCTGAAGCGCGAGGGTAGAAACTGGTTTGACGAGCCCGTCGATCGATCGGCTTGGGGAGCAGCCTGGTCGACAGAAAATGTTGGATCTGATGGGTACCTCCATCGTCCAGCCGAATTGATTTGGAAGTCGTCAATTGTGCCCGACAAGTCGATCCAATCGCCAGCCAAATGCAGGCGGTCACGAGCAAGCGAGCATGAATCGAATGAGTCATTGTCGTTCCAGTTTCAGTTTCAAGCGATAATCAAAACGATCCCAGAGTGGGGATTCGCCGCCCTAAGCCGGTGTTGAAGGTCGGGTCGGTAACTTCCGTCGTGGAGTAGAAACTGGACCCCAGCTCAACTCGCTGCCTGCGACCCGAAGCGGTTGCCACAAATCCCACGACTAATGGATCGGTATTCAATTCCATCGACGTTGGCGGTTCTTGTGGCGAGTTCACTCCAGGCGGCTCAACAGGTGTGGCCGCCGATTCCCTGGCTGCCAGCCGATCTGCAGAGTTGTCATTGACCGCTTGCCTGACCATCGCCGGTTGGGCGTTCACGTCAGGACCGGGACTCAATTGGCGAACGTTCCAGCCCAGTGAAATCAACAGACTGGCGGCCAGCACCGCTGTGGCTGCTTTCCAACCGACAGGCGTGGCCACTGATCGTTCCGCGCGGCCGGCGGCCAAACCTGCGGCAAACATGATTTGATCCGCCGAACCACCGCCTTCGAGCTGGCAACTGGAAAGCAATGACTCAATTTCCGGCTGGTCTATTTGTTCTGCTGACATGGTGCTCCCATTTGTTTTCCCAAAACTGATAGCGCCTGGTTGTATCGCCGGTGAATGGTACTGACTGCGACACCAAATACGTCTGCCAGTTCTTCAAAACTCATTTGCCCCCAGATTCTGGCGACCACGATTTCGCGAAGTTCGGGCGCCAAGGCGACCAACGATTGTTCAACATCGAAGGGCAGCTGATCGTTTCGCTGTGCAATAATTTTGACGCGTTGCAGCGCGAACTTCTCCTCACGAGCCTTGCGACTGGTTTCGCTGCGCAGCCGATCGATCGCCAGGTTGCGCACGGTTTTGTACAACCAGGCTTTCGGGTTTTCGACCGCGACGGGTTGCTGAAACAACAGAATGAACGCTTCCTGGACCACATCTGGAGCCCATTGCGTCCATTGCTGGGCGAACAGTTCCAAGGGCTGTTGCCAGGCCGAGACAAGTTTTCCCAGCTCATCCGGCGTCACATGTTTCCCTTGTTTCAGTCGTCAATCATTCAGTAGACGGAGTCGATGCTCCGGATTTTCGATTTTAATTGGGGAAAATTGAGGTTGGAGGCGGTAGGCGGTAGGCGGTAGGCGGTAGGCGGTAGGCGGGAGATGGGGCAACTCGCGATCACTTTTGGGAGCAATCTGAATGCGCTTTCGGGCCGAAGATCCGATGTCGTCTTAGGGATCCAACACCAGGAAGCATCTCGTCAATCTTGTTGATCCTGAACATCCTGTCAAACTTGTTGGTGAATCTTGCCAACGCTGTCCATTGCGAGAAGGTTACGAAACAAGGGACAGGATGGACAAGATTAACATGATCAACAAGATGCGAGTTGAAGAGAACGAGGCAATCGACAATTCAACCTCAACGCCAACCAGTTCAGCTGGACAAAAATGTCAGCCTCTCCGCGAAACTAATGACGTTCGCCCGATTCGTCGTCACCGGGATCCAACACCAGGAAGCATCTCGTCAATCTTGTTGATCCTGAACATCCTGTCAAACTTGTTGGTGAATCTTGCCAACGCTGTCCATTGTGAGAAGGTTCCGAAAAAAGGGACAGGATGGACAAGATTAACATGATCAACAAGATGCGTTTTGAAGAGAACGA
>CAZJEK010000202.1:0-10656 GCA_964545005.1 uncultured Pirellulaceae bacterium
ACCTTCAAACCGCTGCTCTTTGCGAAAATCACTACATGCAAAGCGTTAGAGTCAGGTGATTTCAAATCTGGAATATCAAATTTCAGATTTAAAATCTCACCCCTTCCCTACCGGCTTAACAGCGAAATGGAAACCTTTCCGCCGAAGCAGACATCGATGTCTTTGCCGGCGGTTCGCTGGCGATCGGCATAGCGACCGCAGTACATGATTTTTCCGGCCCCCAGATCCTGATACTCAAACGGCAGGGGCAACCGATCATTCTCGGTGCGGACCAACTCCAGTCCATCCACCGGCCGATCCTTGGTATCTGGAAAATTGACGTTATACAGCTGACCGGCCTGCAGGTCGCCATCGATCAAATCGTTCAGCACGCGGTAAGCCAACTTGGAAGCGTTCTTCCAATCAAAGTCGTGCCGAAACCCATCCAGGTATTGGGAAAATGCGATCGCCGGTTTGCCAAACAACGTAGCCTCTCGCGCCCCCGCAACCGTTCCTGAAACGTCCACATCCGCCCCCAGGTTAGCGCCGCGATTGATTCCCGACAGCACCCAATCAAACTCGATGTTTAATCGAGTCATCCCGACCCGCACGCAGTCCGCCGGCGTTCCGGTCAATGAGAACGACTGTTCATCCCGCTGTTGCAATGTCATTGGTTTCTCGAACGTCAGCTGATGGCTGATTCCCGACATTGGTTCGGCAGGGGCCACCACCCAGACTTCGCCGAAATGGGAAGCCGCAGCCGACAGGGCTTGGATGCCTTCAACACCCCAGCCATCGTCGTTGGTAATCAGTATGTTCATCGAGGTCCCGATGCAAGGTTTGCTGGCAAAGACTAGTTATCACTTCTTGTACCGCATTTGGTCAGAAATTGCAGCCCGGAGGACAGAATCACTTTCGAAACCGGGCGCGTACGCTTGGGATTAACAAGTGCCTGTTAGGCTCCCGCTTTCGCGCCGAGTTTCCAATCCATCAATAGCCCCGACCATTCGACACTTGGTGTTCGGGGTAATTTCTTATGCGTGACGGGGAATTGGCAATCGGCACGGGCGAGGATTAAACTATCGTTCTTACCCCCTGCCTGTTACGTCATGCAAAGGGCAGCGAGATAGGCTCTGTCGACCGAAGCTGATCATGAAATACGCATTGTCGAGAATCGTCTGGCTACTGGTCGCATTGTTGATCATCTTTCATCAAGACTATTGGAACTGGCATGACTCCAAACTGTGGCTGGGTTTGCCGACTGGCTTAACCTATCACATCGGCTTATCGCTGGTGGCAGCATTTGTCTGGTGGCTGGCTTGCCTGTTTGCCTGGCCGGAAGACCTGGAAACGTTGGCCGCTGACCAGGACACGACCGAAGGCGGTGCCCAATGATGATGGCTTTACCGATGCTGGCTCAGCTGAACGATGGCCAGACAAAACTGATCATTCTGTTTGGCTACATGGCGCTACTGCTGATACTGGGATTTGGTGCCAGCCGTCTGTTTCGCGGTACCAAGCAAGACTACCTGCTGGCCAGTCACACGATCGGCCCGGTGTTGTTACTGTTAAGCCTGTTCGGCACCACGATGACGGCCTTCGCTCTGGTCGGGTCAACCGGGGAAGCTTACCAGCAGGGGATCGGAGTGTATGCGATGCTGGCTTCGGCCAGCGGGATTGTGCACTCGTTGTGTTTTTTCCTGATTGGCGTCAAGGTCTATCAATTCGGCCGCCGGTACGGATACTCAACCCAGATTCAGTTTTTTCGTCATCGGCTGGACAGTGACCTGGTCGGACTGCTGCTGTTTCCAATTTTGATCGGCCTGATCGCGCCGTATGTTTTGATCGGCGTCATCGGTGGTGGCAAGGTAATCGCAGTGACCTCGATTGGTGCCTTCGAACCCGGTTGGATCTCACCCGACGGTTCCATTCCCTATTGGCTGGGATCGTTGATTATTTGTGCGGTCGTTCTGATTTACGTGTTTTTCGGGGGCATGCGGGGCACGGCCTGGGCCAATGCTTTCCAGACTACCGTGTTCATGGTGCTGGGTGTGGTCACGTTTTATTTGTTGACCATCAAGATGGGGCAAGAGGAAACGTTCTGGGAAAGTTTGAACAAGCTGAATCTCAACATGGCTCCCGAGATGTCGACGCGGACGGGAATGAGTCAAACGATTTATTTCTCTTACATGTTCATTCCGTTATCTGTCGCCATGTTCCCGCACCTGTTTCAACATTGGCTGACCGCTCGCAGTGCCGAAACATTCAAGTTGCCAATTGTGATGCATCCGATTTTCATCATGATCGTCTGGGTGCCCTGTGTGTTGCTGGGTGCCTGGGCATCGATGGTGCTGGGCAATGGCGTACCGCCCAACGTCGTCCTGGCCAAACTGGTCAACACTCAGATTGGGCCAGTGATGGGTGGATTTTTGACAGCCGGCATTCTGGCCGCCATCATGTCGTCACTGGACAGCCAATTCCTGTGCATCGGATCAATGTTCGCCAACGATATCGTTTTGCACTACGGCGGGCAGGATCGGTTTAACGACAAATCGCAAATGTGGATCGCGCGGGTTTTCGTGGTGGTCGTCGTGGCGGTCGTCTATGGGCTGGGGTTATGGTTGAAGGATCGCAGCATCTTTACGCTGGCGATCTGGTGCTTCAGTGGCCTGGCCGGGCTGTTTCCGATCGTCTTCGCGGCGTTGTATTGGCGTCGTCTGACCGCGGCTGGTGCGGCATCGGGAATCCTGGCAATGTTTTTGAGCTGGCTGTATTTCTTCCAGGATTCCAACTGGGGAGCCGAAAGTACCTATGCGATTCAGTTGACAGCGGATATCGCGATCAAGCCGGTGATTGTCATTTGTCTGTGCAGCATGGTCACGATGATGCTTACCTCCTGGCTGACACGTGCACCACAGGAATCCACGTTGGAAAAGTTTTTCGGTCGGCAGGCTGATTGATGTCGTCTCGCCGTCGTCGAAAATTTGCTCCCGCCGAAGTTGAAAAACACTTCGTGGACATGATGGAGTGGTTGGCGCTGGAATCGCAAGCCGAAGTCGAACGGATGCGAGAACGCCGTTTGAAGCAACATGCGGCCAATGCTGAAAAATCCGGCGAAACGATACTCGACCTGGTGGTGGTCGATCACGAAACTGGGCTGGGTGGACACAAACTGGTAACGTTTGCCCGCCGCAGGCAGGACCTTCCCATGCCCTGGCACCGCCTGCGAGTCGGGTCGCCGGTCGTGGTGTCATCGTTTCCCGATTCGCACCAAACTGAAACGGGAGTCGTCAGTCGACGGACCCAGGATTCGATTCAAGTGGCCGTCAACCGTTGGCCCGAAGCCGACGCGTTTCGAATCGACCTGACCGCCGATGAGGTCACGCGGCAACGGCAATTGGCCGCCATCAACGAAGCCCGTGAAGCTGGTGGGCGATTAGGGCAATTGCGCGACATCTTGATGGGCCAGCAGCCGCCCGAGTTTTCGCATACTTTCCACGAATTGGAATTCGCCTCGCCGTTGAATCCGTCTCAGCAGGAGGCCGTTCAGTTTGCCTTGGCGGCCGATGATCTGGCCATCATTCACGGCCCACCTGGCACCGGAAAAACAACGACGGTCGTTGAATTAATTGTCCAGGCGGTGGCCCGCGGTGATCGCGTGCTGGCCTGTGCTCCTTCCAACACCGCGGTCGACAACCTGCTGGAACGTTTGATCGGGTTTCGGCAACGTGTCGTGCGCATCGGTCATCCAGCCCGGGTAACCGAAGACTTGCGTTCGCATTCGCTGGACGCGCTGGTTGAGTCTCACGAGAGCACCGCGATCGTGAAAGAGATGCGTCAGGAAGCAGACGCCCTGTTTCGTCAGGCCGATAAATGGACTCGGGCCAAGCGGACCCGTGATCAAAAACGGGATTTAAGGCGCGAGGCCAAGGCGTTGCTGTCCAACGCCCGGGCAGTGGAGCGCCATGCAGTCCAAGCGGTACTCGATACGGCCGACATCATTTGCGCTACGACAACATTTAACGAAGATCTACTGGGCGACCGCAGTTTTGATTTGACCGTGATCGATGAAGCCTGCCAAAGTACCGAGCCCGGGTGTTGGGTACCGCTGTTGCGATCTGACAAGGTCGTGCTCGCTGGCGATCACCAACAACTGCCGCCGACGGTACTCTCCGCCGAAGCCGCCGCACAAGGATTTTCGGTGAGCCTGATGGAACGGCAAATCGGCATCTGGGGCGATAACGTGACTCGCCTGTTGAATGTCCAGTATCGGATGCATCGTGACATCATGGGGTTTTCGTCCGACCAGTTTTACGACAATCAACTGTTGGCCCACGAATCAGTCGCCCAACATACCCTGGCTGACTTCCCACAAATTGAATCCAGCGAATTAACTCGTGAGATCATCACGTTTATCGATTCGGCCGGCGCTGGTTGGGAAGAGGAACTGGAACCGGAAGGGCTGAGTAAACGGAATCCTCAGGAAGCCAGACTGGTCTTGGAGCTGGTCGACCAACTGCATGCTGCCGGAGTTGAATATCGGGACATCGCCGTGATCGCCCCGTATGCCGCGCAAGTCCGCTTGTTGCGGGATCAATTTACTGGCGTGGGGTTGGAGATCGACACCGTGGATGGGTTCCAGGGACGAGAAAAAGAAGTCGTTGTGATTTCGCTGGTCCGCAGTAACGACCGCAATGAAATTGGTTTTCTGGCCGACCGTCGCCGCATGAACGTGGCGCTAACGCGCGCCAAACGAAAACTGATTGTCATCGGAGACAGCGCAACGTTAGGCATCGATCCATTCTATCTGGCGTTCTTCGAATACATCGACTTCTGCGGCAAGTACCGCACGGTCTGGGAATTTTAGGGTTTGGCAATCAGCAACGTTTTGAGTCCAAGCCCGGCGGGCGATGGTCAATGTTGGAACATCCGCGGAGAGGTGAATATTTTTTGTCCAGCTGGACTGGTTGACGCTCAGGTTGAATTGTCGACTTGACTCGTTTTCTCCAGAACGCAACTTGTTGATCATGTTCATCTTGTCCATCCTGTCCTGTTTTGGGCCTCTTGCTCAGATTGGAAGCTTACCCAGGATTCACCAAAAAGTTTGACAGGATATTCAGGATCAACAAGATTGACGAGATGTTCCCTGGTGGTCGATCGCCGAGACTACCAAACAGGCGACCGAAAGAACATTTACGGAGCCAAAAGCGACGATGTCCCGAAAGACAGTGACTGCACCATGCACAAGCTCAATCAGGGAGCCAGCGACGGGCGACATCCGTTGGCTGAGCCTTGCCGGTTGCTGGCCATCAGAATCACGATGAAGGGAAATTCAAGCCAGCCTGCGTGAGGATTGAAGTCGCGGCTATTCCCGATTCCACTAAACTAACGGGAGTTAACCCACCTTTTTATCCGAGTAACGGCATGACGCTGACCCTGGCGACGTTTATCTTTTTCACCGGACTGGTCGCGGCTCTAACCTGGTGGTTCACGCGGCATTCGGACGTCAGCACCGACGAAGGTTATTTTCTGGCTGGCCGCAGTTTGACCGGCATCTTCATTGCCGGTTCGCTGCTCCTGACCAACCTGTCAACCGAACAGTTAATCGGTTTGAATGCGGGCGCGTTTGCCGATGGCCTGTCGGTCATGTGTTGGGAAGTCGTGGCGGGCTGCTCGTTGGTTGTGCTGGCGCTGTTTTTCCTGCCCCGCTATTTGAAATCCGGCATCGCCACGATTCCGCAGTTCCTGGAAGCCCGGTATGGTTCGGGCGTGCGGACGCTGACCGCAGTGATCTTTATCGTCGCCTACATGTTGATCCTGCTGCCGTTCGTGTTGTACCTGGGCGCCACGGGGCTCAATGGCATGCTAAACCTGGAAGAGATGTTCGGTTTTCCCGAGTATCAAACGATCTGGGGCGTGATCGTGTTGATTGCCGTCATCGGTGGTGCCTATGCAATCTTTGGTGGTTTGCGGGCGATTGCCGTTTCGGACACTTTCAACGGCGCTGGCTTGCTGGTCGGCGGGCTAACGATCAGCTATTTGTCGTTGTCATTGATCGCCGATACAGAAGGCGGATTCACAGCGGCGTTCGACAAAATCAAACAGGCAGATCCCGATGCCTTCGTGTCGTTGGGCGCTGCCGATGAAAAGACTCATTGGCCGACACTATTCACCGGTGTGCTGCTGTTGAACTTTTTCTACTGGTGCACCAACCAGCAGATCATTCAACGCACATTCGGTGCCAAGAATCTGGCGGAAGGTCAAAAAGGTGTTCTGCTGGCAGCCTTGTTCAAGATCCTGGCGCCGCTGATTCTGGTCCTGCCGGGAATCATCGCCGCCTATCTGGTTTTCGGTGCCAAAGATCCGGCGATGATCGAAGCCGTCACCGTCGAGGGCGATGTTGTTAACAAGCGAGCCTACGGAGCCCTCGTCGCTCGCGTGCTACCCGATTGGATGCTGGGATTCTTTGCTGCCGTCGTGGTGGGCTCGATTCTGTCAACGTTCAACTCGGTGTTGAATTCTGCGGCAACCTTGTTTTCACTGGATGTCTATAAACGCTTTCTCCGCCCAACTGCATCAACCCGGGAAGTGGTGCTCTCAGGGCAATTGTGCAGCTTCATCGTCGGCGTGTTTGCCGTCATTGCTGCTCCATTGATCTTTCACGGGCGCGATGGCGTCTTCGACTTCTTCCAGGGACTCAACGGCGTCTACTTTATTCCCTTGCTGGCAATCATCATGGTGGGACTGTTTCATAAGAAAGTTGACGGCCGTTCCGCCATGATTACATTGCTGACCGGCTTGGGATTGATGGTACTGGGAACATTTTTCAATTCTTTTGAAATCGATGGTGAAACCTGGAATTGGGTCACTGCCTGGTTCGGTTCCGGATTCCATTACATGGGTTTGGTTTTTCTGTTCCTGGTAATTCTGCAACTCGCCTTGGGCATTGCCGGCATGCAACGCGACAAACCGTATGTTCAGGAAGATGCCAAAGCGGTGGATTTGACCCCCTGGAAGCCTGCGCCTTACGTCGGCGCAGTTCTCGTAGGACTGGTACTGACGGTGTACTACTACTTTTCGACCGCTAGTTGAATTGGCTGATCACAGCTTGCCGAGACAGCCCGTCGTTGCGAAGCTCAAACGCGCGTCTGGCAGCGTGGTGGGTATAAATAATCAAGCCATAAACAGCCAATCCAATCGCAGTCGGAGCACAGTACAAGGTCAGCGCTGTCGTGAGCCCCAGGATCAATGTCGTTATCCCGAACAGTCGTCCCTTCAACTGAAGTCCCCAGTATCCTGACAGCAAATGCATCAGAGACAGCAGCAAGATGAATCCACCGCCCAATGATCCGACCACCTGAATCCAGAACAACGCTTCCTGGGGAAATTCCGGGCCTTGCTGGGGCGGCAAGCTGCGAATCATCGCCGTGATGCCAAACGCGTAAATGAAGAAGATTCCCGACATGATCAGCAACAACACGCCTTGCACGATCATCAGGATCGCGATCACCTGGATCTGATTGACGATCCCCAGTCCCAGGTACGAGCCATTGTTTCCAATCGCTTTAACGGGCTCGGATGTTTTCGTCGGCGGTTGAAAGGGATTGTCGGACATACATCACACACGCCGTAATTGAGTTACCTGGCCAGCTGGTATTCTACCAAGCCACGCTGCCAAATGGCGAGCATGCTGGTGAGGTAAAGCACTACTTGCCGACAGGCGTCACGCCATGGATTCGCCCGCGGGGAACCAGACCAGACACGTCAATCGGTCGCGACAGCACGTGCAGCCCCACATTGCCCGCGCGGTCCGATGCCTCAATTTTCAAATAGATTTCATCGGGAAGTTCCCGGTCAACGTCCCAGACGTAACGTCCCTCATTTCGCACACCGGCTTCAATAACATTCCAGGGGCCTTCCTGAGTCGGAGACCAGGCCAGGGTGATCGGGCGCAGCGACAGGTAATCATCGGCGACCGAATAATTGATCACCAACTTGCCAATTTCTGCGCCCCGTCCGTATGGCACCGCCGTAATTCTTGTCAGCGGTGCTTGGGTGTCGACGTGGATCCAGATATCGGCATCGTCGCCGCTAGCTGGCCCCTGACCGGTCAGACCATCTTTGGAGTGAACCACAATTCGAAATCCGAATCGTCCCTGTTCCTCAACTTCGACCGGAAACGGACTTTGGTTGTCTGGATCGGTGCCCCACTGATTCCAGGTATTGCCGTCATCGCGTGTGACCCACAATACGACGCGGCCGACACCGGATGGGTCAATTGAGTCGATCCCATAGTTCAAGCGGAAACGCTTGCTGCTAATCATTCGAATGGGCGCCCGAGTTTCGCGCAACGGCTGATCACTGTTCGGTTCGACAACGCTGGCTGGTTGTTTGGGTTGACTGCCTGGACGTCGAAATCCGGCTCCTGAAAATACGGAGTTCTCTTCGGACCCATCAGTTGTTTCATTTGGCAATCGCTGCAGCGTACCGCGGTCGTTTTCCTGAAACGCAGATTTTCCGCTAGTGGGCAATTGCGTTTCGGCTGGCGAATTAATTGGGGCTCGTTGGGCAGACTCAGCGGCACTGGCCTGGGGCAACAGTTCCGGAGCAGGCAGATCACCCACCGTCGCGACACCGCCTCGAAACTGATTACGCGGCGACCGCGTCGTCGATTCGCTGATCACCTGGTCACCTTCGACACGTGTGGTCGGCGGATTGGAGGGAACGAACGTCGTGGGGCTGCTGGGAGCCGCCGTTGATCGAGTCGGAGTGATACTGGGGTCGATCCGCCGCGTGGTCGCGCTGACGGTTTGTTGACGAGGCAGCCACGACTGGCCCTCGCTCTCCCAGGCCACCGAACCGGGTTGTTCAATTGGCCACTGTCGTTGAGCAACCTGGGTGGACGGCAGCAATTCCGGAGGTATCGGTGGATCGGCGTATTCTTCCGGTGAGCCAACAAAGTTCAATGGCAACTGCCCGACCTGGGCCGACCGCACTGGTTGAGTTTGCCGGGCGGTCTGTGGCCGGGGAGAATTGGACGTCGGGCGCGCGTCAGCATTGGGAGTAAACCGTTTGCTGGAGCTGTCGAACGTCCCGTTTCCATCACCGATAATCCGACAAACGCCGTTTTCGCAAACAACATTGTCCGGCTTTTCAGGCTGGTGCCTTTCAGCAAACGGAGACGGGAGTTTTGCCTGAGCGATTTGACCAGAATCGTCTTGGCGATTGGAACTGGGTTGCCAGCCCGGTTGCGCCCAATCCGGTTGATTCACAGCGGACGCTCCGCTTTCGCCAAAGGTGGGGCGTCGCGTCGCATACGGCTGCGGCCGGGCTGTCGCCTGATTGCGGCTGCGCCAAGCTGTCGGGGGCAAGTTGACGCGCCGGTCGACGCGGGTCGCATTCCCAGCTGCGTCCTGGATTTCCACGGCCACGTTGACCGTCGCCTCATCCGTTTCTGGCCAGAATCCAATCTGATCCGAATAGACCCCGTTGCGGACCTGACCGGCCAACTGGACGGGAACTTTCAACCACGGTTTTAGCGATCCGGTTGCCGTGATCGGCTGGTAGAAAATCTTCAATGAGCGCGGCATCAGCGACGAATCGCTGGCTCGCCAACGGCAGACGACACGCCCTGCGTTGTCCGTCTGAACTCGAAAATCCAATTCCGGTTTCACACTATCGACGACGATCTTCAGTTGAGGCTGAGGATCACCGGAGGGCAGCAACTGACGATCACGATTCAAGGTTTTCAATGCGAACCAATACTCACCGTCGGCATCGGCGTCGAACCGAAATTCTTCTTGATCGGTTGTCTGGCGACTATGGAAGGACCAGGTTTTTCCTTGATCGCGGGACAGGTAAAGCTGTACTTCGATGAACGCTTGCTGATTGGCGTTGATCTTGAATGGAACGCCAAACGATTTCAAGTTGGTCGTCAATCGCTTGGAATCCAACGGTGGGTCCAGCGGAGACCGCGTCGCCAGATCTTGCTGAACTGGCTGTGGTGAGCTCCGAGGAACTGGAAGCATTGCTACGCGTCGAGAGCTAGGCTGCGAAAGCAGTCCAAAATCGTCAACTTGCCAGCTTGCAGCAGACAACTGGGTAGCCAGGCAGCCGAGCAACAGGCTGGCCACCGGGAGCGAATTTAAAAAAATGAAATGGGGCTTCAACACGGATTCGGGCTTCCATGAATGGCAACAATTTGGAACGTCAATTCCCGGTCGTTGGTACGGCGGGATTGCATCTTTAGAAGTTGCACTCTTTTGGAAACCCGACGCGCAAGCGAGGGAAAACACGCATTGTGTAGCCCTCGCTCACGCGTCGGGATTCCATTCCCAAGCAAAAAATGCGATAGTGCAACTTCTAAAATTGCATTGGCGCTTCAGCGCAAGCAGCCATCAATCGCGGAGCCAAATCGGCGAACTCCAGAGAGTGAATCGGCGAAAGAACACGATCAAAAACACAACCGGCCTGGAATAGCCACGAATCGGGTTTTTCCGGATCCCGCCAACTGTTGCTACTGTTGGGCTCGAATGCGTCGCACCGGTTGAATGGAATACGCGTCCGGGGCCGCCTGCTTTTAGATGTTGCGGATTGTCGCCTTTCGCTCCGCGAGAGTTTGTTCATTCGCCCGATTCGTAGTCTTAGGGATCCAGCACCAGGAAGCATCTCGTCAAT
>CAZJEK010000203.1:0-9647 GCA_964545005.1 uncultured Pirellulaceae bacterium
GTGTCCAAGGCTTTCGCGCTATATGACTTGAAAATTTTCCCGTGCAATATCCGGGTTAGCCCCGGACCAAACTGGTTGACGCCGGAAGTTTGAGATGTCGGTGGCTACCAAAACCGCTGGAAACGTTCGGCGAAGTAGCTGGGGACATTGCCCCAGCAGTAGGGCGTCGCCCAAACTTTCAGCAGTCCGTTGAGATCACGGCCGAATCGACCACGCTACAAACTTTGGTGCACTAAATACAGCAGAGTTGCAAAACCTGTTCGGGAGTCGCCCGATAGCTGGTATAGAACGAACCGAACTCACCATATTTGGCGCTCGCTTCGTCGAATCGCATCTGGTAGACGATGTCTTTCAAGTACATCGGGTTGGTCGCCCACAGCGTGACGCCCCACTCCCAATCATCCAACCCGATGCCCACGGTAATCAACTGAGTCACTTTGCCAGCGAACTTGATGCCGCTGCGTGCGTGTTCTGACATCAATCGTTGTCGCTCCGAGGCCGGCAGGCTAAACCAATTGGCTCCCGGCAATCGCCATTTGTTCATTGGGTAAAAGCAACTGACCGGCCAATCGGGAAACTCCGGTGTCAGCCGCTGAAAATTCATTTTCGCTTCGCGTTGCGAATAGGCAGCCACTTTTTTCTCAAACGCCGAACCGGCGGGGTCTTCACCGGCTCGTTTCAGTCGTTCGGCGTACTGTTCAGTACTGAGGGCGTACTCGGAAATTTCCGAAAACGAAACGTACGAGTAGACCGGTGCCATTGCCGGCCCCAGCGCCGATGCGAGTAGCTGTTGATGAACGGACTCGACTTGAATCGGATCTGGATCCATCAGCATCAACGAAAAATCAGCTTTATGTCCGGCGACGATTCCCAGTTGCAGTCGGCGTAGTGTTTCCGACTGAGCTACATTTAGCACCTCGCAAAACTGGTCCCGGCCGGCTTCGATAGCACTGGCCGGCAACGACGCCAACGCAGCGCGATCGAACTGGTAAAAAAAATGGGAACAATGCCATCCCTGTCCGGGGACGCAGGATTCCGGTTCAAAGCCCAGTTCATCAATCGTCGGCATGTTCCTCGCCGCCCAGTAATTCTTCGATCTTCTGCAACAGCACCTGGAATTTGACAGGTTTGTAGAAGTAAGCGGCGACGCCCAGCATTTCCGCATAAGCGCGGTGTCGTTCACCGAAATTACCTGTCACCATGATCACGGGAATCGGTTCTTCCAATTCCTGCCGCAGCCTCTCAAGGACGAGAAAACCGCTCCGGCGGGGCATCATGATATCCAGAATAATCAGATCAGGTTTTCGCGTCTCGGCAACGGCCAGACCGACGTTACCGTCGGCGGCAACAGTGGTTTCAAAACCAGCGCTGTCGAGTGCTGTCTTCAGGGTGTCGGTCATATCAAAGTCGTCATCGACGATCAGGATATGACGTTGCGCGGACTTGATTGGCTTGGGGCTATCTGCCATAGGTTTTTTGGCGATCTGCATAATCCTCTGGTCGTTTTAGTTCCTCGTGCCGCCTAGCCGAAACGAACAGCTTACAGCCTCGAATTTCGGCGGCAACCGGCCTGTCAGAAGTTTGTAAAAATAATCTCCATCGCCTGTCGCAGTTTGCAGTCACCCAAAAGTGTAGCTCGAAATCGTTCAATCGTCTGCGAGTATTTTTAACAACAGTAATGAAGGTATCGATTTTGGTCCCCAAAAAACTAACGTGCGGAGGTCGCTGACGACTGGTCGAAACTAGCTGACAGGGACGTATTAAGTTAGGCGAAGGAACGCTAAACCCCACATTTCGTAATCGGAAACTGCCATGTGGCGCGCATTTTTCTTCGCAACCGGCGTCGTATTTGTCATTCTGGGGCTGCAATGCCTGGTCGTCGACCGATTTTTCGTAACCCAGGAAGGACGCTTGGGGAGTGTCGCCAACAAGGCTTTAAATTTGCTGGACAAAGCCCAACAAGACGTCGCCGACGCAGCGGAATCCAATCAAAACCTGAATTTCAGCAGGTCTCCGTTTCAGGCCAACGCCTCTGCCTATGGGCCATCCCGTTTTTCGGCGTCGCCCTACAGTGCCCCAACCGGTGGCTTCGGGCAGGCTGGATTTCAATCGGCCGGATTTCAGACTCCTTCAACTGCGACAAAACGTCTCAAGCCACCTCGCGATTTTCAGCCCGCCGACTGGATGCCGTGGAGCTTGTTGGCCGTAGGCACTATCATCGTGCTGTACACAAAATCGACAGGTGGCTTCAGCCACAATTATTCAGGCGACTAAATGGACATCGCAGTTACCGGCGGCACGGGGTTTATCGGACAAAAGCTGCTGGAAGTCCTGCTGGGCGAAGGGCATCGTGTCCGCGCCTGGTATCGCTCAGATTCAGCTCCCGAGATTTTTCCCGAAGTCGACTGGATCCCGGGAGACTTGAACCGGCTTTCCAGTGATACACTTCTGGACGGCTGCCAAGCGGTGGTTCATGCGGCTGTTTATCGTGACCAGGCGTCGTTCCAGGCGGCTCCCCAAAGCCTGCTGGAGTACGCCCGAATCAACATGCTGGGAACGCTGGAGTTAATGGAAAATGCCGTGCGGCGCAAACTTTCCCGGTTTGTTTTTGTTTCAACTTGTGCGGTCCACGACGTCATCCTGGACGATCGAAAACTTGACGAAGCCCATCCGCTATGGCCTAAATCGCATTACGGTGCTCACAAAGCGGCCTTGGAAAAGTTCGTACACAGCTATGGACTGGGCAACAGTGTTCCAATTTGTGCATTGCGACCCACGGGCGTTTATGGCGTGCGGAACCCGATCCAACATTCGAAATGGTATGACCTGATCGCGGACGTTGCCCAAGGCAGACCGGTGGTTTGCAGTCGAGGCGGAAAAGAGGTTCATGTCGAAGATGTCGCCAAAGCCATTCACCTGCTGCTGACCGCCGACGAAAACTCCATCAAGGGCCAGTCCTTTGCCTGTTACGATCGTTACATTTCTGAGTACGACGTAGCGCGGGTGGCTCAGCAACAATCTGGCAGTGGCTCCGAGATTTTGGGAGAACCGATGGTTCCCAGGCATCAAATCGACGCCAGCAAACTCAAATCGCTGGGAATGACATTTGGCGGCCAACAACGGCTCGAGGAAACTGTTCAACAGCTACTCGAACAATTGGACGGGTGATTATAGACTAGTGGTCTGTCACGGTTCAGTGTCAGGGTTGGCGAATCAACCGATTTCGGAAATTGCAGGCTCAACCGTTTTGCCAACCCTAAAAATCATTCGTGACAAACCACTAGATACTTGCCGCACCAGGCGACCACGGACCAACACTTCCTGGTTGGCGATTTCTCACTCGTGTCTGCCTGACAGGATGACTTTCGGATTCAGTGCGATCCATTGAAATGCAAGTCGCCAAGCACTCACTTCAACTCGTTAAAGCCAGTTCAGCAACGGCCCCAAAGGCATTGCTGGCCATCCCGCATTGACTTCATGACTGACTCGCCCGACACACCATCGAAATCCAATTTGACCTTACAGGCGACGTTTGCCCGTGGTCAGGCGAAACCGAAACGTGAGGATTTGGGAGGCGGGTCGGACCCGGGCAAACAGACTTCCCTCGGAGACATGTTTTCCTGGCCGGGCCGAATCATCCTGTTGCTTGCCCTGGTCTGGGCTCCCTGGGCGTTTGGAGCGTACGAATACTGGGCCCAACGCTGGCTGGCACTGTCATTGTTGGCTGGCCTGGCGTTCTGGTGGTTCGAAACCGCCATGAACAATCGCAAAACGCAAGTCTTCCCGTACCTGTTTTTTCCAGTCGCCGCCGGATTGCTGATCGGTTTCGTTCAACTGTTCGGACTACCTGAACCAATCGCCAACCTGCTGTTGGAGCGGCAGATTGATATCTTCGATCGATTTACGGAACGGGGGGAGGCCAGCGCCAGTATTTCGGTCGATCCTGACGGAACATGGCGACAAATCCGTTTGCTGGTAATCGCGATTGGAGCACTGCTGTTGGGCTGTCGTTTTTTTCGCAGCCGCCGTGACATCGTGTTGCTGTTAACCACCATGTCACTCAATGGTGCCGTGATTTCGTTTTACGGAATCGTGCAACGATTGACGGGTGAGAACAACATTTTCTGGCCGGTCGAAATCGAAGTCACCCGTCAACTATATGGGCCCTTCGTCAATCGCAACAACGCTGCCGGCTATCTGCTGATTTGCCTGGCTTGCGCGATCGGATTACTGCCCATTTTGATGGCCGAGCGAAAGAACACAGGACCCCAGAATTTGATCAGCAAGGAGATTCCGTTCTGGCGACAGATCAATTATCACTTGATCGAATTCATAGCCGAATTAACTGCCAAAAAGGTAGCCTTATTGCTGTTGATCGTCTTGCTCACCTCCGGCGTGATCGCCTCCCTTTCGCGCGGCGGTGTGCTGGCGCTGCTGATTGGCGGGGCAGCCACAATCATGCTGTATGGCATGGCCAGGAAGCCCAAAAATGCAACCTTCATTTTCGTTCCACTGATCGCCATCATCGCGTTGCTAACCGGCTGGCTCAGTTTTGGTGATCAATTGATGGAACGGTTCGAACGAGTTGACCTGGTCAATACGTCCGATTCGGATGTTCGGATGCAACACTGGCAAAGTACTTGGCCAGCGACCAGCGACTTCGGCCCATTGGGCGCTGGGCTTGGCTCCTATCAAGGCGTGCATCGACTGTATCGCAGCGACCCGGAGTCGGTTGTTTTTCACTATGCTGAAAACAACTATTACCAGTCCCTGATCGAAGCCGGATGGCCTGGTCTGCTGCTGTTCCTGTCCGCCTGGACGCTGGCTTATTTGTGTGCCCGGTTTACGCTAAACCGCGGAAGCTCACCGACCACGATTGCGATTGGAACCATGGGGATGTTCCTGATCTTCTCCCAGATGACCGCTTCCTTTTTTGATTTCGGGTTGTACGCTCCTTCCAACATGTTTGCCGTGGCGGTCCTATTTGGTTTTGTTTCCTATCATGCTCAATCACTTGGCGATCGGCTCAAGGAAAAAACCTGGATCCAGTTTCAGCTCCCAAACTACGCCATCCAGATTGCCGTGTTGATTCTGTTCGGCGGCACGTGCATTGTCGCGCTGGATTTGCACCAGCGGGCGGGCATCGAGGCTTTGCTCCGCCCTCGCGAAAATGGCTTAAACCCGGACTCGATGCCAGCCAAGGAAACCGAAGATCGACTGGCCGATTTGATGCCACGAGTGTTGGCAACTCCATCGCCGGATGGCTTGAACCATCTGGCAGCACTGTGGATTCACCGTGGACGATTGGCAAGACTGCAGACGGTCCAAAGCCAGCTTGGCATCGACAACCTCGAGGGCAAATCGCTGGAACTGGTTTGGGATGCCACCGATTTGCAGGCCATGCATGATGAAATTCACGCACTCTCGGCGGACCGGAAATACGGCGCCGTGAGTTTTCGGCGCCAGGAGGCGATACGGGAGAACCTGCCCCGCGCCCAACAGCTGCTGGCTCAATCGCGCAACCTGTCTCCGCTACAGCCCGTAGTTCATTTGCGACTCGCCCAAGTCAGCGCGGTTGTCGGCCCAACTGAAGCCGGTCATGCCAGCATGGAACGCGCAATCGAACTCGCACCAGCCAACCCCAATTTCCGTTTGGTGGCAGGAATCTATTACCTGGAGTCCAACGAACCGGAACTTGCAGCGCCTCATTTACGCAAGTTGCTGGAGTTGGAGCCTGGACGATTTCGGCGAGTGCTGGAGTTGCTGACCGCTCGAACCAATCGGTCCATCGAGCCGGAAGACCCGACGTATATCGTTGAACAGGTTATCCCAGATGATCCTACGATGTTGTTCGCAATGGCGTCTGAATTTTTCCCGGCTCGCTCACAGCAGCAGTCCGAAATCCTGAATCGGGCCGCTGAATTGATCGTCAATGCCGAGCAGCGGATCCAGGAGCATGTTATCTTGCTGGGTGACATTCGCCAGATTCAGGGCAACCGTGAAGAAGCCATTGACCTGTACTCCAGCGCACTGCTGTCGCAACCGTCCGATCGCAACACGAGATTCAAGCGAGCCAAACTATATCGCGAGCTCGGCGAATTGGAAAAAGCATTGGATGACGCAGAGTACATCGATACTCATGGCCGCGCGAATCGAAATTACCAGCAGTTTCTACGTGAGGTCAAGCGCTCCATTCGTGATCGGGAGCGAGAGGGCAGGTAACACCCTGTTTCACTTCGGCCTCTGGTCAGCTCGACGATACGCTCCGATAGCGTCGGCATGTTCCGTTATTTCGGATTGTAGTAGCACTGCACGCCCTGGGTTGGGTTTTGGGGCATCGACACCAAGACACCAACATTGCTGGCAATTCGCGGTGCCGTACCTCCCGAAATCTATCACGAAATCCGATAACCAACTAAACTAGACAGGTCGTTTCGGCGTAGACTCAATCAACGTCCGCCGTTCAAACTTCGCCGATATCTCCGCCCACCGCGTTTGATTCGCGCCAGCCCACAGATTCTATCTTTGTAGTTAGTCGATGATCGTCGTCATCATTGCATTTTTCGCATCCCTGGTTGCGGCCCTGATTGCAGTGCCAGCGTTTGCCAAACTTGCGCGAACAGTGGGGCTGGTCGATCTGCCTGATGACAAACGCAAGCTTCATACCAATGCCACACCATTGGTCGGAGGACTGGCAACTTACGTCGTTGTCATGCTGGTCGCACCGGCTGCGATCTATTTCGGGTACACGTATCAATCATTCTTCATAGAAAAATTGACTCCGACTCTTTTGGGCTGGATTCCCATCGATTTTGTTCGCCGGGTTTTGATTCTTCGTCCTGCCGATCAATGGGAACTGGGCGGGTTGGCAATCGGCAGTTCGATTCTGTTGGTCGTCGGATTGCTGGACGATCGGTTCGGAATTCGTGGGCGGCAAAAACTCTTCGGTCAATTCGTTGCCACGACCGTGTTGATTATTTTCGGCTATCACTTTGATGAAATCACAGTAGCGGGATTCACGATCAAATTTGACGTGTTCTCGGTGTTGTTTGTTTATGCCTGGGTTTTGGCCGCAATCAACTCGGTCAACTTGCTTGACGGCGCCGATGGCATCGCTGCGACGATCGGCATCGTCATGAGTTTGTCGCTGTGCCTGATGGCGGTTTACCTGGACCAGATGATCAATGCGATCGTAGCGATTTGCGTGGCCGGCAGTCTGATTGGTTTTCTACGGTATAACTTTCCTCCCGCCAAAGTTTACCTCGGTGACACGGGCAGCATGCTGATCGGTTTCGTACTCAGCGCGCTGGCGATTCGTTGCACCTTCAAACAGACCTCGGCATTTGCCTTTTTTGCGCCACTGGCGCTGCTGGCGATTCCTTTCATTGACACCGCTGCGGCAATCATTCGCCGCCGAATGACGGGTCGCAGCATCTTCGCCGTTGATCGTGGCCACCTGCACCATTCGCTGATGAAGCATGGATACAGCCCCAGAACCAGTTTGCTGTGGGTTGCCATGTTATGCATGACGACCGCTACCGGTGGCGTGTTGAGTCTGATTTATCAGCAAAGCGAAATCGCGCTCGCCTCGATTGCCGTCGTGATTGCCGTGATGCTTGCCTGCCGTATTTTCGGCGTCGCCGAGTTTCAATTGGTGACACGAAAAGCACGTGGCCTGGCCCGATCACTGTTTGACATTCGCAGTGACAACCCTACCGTCGTTGACCAAAGTGCAGTGCACGTGCAAGGCAGCCGGGACTGGCAGCAGACCTGGAACCAGCTGGCGACTTTTGCTGACGAACATCAATTGTTGGAATTGACTTTGGACTTGAACGCGCCCTGGATGCACGAGTCCTTTCACGCCACGCAGCGGAGGAAGGATTTGCCACGGGGATCCAATCATGAATGGCACGTCCAGCTGCCGTTGATTGCCGACGGCCGATTGTTCGGTCGGGTGGAAATCGTTGGTTCCGGCCAGGAAGACCTCTCCCACCACGAAATTGTCAATCGCGTATTGAAGGTGACTGCAAACATCGAAGATTCGTTGCTGGACAAGGAAACCGAAGAATTGCTGGAACTCCACGAATCGGGGGTGATCCCTGCGGCTCCGGCAGCCAATGGTGGAGATCAGCCCGGCAAGAGCTTTGACGGGGGCCTTACCGAGGAAGTTCAGGAAACGCACTCGGATTCCGCTTCATGATCCCTGCAGATGGTTGTCTAATTCTGTAACCCGCCCCACGTTCGACGTGATCGCTGCTGGACCATTTTCGGTATGCTATAATGTTGGGGTCTCGCAACGGCTTGGTGACACCTGAGAGTGTGGCGAAGCTGGGGATAAAACTAGGTCATTTAACCGATTACAGGAAAGAGGAGCTGACAACCGTGGTTCGAATTAAATCGTTGTTCTCATTGCTGATGATTGCTGTCTGCGTTTCACTGTTTGCCCCGCAAGCCGAAGCCCACAGCGTGTTCAAGAAGTACCTGGCTTCCAAGTACCCCAACATGAAAGTCAATTGCAATGCCTGTCACGTTCCCAAGGAAAAGAAAGAAGTCCGCAACAGCTTTGGCCAGATTTACTCCAAAGTGATGGGGATTGAAAACTTGAGTGAGACCTTCAAGAGCAAGTCGGGGGCTGAGAAAAAGGAATACGAAGAGAAAGTGATGTTGCCGGCGTTTGAAAAAGCGTTCGCCAAAGTCCAGAAGATGACCTACAACGACATGGTCGAAGCTGGCTTGATCGACGGGATTGATCCCCCGGAAGACAAGTAGAATTGGTGTAGCAACCCGGCTAACGAGCACTGTGCCTATTGCAGTTCGGCTCAAGTTTGGAGTCGACTGAGCGGTGCGATAGCAATCGTCGGTCCATCTCGGTTTGGGCGGAAACGGCTCCGGCGACCGGCCAGTTTTGAGAAAAGCTGTAAAAATGTGAGGAAATCGGCGGGAAACGCCGATTGACAAAAAGCAAGCTGACGGAATAATCTGTCAGCTCACGGGCGCTTAGCTCAGTTGGCTAGAGCATCTCGTTTACACCGAGAGGGTCGGGGGTTCGAGTCCCTCAGCGCCCACTGATCAAACCCCGCGAAATCCTGTATTTCGCGGGGTTTTTCTGTTTCCGGGCCTCGCTGCCCACCTTCGCCCAATCCACCTAGATTGTCTGGAATCGACTCATTAGGGCGCATTTGTGGGGACACTTTGGGGGACACCAACCCGGAAGCTCCATCAACACCTTCCGGTAAATTGGCTTCCAAATTTTCTGACTCAGGATTTTGACTCACCACATTCACCACACTCACCAGTTCTGATTCTCCATTGTCTGGTGACTTCAGTGTTTCGGTGCAGGGCAGGGTAAACGTCGGCATCGCGTTGACGGCCTGATGCACGTCCAACAGGTTCGGGTCCGTGTAGACGTTCATCGTCATATCAAGCGTTGAGTGCCGCATCGCCTTCTGAGCAATTCTGGGCTCGACTCCCGAGTTGGAAAGCATCGTCCCAAAGGAATGCCGCAGCGCGTGGACATCGACCGAATAGCCTCGATGGTCAACTTTCGGGATCCCGGCGTGTTTCAGATCCCGGTTCAAAATCTTGATCAACTTGTCCGGGACAGTGAACAACGGAATCTCAGCCAGGGCCTCGTTAGATACATCTCC
>CAZJEK010000203.1:9657-10622 GCA_964545005.1 uncultured Pirellulaceae bacterium
CCCGCTTTTTGCCTTTCTTCGAGCAGATCTGCAATCCACGAATTCAGGCCCTGTGCCAAGTCGTCACGAAGCGGAACCTGATTGCCGGCCCTATTTTTTTCATCCGCTGCGGCAAGTTGAATAAAGGGCCGCTCGCCAACAAGATAACACTGGTCGATGGTCTGACCATGTCGCAGAAGCTTACTCTCAATGAACTCGCGCAGAAGATCGGACAAGCTCGTCTGAACAACGACCTCGACTCTCTCAAGGAGCTCGAGTCCTGTTTTGAACTGGCGGACGAGTCCCCTCAACTGCCGCTGGCTGCTCCTGTCCGATTCAACTCCAGCGAAGTCGCTGTCGATCAACTGGTTGCTGAGTCGGATGCAGCACTTTCGTTTGCCAACGCCTGGGCCCGCAACTATCGGTATGTTCAATATCAACTTGACAAAAACCTGTCCGGTGTTCGGCGGCCGGTCGTCGTCAGCGAAGGTGACAGCTGGTTTCAGTATCCGATCCGTTTAGATGATGTCATTGATTCATTGATCGAAGATCGGGAATACCAGCTGTACTCCTTGGGTGCCGCCGGAGACCTATTGGGCAACATGGTTCAGCGCGAAGAATATCTTGAGATCATTCGCGACGAGAATGCCGATGTGTTTTTGATCAGCGGCGGCGGCAACGACATGCTCGGCGGAGGGCGGCTGCGAGAGTTTGTCATTACTCGACCTCCAAGCACGCCTGTCGGGGAAAGACTTAATCATACTCAATGGGATCTATTTCTCGATCAGATCGGTTCACTGTACGACGGACTGTTTGAAAAACTCGAGACCAACTTCCCTCGGCTGCAGGTTTTGTGCCATGGCTATGATTATGCACTTCCCCGCGATCAAAAATGGCTAGGAAAACCGCTGAAAGACAAACAGGTTCCGACTGACCAACGTGCCGACTTTGTCAAAATCCTGATTAATGAATTCAACGAACGATTG
>CAZJEK010000204.1:0-10591 GCA_964545005.1 uncultured Pirellulaceae bacterium
TTCGTTTTGCGTGATCGTTGTGTGGGTGATTGGGCTGGCAGTGGTTGGTTACCTTGGTGATTTTTCCGTGGTCGGAAGCCAAGCTCAGCTAACGTTTTTATCGGAAGACTGGTTTCCTGAATCAACCTCTTTACCGGGGCCCGAAATCACTACGCACATGGTTTCGACACACCTGTGCACTCTGATCGCGATGATCTCGATGCTGGTCGCGATCACGTTGGCGATCGCCAATGGGATCGTTCTGCTGTGGCGGCGTTAGCACTCATCACGATAACCCGTTCGGCTACTGGGGCGGCAATGTGATCTTAACCAATTTAATCTGCACGTCTCGGTCGATCCCCTGAGCAACAACCGATCCGTCGGGCAAGCATACGTAACTCTGACCGCCATAAATCATCCCTTGCCAGGGACCCTGTGAGATGGCACCAACGAGGTTGGTGCCTACGACCGGGCAACCAATTGTTTTCGCGGCATGGCTGACGGTCTGCTTCAGGCTTTCACCATGCTTCGGCCAGGCATCGGCTCGATTGGCCCAACCGTAAGGCACCAACAGTAGCGTTGGTTTCTGTTTCGCCATTTTTGCCAGTGTCGGAGCGTCGAACGTATCGGCACAGATCAGCAAACCAAGTTTGCCAAACTTGGTGGCAACCGTCGCCACCTGGTCTCCGGCGGTATAGGGTGGCGTCATCAGTTCGGTGAGAACATTGATCTTGCGATGTTTCAGCACGATTTCACCCTGGTCATCGATCAAAATCGCGGCATCGAAAAGTTGCTGATCGACTTTTTCTGCCAACCCAATCGACAAGTAGATTCCATGCTGTTTGGCCAATTCACACAAGGCGTCGGAGTCCGTTCCAGGGATCGGGCTGGCTGATTGATGGGCGACCGGATTGACCCAGCCGCGTAACGCCATTTCAGGGAAACAGACGATGTCGGCTCCTTGCTGATTGGCTTGTTGCGCCGCATATTCGATACGCTTCAGATTTCCATCGCGATCACCATCAATGCACATGATCTGAGCCATGGCGATTTGGATCTCGCGTTCTTCGGTTTGCTGTTGGGGTGGCATCGGTTCCTGTCCCATCGCCCCGACCGAATATCCGCAGACCAAGAGAACCGCCAGCGAGGCAATACCAGTTTGGAAATCTTTGAATGTCATAGGTATGAAATTTACCGTATCGAAAGCAAACTCAAACCAGAATCCTAACGAAAAAACCGCAGAGGCGCAGAGAGTGGGGAGCTTGCAGCAATTTGAGGGAGCTCCGGCTCCTCCTCTTTTCGACCAGTTAGCTCTTCGCGTTGGATGAATGATCGATTTCCAAGATTTCTTGATCGCCAAAGCATGTCAGCCTCTCCGCGAAAGTTCTATCGATCACCCGATTCGTAGTCTCAGGGATCGACTTACCTGGGAGCATCTCGTCAATCTGTTGATCCTGAACATCCTGTCAAACTCCCGGGCTAAACTAGCGTACGCTGTCCATGCCGGGAACGGGTCCGAAAAAAGGACAGGATGGACAAGATGAACATGATTAACAATATGCCTTTTGCAGACAACGAGTCAACCGACAACTCAACCTGAGCGCTAACCAGTCAAACTGGACAAGCTTGGGCCATTGGCGCCATGGCCCGCGTCTGCAGGGCGTTCGCTCAACATCGAGTTTCCCATTGTGTTCACGGCCGAATCGGCCATGCTACAAAATCTCGCGAAAAGAAAAGGTGGCGAGCTTGGAACAACCCTAAATCGCAAATCCATCGGCGACCGAAGCTGGTGCGGGGGCGTATTCCAAGGGTTCCATCGAGGTCCCTGCCCTGCCCTGCGACAAGGAACGCATTGCACTGGAATAGCCAAACAACTCGGCCAGCGGTGCATGGGCCACGATTTTGGTGGTTTCCAGTTCCGTGTCGGTGCTGACAATTTGCGCCCGTCGCTGGGCCAGATCGCTGACGAAGTCGCCATAGTATTCCTCCGGCGTCGTGATCGTCAACTTCATGATTGGCTCCAGCAACACCGGCACAGCTTTACGCAACGCATCTTCGAACGCTTCGCCGGCGGCGATCGAAAATGCCATCGGCGTCGACTCTTCGTTGGCTTCGGCATCCAACAAGGTGACGCGGATCTTGGTCAGCGGGAAACTTCCAATCGGTCCACCGCCTTCACCGCGAGCTTTGATTTCATCCTTGACGGACTGCACCATTTCCATCGGCATCGAGTCGACAGGTAAGCGGCTGCGAATCGCCACACCGGATTCGACTTTTTCATCCGGCTCCATCTTGAGTTTCAGCTTCGCAAACAGTTGCTGGCCGTTGACCAGTCGGTGGCATTCCCCCGTCACCTCGACAGCTTTGCTGATCGTCTCGCGATAGGAGACGCGCGGTTTGTGGACTTTGACATTCAAATTGAAATCGCGCAACAAGCGATTCTTGATCACTTCCAGGTGTAATTCACCCATGCCGGCAATCAACGTCTGGCCTGTTTCTTCGTTCTCCTGGGCACGGAAGGTGGGGTCCTGCCGTTTGAGCAATTCCAAGACTTCAGCCAATTTGTTGCGATCGGCCGTCGATTCGGGTTCGATCGCCATTTCGATCACCGTCTCCGGGAACTCAATGGATTCCAGCAGAATCGGTGCTTTCTGATCGCACAGCGTATCGCCGGTGACTGCGAAGCGGGGGCCAATGACGCCGACAATCTCACCACAGTTGGCCATTTCCAGCTGGCCGTCGCGGTCTTTTTTGGTCGCCCGGATCTGCCAAAGCTGAGCGGCGTTCTCCTTTTTGTCCTTCGACGGGCAATAAACCCGCGAGTTGCCTTCGAGGGTGCCGGAATAAATGCGGATCCAATACAAGTCACCCGTTTTGGCGGGCAGAATTTTGAATACCAATCCGCAAAATGGTTCGTTAGGGTCCGGCTTGCGAGATTCTTCCTCGTCGTGCTTGCGGGGGTTGGTCCCCACCACCGGTGGCCGATCCAACGGACTGGGCAGGTAATACTTGACACTGTCGAGCACGCCCTGGACCCCCATCCCATGCAGGGCCGAACCGCACACGACGGGTTGAATTTTCATGTCCAGCGTAGCTTGGCGAACAACGTCACGAATCAGTTCATTGCTGATTTTCTTGCCTTCAAACGCCAGTTCCGCCATCTCATCGCTGTAATCGTACAGCGTTTCGAGCAGCTGCTCTCGAGCCAGGGTTGCTTCGTCGGCGAGCTCGTCGGGAATCGGACCCTCTTTCTGAGTCTTGCCTTCGTCTTCATAGGTATAGAACCGCATCTTGATCAAGTCGACGACGCCACGAAACGGATCGTCAACGTGCGCCGGTCCCAAGCCTACCGGCATCTGCAAGGCAACTGGTTTGGCTCCCAAGCGAGTTTCAATTTCCTGCATCACGCGGTCGAAACTGGCACCCTCACGGTCCAACTTGTTGATGAACGCGATCCGGGGAACCTTGTATCGATTCGCTTGCCGCCAGACGGTTTCACTTTGGGCTTCCACACCTTCGCGGGCGCTGAAGACGACAACGGCTCCGTCGAGCACCCTGAGGCTGCGTTCGACTTCGGCTGTAAAATCGACGTGACCGGGGGTGTCGAGCAAGTTGATATGCACGTCTTTCCAGTCGAACGTGACGCAGGCCGAGTAAATCGTGATCCCGCGGTTTTGTTCTTCTTCGTCGTCGTCGGTTTCCGTATTACCGCTATCGACTTTGCCAACCTGGTGTTTGGCGCCGCTGAGAAACAGCATCCGCTCGGTGACCGTCGTTTTGCCGGCATCGATGTGGGCGATGATTCCGATGTTTCGCAGATTTTGAAGTTTACGGGCGGACATGGGAGAACCGGGGCGTAAGGAACGGTGTTGAAGGGAGTCTGATTGTTGTCCAATTCAGCGCATAAAAAAACCGCCTTGAAGGACAAAGCGGTTTGCGGATGGTTCGGTTTACCAGGCGAAGTGAGCAAATGCCTTGTTCGCTTCGGCCATCCGGTGGGTGTTTTCACGTTTGGTCATCGCGGTGCCTTCGCGGTTGTAGGCAGCGACCAGTTCATCAGCCAAACGCAGGTGAGTCGGCCGGCCTTTTTTGTCGCGAACCGCATCCAGGATCCAGCGAATTGCCAGCGATTGCTGACGAGCGCGGCTGACCTGCATCGGGACCTGGTAGGAAGCACCACCAACACGCTTGGAGCGAACTTCGATGTGTGGCTTGACGTTTTCGACAGCCGCTTCGAAGACATCGATCGGTTCAGCGTCAGCCACGCGTTCCTTGATCACATCCAGAGCATCGTAAAATACAGCTTGGGCGACGGTCTTCTTGCCGTCCCACATCAAACAGTTGATAAACTTGCTGGCCAGGATCGAATCAAATTTCGGATCTGGTTTCAGCTGAGTTCGACTGGCAGTAATTCTTCCCATGGGATTTCTTTATAACCGTTAGCGTCCGCTTGTCTTCGGAACGGGAGATTGAATGGAGGGTTACTTCTTGGCGCCGTAACGGCTGCGAGACTGTTTGCGGTTTTCGACACCCAGCGTATCCTGGGCTCCGCGAACAACCTGGTAGCGAACGCCCGGCAGGTCACGAACACGACCGCCGCGAACCAGCACGATCGAGTGTTCCTGCAGGTTGTGCCCTTCACCAGGGATGTAAACGGTGACTTCCTTACCATTGCTCAGGCGGACACGGGTGATTTTCCGCAACGCCGAGTTAGGCTTTTTCGGGGTCATCGTCCGGACCTGCAGGCAAACCCCCTGTTTTTGTGGGCATTGCTCAAGTACCGGTGACTTGGTGAATTTCCGTTTTTTCTTTCGCCGCTTACGAAGCAGCTGATTAATCGTTGGCATTCTGTTGTCCGCGTTTTGCTGATGGTTCAGCGATGATTCAAGTTCCTAGTCACATCGGACCGTGGAAGCTCGTAAAATTAGTAGTTTTAGCCGAAATGTCAACCGCAAAAGGAATTTCGGGCTGAAAAATCGGGAAGCGAAGGGCAAATGAATTGGCTCGTAACTTGGGCCATTGGCCCGAGAGGAAGACCTGTCGGGGCCAGAGCCCCGAACAGTGCCGTTGTCACGGCCGGATCGGCCAAGCTACTTGCTATCTAGGCCACTCCTCCGTCGAGTTCGTCCTGCCATTGCTGCAGTTTTTCCCACTCGCCGTCGGCGGCCAATTGAGCCTGATCCGACCAGGTGCCGGGGTCCATGTTAGCCATTATCCCACCAGCTGCGGTCAAGATTTCGGAAATCTTTTCCGGTGGCGTACTGGCCAGCTGACGATAAGTCGAAATCCCGTTGGAATCCAACAGCTCAGCTACCTTGGGGCCGATCCCTTCGATTTTGGTCAGGTCATCCGAGGCGACGATTTTGCCACCATCGAGTTCATCCTGCCATTGGCTCAGCTGATCCCAGTTGCCAGCAGCAGCCAGTTTGGCTTGCTCAGGCCAGGTCGCCGGATCGTGAGCAGCGAAACCGCCGTAAACCAGAATCTCGTGGACTTTCTTGGGGTCCATTTCAGCCAGCTGGGCATAGGTCTTGATATGGTTCAAGTTCAGGTGCTCAGCAATCCTGGGCCCGATGCCTTCGATTTTGGTCAAGTCATCGGGTTCGGCATCGACCGCTGCCGTCGCTCCGGATTCAGCTCCCGCGTCGCCGCCATCGACCACACGGCCACCGTCCAATTGATCCTGCCATTCCTTCAGCTGATCCCAGGCGCCGACTGCCGCCAGTTGAGCCTGATCGGGCCAGGTGCTGGGGTCGTGTCCGCCAAACCCACCGGCTTGATCCAGAATCTCACGAATCCGAGTCGGCTTGGTTCCGGCCAATTCGTTATAGGAAGTGATTCCTGCACTGCGGAGGTGCCCTGCGATCGCTGGGCCGATGCCTTCGATCTTGGTCAGGTCATCGCCGTCAACGGCTGGTTGGCGTTCAGTTTCGGTTGCCGTCGACGTCTCGCTGGTTGCCGGTTCTGCCAAACTGTTGGGCGTCACGTCCTGAGCAGCCATCGCGGAAGTGAACGCATCACCGCCCCCTTGCCCAGTGTCTGCACCAGCGTTGGGTGATTCGCTCAGCAACGGGAACGAATCTTCCAGCGTCTGGGCGGGAGCTTCGGAAGTTGCTCGCATGGCTTCCAGGTTGTACTGGACTTCTGATTCCTGGAAGGTGCGGAACCCGGTACCGGCTGGGATCAGGTGCCCCAGGATCACGTTTTCCTTCAAACCAACCAGGTTGTCGACTTTGCCCGCCAACGATGCTTCGGTCAGCACCTTGGTGGTTTCCTGGAAGCTGGCAGCCGAGATGAAGCTGGAGCTTTGAACCGCAGCTTTGGTAATTCCCAACAACTGGGTGCTGCACTTGGCCGGTCGAGGCTTGGTCGACTTGGCCGGAGTACCGCCCATGGTTTCAATCTTGGCGTTGGTTTCTTCAAACACGGCCTTGGGCACAATCTGTCCCTTGGTAAAGTCGCTGTCGCCGGGCTTGGAAATTTTGACGCACTTGGTCAGCTCTTCGTTGACCTGTTGGAAGTCGAATCGGTCGCAGATCAAACCGGGCAACATGTGCGTGTCCCCGGCGGTATCGATTTTTACTTTCCGCAGCATCCGAGCGATAATGATCTCGATGTGCTTGTCGTTGATCTCCACTCGCTGACTTCGATAAACCTGTTGGATCTCGTTGCAGAGGTAGTTCTGGACTTCCTCTTCACCCGAGACTCGCAGGATATCGTGCGGTACCAGCGGTCCATCGACCAGTTGATCACCGGCAACGACTTCGTCACCTTTGCGAACTCGCAAGGTTTTTCCGGGTGGCACCAGGTGTTCGACTTCCAGTCCACTTTCGTTGCGGACAATCATCGGCAACTTGCCACGTTTCTTGTCGGGCATGATTTCGACGACGCCGTCGATTTCGGCCAGGATCGCCGGATCCTTTGGTTTCCGAGCTTCAAAGATCTCGGTGACTCGAGGCAGACCGCCAGTGATGTCGGAAATACCCGATGTTGATCGTTCCGCTTCGGCGACGGTTGTACCCGCACTGATGGTGACCCCTTCGTTGACGATGATGGTCGATTTTTCAGGCAGGTAGTACACATCCAGCGGTTTTCCGTTTTCGTCTTCGATCACGATTTGAGGATGCATATCCTTTTTCGAATCGATGATTCGGCGACGAACGGTACCACTGGCCTCTTCCTGAGATTGCATGGTTTCGCCTTCGATGATGTCTTCGAAGCGAACCTTACCAGGCACCTCAGCGATAATCGGCGTGATGTGTGGGTTCCAGGTACACAGGCTGGTGTCGGGTTTGACTTCTTCACCTTCAGCGACCTGCAGCACCGAACCTTGCGGTACGGTGTGTTTTTCCAGTTCACGATCACGGGCATCGAGAATGTGGATTTCGCTGTTCCGGTTCAGAACAACCGCTTCCCCTTTGTCGTTGGTGGCGTGCTTCATGCGAACGTACGCAATCTTTCCGCCTTTGCGACAACGTTTTTCGTTTTCTTCAATGTCACCGCCGGCCACACCACCGATGTGGAAGGTCCGCATCGTCAGCTGAGTACCGGGCTCACCGATACTTTGTGCCGCGATGATTCCGACTGCCATGCCTTCTTCGACCAGGTCACCGGTGGACATGTCCATGCCGTAACAACGACGACAGACTCCCAGCGGAGCTTCACAGGTCATTGGGCTACGGACCTGGATTTTCTCCAGTCCCATGGCTTCAATTTTCTTGGTGATCTCAGGCGTGATCATCTGGTTTTCTTCGACAATCACCTCGTCCGTCACCGGGTTAACGATGTTCTGACGAGAGACACGACCGGTGATCGCAGCCGACAGGGAAACTTCAACATTTTCACCGCGAGCGACTTTACCTTTGGTAATCCCACGAACGGTGCCGCAGTCCTCCATCGTGATCACGACGTTTTGTGCAACGTCGGCCAGCTTTCGAGTCAGGTAACCCGAGTCAGCGGTTTTCAATGCCGTATCGGCCAGACCTTTTCGAGCACCGTGAGTCGAGGAGAAGTACTCCAGTACCGACAGTCCTTCGCGGAAGTTAGCCTTAATTGGCGTTTCGATAATCTCACCGGTTGGCTTGGCCATCAGACCACGCATCCCAGCCAGCTGTCGAATCTGTTCTTTACCACCACGAGCACCGGAGTCGGCCATCAGGTACACCGGGTTGACGTAACCCATGCCACCACGATAGTCGACTTCCATCGCCGCCATCATTTCGTTGGTAATCTGCTCACGAGCGTGAGTCCAAGATTCCAGCACACGCTGATAACGTTCTTTTTCGGTGATCACACCACGTTCGTAGTGCTTGCGAAGTTTCAGAACCTCTTTTTCAGCCGCCGAAACGATTTTCTCTTTCGAATCCGGCGTCACCAGGTCGTCGGTGGCAAACGACAAACCGCTGCGAGTACTCTCGCGGAACCCCAGCTGGTTCATGTCGTCCAGCAGGTTAATCGTCCTGCGTCGTCCCAGCGTCTGGTAGCAGTCGGAAATCACGACCGCCAAGTCACCGCTTTTCAGCGGATAGTTGTAGAAGTCCATTCCCTCGGGCAGCATCATGTTGAACATGACCCGGCCGTAGGAAGTTTCAATGATCGAGCCAGGGACGCGATCGCTGTTGGGGTGACTGCGAACAAATCGGGTCTCGGGGATCCGGACCTTGATGTGCGCGTGCAGGCTGATCACACCCATTGAATACGCCGTGTCGGCTTCATCCGGCGAGGCGAAGATCATGCCTTCGCCCTTCTGGTTGGGCAGCATCAACGAAACATAGTTGCAACCCATCACCGTGTCCTGCGACGGACTCATGATCGGCTTACCGTTGGACGGTGCAAAAATGTTGTTGGTCGACAGCATCAAGGTATGTGCTTCGACTTGGGCTTCGATCGACAGCGGCAAGTGGACGGCCATCTGGTCGCCGTCGAAGTCAGCGTTGAAGCCTTTGCAGACCAGCGGGTGCAAGTGGATCGCGTTGCCTTCGACCAAGGTCGGCTCGAAGGCCTGGATCCCCATCCGGTGCAACGTCGGGGCCCGGTTGAGCATCACCGGGTGGTTTTGAATCACCTGCTCAAGGATATCCCAGACCTCTTCGTCCTTCCGCTCCAGCATCTTCTTGGCACTTTTGATCGTGTCGGCGTGACCAAGCTCTTTCAATTTGCGGATGATGAACGGCTGGAACAATTCCAGGGCGATTTTCTTGGGCAGACCGCACTGGTGCAACTTCAGTCGTGGACCAACCACAATCACCGAACGAGCCGAATAGTCGACGCGTTTCCCCAGCAGGTTTTCGCGGAAACGACCCTGCTTACCTTTGATCATGTCGGTCAACGATTTCAAGGGTCGATTGCTGGAACCGAGTACGGGGCGTTTGCAGCGGTTGTTGTCAAACAGCGCGTCAACCGATTGCTGCAACATCCGTTTCTCGTTGCGGATGATGACCTCGGGGGCATTCAAGTCGACCAGTTTGCGCAACCGGTTGTTGCGGTTGATGATCCGACGGTACAGGTCGTTCAAGTCGGAGGTCGCAAAGTTGCCCGAATCGAGCAGGACCAACGGACGCAGGTCTGGAGGAATGACCGGGATCACGTCCAGCACCATCCACTCGGGCTTGTTGTCGCTGTCGCGAATCGCTTCGACAATTTTCAGACGGTTGGTGAGGTCTTTTCGTTTCTGCTTGGAGCCAGTTTCGGCCAGGTCGGTACGCAGTTCTTCCGACAGCGAGACCAGGTCCAGGTCCCCCAACAGGTCACGGATGGCTTCGGCGCCCATGCCAGCCTTGAAGCTGCCTTCACCGAATTCGGCGCGAGCGGCACGGTATTCTTCTTCGGTCAACAGTTGCTGTTTTTCCAGCGTGGTGTCGCCAGGATCGGTGACCACGTAATCCTGGAAGTAAATGACTTTTTCCAGGTTGCTGGTTTTCATCGCCAACAGGTTACCCAATCGGCTGGGCATGGCTTTGAAGAACCAGATGTGAACGACGGGGGCGGCCAATTCGATGTGACCCATCCGTTTACGGCGAACGCGCGAGTGCGTGACCTTGACCCCACAGCGGTCACAGATCATGCCTTTGTACTTCATGCCGCGGTACTTGCCGCACGCACACTCCCAGTCCTTTTCAGGACCAAAAATTCGCTCACAGAACAAACCGTCTTTTTCGGGACGATAGGTTCGATAGTTGATCGTTTCCGGTTTTTTGACTTCGCCCATCGACCAGCTGCGAATGTCGTGTGGGCGAGCCAGAGAGATTTTGACCGAAGCATAATCGTTGACGCGATCGTAGGTGGAATCGGCAGTTGCCATGTATGTCACCTGCTCCTTTTATCAGTTGTGAATCAATCGTTTGTTGGGAAAGGTTTTCCGGCCGCGTGATCGGTCGGCAGCCAAATCACGCGGGCAGCAGAATCGCTCCCCGCGGTTGGCTCAATCATCGCCGCGACAGGTTAACCGCGCCGCTTCTCCAGTTGCATGTTCAGCGCCAGGCCGCGAATCTCGTTGGTCAACACGTCGAAACTGGCGGGAGTGCCTGCTTCCAAGGTGTTTTCACCTTTGACCATCGATTCGTAAATCTTGGTGCGACCCTCGACATCGTCGCTTTTGACCGTCAGCAATTCC
>CAZJEK010000205.1:0-214 GCA_964545005.1 uncultured Pirellulaceae bacterium
GGCTGATCAAGGAACAGTTGCCTGCTGTGGATCTGGAAAACACGGTCGCCCCAGTGGTTTAGGGGGAACGATGCGCTCCAGAACTACTTTGATGTTCGAACTACATTCATGCTGTATGGGCCGATGGTTCCAATATAAAACCCATTTGTCCACAGCCTTTGCATGCCGTGAGCACTTCACTGGGCTTGCCCCAGTGGTAGCAGCGACTAACAGC
>CAZJEK010000205.1:224-7058 GCA_964545005.1 uncultured Pirellulaceae bacterium
ATTTCACCACCGGGGCAAGCCCGGGTGGGGTTTTGGATTTTGAGCTTTTCAATTGTCTAGCTCGCTGGTCAATTCACCGACCGGGGCAAGCCCGGTGGGGTCTGCGTTGCCGTCCTTGGCTCTTCCATCCGGCCCTGGTGTTAAGCTACTACCGCCGGGCAGCGGCGGGACGTATCATGACCGGCTGACTTGAACTTAAACCCTTTGACGCCCATCATGAATTCCGGTATTTATTACGGCGATTACTTGAAACTGGATCAGATTCTCGACGCACAGGATCTGGAAAGCGAACGGCATGGGCAACTGGCTCATGACGAAATGCTGTTCATCATCACGCACCAGGCTTACGAGTTGTGGTTCAAGCAAATTGTGTTTGAGCTGAATTCGATCATCGACGTGTTTGATGATCCGACGGTAGAAGAACGGAAGATGGGGACGGTGATTCACTGGCTGGCCCGGATCAAAACGATCCAACGTGTGCTGGTTCAGCAGATTGATGTCATCGAAACCATGACGCCCATGGACTTTCTGGAGTTTCGTGACTTGTTGGTGCCCGCTTCCGGTTTCCAGAGTATTCAATTCAAACAGATTGAAATCCTGATGGGATTGAGCCGTAATAAGCGGATCAAGCCGGATCGCGAATTTTTTCATACCCGATTGACCGACCAGCACCGGCAACAATTGGATGAACTGGAACAACAGCCGTCGCTGTTGGATTTAACCGATCGTTGGTTGGCTCGGATGCCATTTTTGGAGTTTGGTGATTTCGAATTTTGGAAAGCGTACGGTGATGCGGTCGATCGAATGTTGGATTCGGATCAGCAGATCATTCGCAATAACGCGACGCTGAACGATCGCGAGAAAGAATTTCAACTAGCCGACCTGGAGAATACGCGGCAGCGGTTTCGTTCGGTGCTGGACGAATCGCAATTTGACAAGTTAAGGGAAAACGATGAATTTCGTTTTTCTCATCAAGGATTTCTCGCCGCCTTGTTCATCCACCTGTATCGCGACGAACCGATGTTGTACTCGCCATTTCGCTACCTGACGTTGTTGGGCGATATCGACGAGGGGTTTACGACCTGGCGGCAGCGTCATGCCACGATGGTGCGGCGAATGATTGGTTCCAAGATCGGGACCGGTGGTTCTGCCGGGCACGATTACCTGAGCGCGACGACTCGGCAAAACCGAGTTTATATCGACTTGGTGCGCCTGTCGACATTCCTGATCCCGCGAGCTGATCTACCGCTATTGCCTGCCGAGCTACGCGACCAACTGGGATTCTATTTTGGACGTGACAAAAAGTAATCCGACCGAAGCAGCCACTGAACTGGTTTTCGGATGTGCTCGTAAACAGGTAGGATCACTCCCTTGATTGCCCTGCGGGCAGCGAGCACGCATGTACGGCAGATGGACTATGGATTCTCCCCAAACCAAGCCCGACGCGCCAGTTTAGAAGTTGCACAGTGTGGTCTTTCGCTTCGCGATCGTTTTTTCGTTTACCCGACTCTTAGACTCAGGGATCTGTTACCAGGAAGCATCTCGTCAATCCTGTTGATCCTGAACATCCTGTCAAACTTGTTGGTGAATCTTGTGCACGCTGTCCATTGTGAGTAGGTTCCGAAAAAAGGGACAGGATGGACAAGATTAACATGATCAACACGATGCGTTTTGGAGCAAACGAATCAATCGATAATTCAACCTCAACGTCAACCAGTTCAGCTGGACAAAAAATGTCAGCCTCTCCGCTAGCGTTTTTCCAGCGAGAAAAGCCGCCCCCGGGTCGCCCTTCCGGGTCGAGTATGCTGAACCCCATGGGCCAGATTCACCGTCGCAGCTGTAGCATGTACTTCACAAATTCGGCGTCCAGCTGATCCAGGTCGTCGCCGAAAAACTTGCGAAAGTCAGCGACTCGTTGGTCCGCTGAAACTTCGATCAATGGTTGTTGCTGTGAGAGATGTTCCAGATAAGCAATGTACCCGTCGGATTTCCTGGTAAACAGAAAATGATTCAACGCCCAGGCTTCAGCGTAAGCGTCAAGCAACCGTTCCGAGTCCTGCAACCGATCATTGTCCTGGATCAGCGTAATCAATGAATCGGCAGGTCGGCGTTTGAGGTAATCCAGGAATCGGAACAGCCGCTGGTCAAAGATCATGCCTGGTTTTTGCCAACCCCGGCGACTTTGCTTGTTGGGAGCTTCGAAGTACATCGCGATCCCTTCGTTGACCCACAGGGGGCAATCGGCAAATCGGGTCTGCACGCCGCGATTGAAGATTAATTGGTGGGTCGCTTCATGAATGATTGTGGCCACCATCATCACCGCTGCCGGATTCTGCAAAATCTGATTGATGTTGCGGTCGTTCAGCTCCTGTCCGGCGGATCGTTGGTCTGCGGTCAAGTCGTACATGGAAATTCGATTTGTCTGGACGTTGTAATAGGCAACCATGTTCTGCCCCGGTCCCAGCTCTCGATCCATGTAACGCTGATAGGCCGTTTTGTTGCCGAAAATAATGGCGACCAGCGGGAAAGCAGGTTCTGACAATTCAAAATCTTTTCGCCGGTCGAAGAAGGTCTCGAATCCGCGGTACAGCTTGGATTCGTACAACCCGCCGATCCACTTCGCATAGGCCAATTCGTTTTGATAAGCGATCACGAAATGTCTGGTTTCGTAAATGCGAAAGCCTTCGGGCAACTCAGCCAGCAGTTGCTCAGCAATCGTTTCCTTGTCCGCGGGGGGGCAAGGTTCTTCAACGTCGATTCTCTGTTTGATTTCGTCCGGTTGGACAAACCAGATTTTGCCGTTGTCTTGTTGGAAATACAGGCTGTTATCTTGAGCTTCAATCAGGATATCGCCGCGAAGCTGATAAGTGACTCCGTTGATTTCAAGGGTCAATTCATCGGCCTGAGCGGTGCCGAATGTGAACGCTGTTAGCAGGCTGGATAAGATCAAGATCGCTGGAAAACGCATTTGGTTCCTCAGTTCGGAAGTTCCGCCCCACGGTTTATTGTTGCTGCCGGGTTTTCAGATTCAACCAGATTAATGCCCAGCCGACAAGAGAAACCAGGACACAGCCACTGGCAATGATGATTGTGATGCCGGCGGTCAGTTCATTGACTCCGGCATGCAGGTCGCCAAGCATTTTGCGCGGAACGGTGTCCATGCCAGCCGGACGCACCATTTGCGACGCCGAAAGTTCGCCGAAGCAGAATGCGAACAGGAGTAGCCAGGTACCAGCTAACGCCAGGCGATTGACCAGGACGCCGAATTGCCAAGCCATTTGCCACAGCGAAACATTCTCCAGGCGGGCACTTTCCAGCTGCTCACTGGGCGTACGTTTGAGGAGAAACCAGATCAGGATACCACCGATCGGCCAGCAGAAAATCAGGTTGGCAATGACGGGGCCAAAAATCGTGTAGTCGGTTAACCAGTTGATCCAATTCCAGTCGATGGACGCAAACCAGCGGGCCAGCATGGTACCGATGACTGGTCCAGGAAGCGCCAGGCAAACGGCCAATCCGATCGCCATCGCCAATCGCATCGCTGTCGATCGCCAGGCAATGACACCGCCCAAAAATGAAATCGTCACGATGGTCGTCGCCGACGTTGCGGCAATCAACGCCGACCAAGTGAACTCATCCGAGTAATCGTTCCAGGACCGACCGATTGAACCCCATAGTTGCTGCCAAGAATAACTTTGAGTTGGCACGCCGGAGACAGGAATGACGTGAAAGCTGGCTCGCACCAGCACGTTGGCAATGGGAACGCCGGCCAGAATCAACAGCAGCAAAACGGCCGCCAGTCGGCTGTTCCATGTTAACACCGGCAAGCTGCTGTTGCGGCGCTGGGCTGTTTCCAGATCAGCATCCATCAGCCGAAAAAACAAAGCGATCGACAGCAACGTACAACACAAGATCGTCAATCCGGTCAGCCAGGATTTCAAACTGTCGGCAGAGGTCAGTTGTTCAGCACTCCAGTTCCCCAGGATCGAGCCGTTTGTCAGTGAATAGCCTAAATAGACTTGTTCGGCCAGGGTTCCAATCTGGTACAGGTCGGTGACCGCGATTTCTCGAGCACAGGTCAGGATGATCCAGATGGCGGCAGCAATCAGCAATGGCCTGAATCGAGGTAAGGTGATCCGCCAGAAGACTTGCCAGCGATTGGTTTCCAGCTGAGCTTGCTCTTCCAATGAAGAACTGGTGTAGCGGGAGGCAATCATTAACAGGATGGCAACCTGCGGTGCTGCAGCAATGCCATGAATCCAGATCGCGGCCAAGGCCGCCGGAATCAATGGCGTCAGGACCTGGCCCTGAACCGCTGATAACCAACCCAGCTTTCCAAACGCGGCATCCCAGCTGCTGACGTGAACCACCATTGGCAGCAATACCAACGCAAAACAAACACCCGCCAGGCTGGCTGACAACAGGCCGCGATGCCGAGTGATCCACCAGATCAAGATTCCCAATGGAATCGCGATCAAGCAGGCACCCAGCCCCAAGCCAAGCGTACGCAACAGCACCCAGCGATCGGCCGCGTCCGGGAGGCCAAGCAAAAGTGCCATTATTAATCCCGCGATCGCAATCAGCCAATGGTTTATCGGGCGTGGAATGCGAGTAATCATCAACGAGCAATGGCAAACAGGCGCAGGCAAGATCAACCGTCATTGTAATGGACACTCGTATTCACCCCAGCGGCCGGTTAGCCATCTTTTTGGCTTTCAACGCCCGGTAGTGATTCCTCTTGCTTCCATTGTCCGTTTTTACGTATCATCCGCGTGGCTGCCCTGTCTCCGCGCCCAGTCTTCCTGAATCGTTGCAGCCCAGATGATCCAAGCAAACTTCAAGTTGGGAGTTTTTTCAATGAGTTGCCGTAACATGATCACGCTGTTGACCCTGTTGGTATTGCTGGCCTGCCAGACCGTCAACGGGCAGACCGGCACGTCATCGCCTGACGACAAAGCGGTTGCTGATCAAGTCGCTGCCGCGGCCAAGCATTTACAACAACAGCAGAAGTATGACTTGCGGTACAAGTTGAAACAGGGTGAGACGGTTCGTTTGAAAATAACGCACAGCGCGTCGACGAAGACTCAGATGGCTGGGTTCACCGAAGATTTGTCCTCTCGGATGGAATCGATCAAGACCTGGAAAGTTTCCAATGTAGATTCACGGGGAAATATGACTTTTGTGATTACCTGGGATTCGTTTGTCGGTTGGGAGCAAATTGGGGACGAAGATCCGATTTCCTATGACAGCAAAGACGCCGAGGCTGAGGTCCCGGAAATGTACGAAGGCACAGTCGAGTATATTGGCAAGCCTTTATCCGTTTTAACCATTTCGCCGAAAGGTGAGATCGTTGATCGAAAATCGAGTATCAAGGAATCCGCCCTTGGAGTAGGCGGAGTAACCATCCCCTTGCCGCAGGAATCGATCAGTATTGGCCATCGCTGGGCCGTGCCCACCATTTTTTCTGCCAACGATGAAGATGGACGGAGTCGGAAAGTGAAAGCTCGCCTGGTCTACGAACTGGTCAAAGTCAGCGGTCAAAACGCCTACATCAAGTTTCGCACCGAGTTGCTGACGCCCAATATCAGCGAAAAGGTTAAGTCGACGATCATGCAGAAAATGACAGACGGTTATGTCGTGTTTGACCTGCAGCAAGGTCGCCCCGTCAAAAAGCAGATCGAGTGGGATGAAAAGGCGCAGGGGTTTGAAGGCCCCGATAGCTCGTTGACCTATATCGCGAAAATGGTCGAAGAGTTGCTAACCGATCAGCAATCGGTAAACACCAAGTCCCAGGATACCAAGTCGACCACAACCTCGAAGGCACAGATTCGGACTCGCGACGACGAACCGGTCGTGCGTCGGTAGCGTAAGAGGTAATCCGCCAGCAACGTAGCCACTGACACGCTTTTCGTGCGGCGTTACCGTGGTTCGCGGGCTTGCCAGTATCATTCAGTACCGCTGGCCCTGCTCTGCCAGATGCATGCCGGCTTTGCGGATCGTCTCCGCCGCTGGGCTGGAATGATCCAACGCGGGGTTGGTGTGATTCAAATGGATAAAGTGAATCTTGTCCCGCTGGTTTGCCGCCAATCCTTGAAATCGCAAGATGCTCTCTTCGATAAAGGGATGCGGAATCTGCGACATGTCTCGTCCCGGGATCTCACCATTCTGAAAAAAAGTCGCATCCAGAAATGCGATGTCGACGGTCTGTAACACATCTTCGATGCGTCGCTCCCAGCGATCCCATTTATCGATGTCCGGTAAAAACAACACTCTGCGAACCGAATGTTCCTCGTTGCTGGCGACCGGCAGGGTCACAATCAATCCGACCGTTTCGGTAAACTCACCGCGATGCGGCACAGTGATCGGTTCGACAGTGATCCGTTGATTCAACGCAACAGGCGTTTCTGCTTTCATTCCATGCAACCGAATATTCTTCAGCTCGACCAGCAGGCTCCACGGCCCATTGGTCCGCAGAAAACGATTCATTCTCGGCATCGCAAACACGGGTACACTGTCGGCTCCGATGACTTCACGTCCCAGGTGCATCAATCCGGTGTAGTGTCCGATGTGTCCATGAGTCAGCACGATTCCGTCGATTCCGGGCGAATCTTCGCGCGGCGCGTGTTGCTGTAGCAGGTTCAATTGCCCCGGCAACTGCCATGAGCAGTCCAACAAAAACCGTTGGTCGGATTGCGGGTCGACGATCGCGAGAGAAGTCGGGAACCGTTGTTGTTCAGGATGTTTCCAGGCGGGCTGGCAGCATGGTTTTAGACAGCCAGCCTGTGGATAGCCAGCATCTTGAGCGGTGCCTAAAACCAGGATGAACGGATCATC
>CAZJEK010000205.1:7068-9717 GCA_964545005.1 uncultured Pirellulaceae bacterium
CCAGCGATTGGTCCGACCCTTGGCCGTACGTGGCCTGGGGGCCAAAAATTGACAACCCGGCAACGATTGCGAAGAAAACAACACCGAAACTATTTCTTGGCTTGATCAAAACGGCCACCCCAACCCAGTTTTTCCCGGAGCGTTTGGTAATAACTGTTACCCTCGACCCGCACCAATCGAAATACCGAATCTGCGCGTTCGATTCGAACACGATGCTCGGTCGTGAGCTCCGACAACGTCTGACCGTCGAGTACCACGCAGGTTGATTCGTTAGGGCGAGAGACAATGATCTCGTAGATTCGATCAGCCGTGTCTACGACTGGCCGCACCGTGAGCGTGTGCGGAGAGATGGGAGAGATCACGATCGCTTGCAGATTTTTGCGCAAAATGGGACCACCGGCGGACAAGTTATGGGCCGTCGAGCCGATCGGTGTGCTCACGATCAAGCCATCGCACAGATAAGACGTGGCCAATTGCCCATCGATCATCAAGTCGATCTGCTGGATCGTAAACGGCGGCCCGCCCAGAATCGCAACTTCGTTCAGTCCCAGCTGTTCTTCGATAAGTTTGTCGGCTGCAAAGACCTGGCATTTGATCATCAAGTGATCGGTCACGTGATACTCACCGTCCACAAAGCTCTGCAGCGCTTGGCTGAGGTCGTCGGGGTGAACGTCAGCCAGGAATCCCAGTTTTCCCAGGTTGACGCCCAGGACGGGGACCTGATGAGCCCCCATTTGTTTGGCGGCGCGAAGAATCGAGCCGTCACCGCCGAGCACAATGGCCAAGTCCGGTTGCCACTGGCTGAGGTCTGCCGAGTACGTGAAGTCTTCACCAATCACATCGACGTATTGATCGATGATCGGTCGCAGCGTCGTCAGCTGTTTCAGGATCCGCGGGCGGCGGTCACCGGAGCCCAGCAGAATGGCGGTTGGTTTGCTGCGATCATTCATCGAGTCAGGCAATCGAACCGGCTCCGGTGCGGGTGGCTACCCCGCGGCAGGTTTCGGCGATCCCCGCTGCGTCGAGTTTCAGTTCGGCCAGGACTTCGCTGCGATCCTGATGTTCGACAAATTTGTCTGGAATGCCGATGCGTGTCACTTTGCGGGCATCGAGTCCCATCTCGTTGGCGGCTTCCAGGAGAGCGCTACCGAATCCTCCCATCAGCATCGCTTCTTCGACGGTGACGACGAATCCGGTGTCGGTCAGTGCCGACTTGATCATGTCGCGATCAATCGGTTTGACAAATCGAGCATTGACGACGCGGATATCCAAGCCCTCTCCAGCCAGCGTTTCAGCGGCTTCCAAGGCTGCCGCCAGCGTGGCACCGCAAGCGATGATGGTTCCGTCGGCACCGTCGCGAATCGTTTCTGATTTGCCCAGCTGAATCGGTTGCAGTTCGCGAGCAATCTCGTCGGCCGTCGTTTTCGGATACCGAATCGAGCATGCCACGTCGTGCGACAGCGAAAAGTCCAGCATTGCGCCCAGGTCGTTAGCGTCCCCGGGGGCCATCACGACCATGTTAGGGAACAACCGCATGTAGCCAAAATCAAACGTACCGTGGTGCGTCGGGCCATCGTTGGCCGTCAAGCCACCGCGGTCCAGCATGAAGGTGACTGGTAGACCTTGCAGGCAGACTTCCTGGAAAATCTGATCGAAGCTGCGTTGCAGAAAGGTGCTGTAAATGTCGACGATCGGGCGCATGCCGACCTTGGCTTGACCGGCAGCGAAAGCCACGGCGTGGGATTCGCAGATTCCAACATCGAAAAAGCGATCGGGGAACTCTTCCCGCACCGGCTCCAGTTTATTCCCCTGGCACATCGCTGCCGTGATCACCGTCACCCGCTCGTTGTGACGCATCTGGTCGGCGATCGCATCGCGAGCGTGGTTGGTGTAAGCCTTGCTGCTGGATTTGGATTTCGGAATCGCCGTTTCGCCGTCGGTTTCAAATGGTGCCGGGGTATGGAAGTAAACGGGGTCTTCGGCAGCTGGTTTAAAGCCGTGACCTTTCTTGGTGATCACATGCAACATCACCGGGCCGTCGATCTGGCGAACCATCTGCAGGTATTTTTTGACGATTCCGATGTCATGCCCATCAATGGGCCCGAAGTATTTGAAGCCCAGTTCTTCGAAGAACATGCCTCCCGTCAAACCGGCTTTGACACCCTCTTTGATCTGGAACAACAGGCGTTCGGTGGGATCACCCAGCACGGGTACGCGCTGCAACAGCTGGACGACTTCGTTTTTCATTCCCGCGTACAACTTGTTCGAACGCAGTCGGCTGAGGTAAGTCGCGATGCCACCGACGCGAGGGCAGATCGACATTTCGTTGTCGTTCAAAATCACCAGCATGCGGCTGTTCAGTTCGACCGCGTTGTTGATGGCTTCCATCACGATTCCGGATGGAAACGCTCCGTCGCCGATCACGGCGACGCTATAGTTATCACGGCCCATCAATTCATCACCGCTGCGGAGACCCACGGCGGTCGAAACGCTGCAGCCGGCATGGCCGGTCATGAACAGGTCGTAGTCGCTTTCATCCGGGTTGGGGTATCCCATCAACCCACCCTTGGTGCGGATGGTTTGAAACTCATCGTATCGACCAGTGATCAACTTTTGCGGGTAGATCTGGTGTCCGGTGTCCCAGATCAA
>CAZJEK010000205.1:9727-10564 GCA_964545005.1 uncultured Pirellulaceae bacterium
TGCTGTGCAAGGCCAAGGTCAATTCGACCACGCCCAGGTTGGAGGCAAAATGTGCCGCACGCAACCGCAGCAGGCCGCACAACGTTTCTCGGATTTCGTCGGCCACCTGGTTCAACTGGTCCAGCGACATTTCGTGCAGCTGAAGCGGTGACTCGATGTTGGGCAGCAGTTTTTGAGTGGTCATGGTCACTTGGTCCTGTTAATGACAAACTTCGCGAGTAATTCCAAAGCTGTTGCGGCATCTTTGAAAGGCGCGAGGGCGGCAATTGCCTGATCGACCATCTGGCGAGCTCGATGTTCGCTTTCGCGTTCACCAATCACAGCCGGATAAGTCTGTTTGCCTCGTTCAGCATCCTTGCCGGTTCGTTTTCCCATTTTGGCTGATGTGCCCCGTAAGTCCAACAGATCGTCAACAATCTGGAACGCTAATCCCAGGTTTTGACCATATCGGACCAGGCATTCCAGCTGTTGACTGGTCGCACCGGCGGACAAGCCACCTAATTTTAGCGAGACAGTCAATAAAGCACCGGTCTTGCGGCGGTGAATTTTTTCCAGCGTTTCCAGGTCGGGCGCAGCGAATTGTTGGTTCAAATCATCCGCTTGACCGCCAACTAATTGGCTGGGGCCGGCCGCGCGAGCCAGTTCGCTGGCACATTCGGCGGCGACTTCAACCGGCCAGGTGTGTTTCAGGATCGTCTCGAACGCCAGCGGAATCAGGGCGTCTCCGGCCAGGATGGCAGTCGCTTCGTCAAATTGAATATGACACGTGGGACGTCCCCGGCGTAATTCGTCATCGTCCATCGCCGGCAAATCGTCGTGGATCAACGAATAGTTATG
>CAZJEK010000206.1:0-10493 GCA_964545005.1 uncultured Pirellulaceae bacterium
GGTTGGATACCTTGGTCCAGACCCGATACCGACGCGTTCGGTAGCAAGCAGGTGACCATCTCCCTGGCGAGCCGGATAAGGTTGAATTGTTGATCGGCTCGTTCTCTGCGACCCGCATCTGTTTGGTCATGTTAATCTTGTCCATCCTGTCCTTGTTTTTAGACTTTCTCGGAATGGATCGCGTAGACAAGATTCACCTGGAAGTTTGACAGGATGTTCAGGATCTACAAGATTGACGAGATGTTCCTTGGCGATGGATCCCTGGTACTATCATTGAGGTATTCATGGCAACACCTATTCTCGCCAGCGTTGCTCGAATTGCTCGCGCGTTCCCAACAGCTGACGCCAGACTTCGCTGGTTTCAGGCTGAGGCGAACCGCATACGAATAGCACTTGAGTTTCGTGATCAGCCGTGGTTCGTGAAATAACCTTGACGCGCAAGGTTTGCTTTAATGGCCTGCCCCCGGCAAATGGTTCCTGCCAGGTCATCAAATACTGGTATTCACCCTCGGCCAGCGGCTGTCGGGACGAAACCGCTGCGATCCGAAATTTGCTCGTATCAATTTTCTGGCCTTGTTGGTCGACTGCCCCGTTGGCCAGTCCGCGATAGTACAACAGCAACTGTTGTTCGATCGTCTGCTTGTTCAAATCGAACGGCTGGGATAGCTCAATCGCAAACAGGTAACTCATGAACCAGTCCGATGCTGGGTCGCGATATTCTCGCGGTAGCCGTAAGTGTTCCCAGCCCTTGATCGACATCGTCGGTGCAAAACTTGGGGGGCACTCGATCACCTCTTCCAGCCAACCGGCTGGCGCGACCAGAAACGAACGGAATTGCTGCGCCGCTTCGGATTTGTTGATTGCCGAACGTTTCCACGGTCCCTGTGGCGTCACGTTGTAAAACGATGACCCGTTGAATCGAAACAGACCGCCTGAAAACCCAAACCACAGCGTACCTTCTCGATCTTCCATGATTGATTGGAGCCCAAAGTATCTCGTCCGGTGAGGCTGGTCGGTTTCGCTGAATAGCTTGAAGGACTGGCCATCATAACGATACGCTCCTACTCCAGTCGCTCCGATCCAGATCTGTCCCGAGCGAGTTGCGAGCATCGAGTACAAGTCATTGTTGGCCAACCCCTTGATTGTCGGAAACGTTTCAAACGTCTCGCCATCAAATCGGCACAAGCCACCATCCCCAGTCATCTCAGGACGAAACGATTGCATGCAAGTGAACCACAGACGTCCTTGCTGGTCCTCGATGATCTCGGTCACGTTGTTACTGCACAAACCGTCAGATTTTGTAAACCGTTTGAACGAGCGACCGTCGTATCGGTAAACTCCATAGCCATCGACGGAAAACCAGAGATTGCCTTGACGGTCTTCCAGCTTGACCGACACTGCACCTGGCAGGATGGCGAAGGAATCCGTCTTTTGCTCTACCGCTGGCAGTCGAAACGTCACGGGTTTCCCGTCAACCATACGATAAACTTTGGTGCTCAGACAAATCCAGATTTCGCCGGCTCGAGTCGAAAACACTTGTCCGTTAGCTTGGGGCGAATCTTGGCTACGGGCAGGAAAGCCAAATTCTGGCCCGAGTCGGACAAACCGCTGGCCATCAAATCGGCAAACGCCGTTTTGCGTCCCGACCCATAGCGTGCCGTCCTTGTCTTCGGCGAAGCTGGGCACAGCCAGACTGGGGAGACCATCATCGAGGTCAAAATAAACCAGTTGGTTCCCGTCGTATCGCGCGACGCCTCGACGCATCGTGCCGAACCAGAGGTTACCCTTGGAGTCCTGAAACGAATTGACGACATATTGGGCAATTCGTTGGGTATCAGCAGGCGTCAGTTCCAGATTTTGCTTGAGCCAGGAAACGATTTTCTCACGTTCCATGTCGCTGGGTTGATCATCCCCAGGCGGCATCGCCCCGGTTTCCAACTGTTCCACCACGTCGGCGAACAGACTGCTATGTTCTTTGACCTGTTCGATGCTTCTGGGTATTAAAAACTCCAGTCCCTCCATCTCCCCGGGGGCGTGGCAATTGGCACAATACTTGTCCAATAGGGGCCGGATCGTGTTGGCATATTCGTCTGGCTGAAAACTGGGGTTAAACAGATCTTGCCCAGACAGCGTGGTGGCAAACAGGTTCAAAGCAAACAGGATGGTTAAAGTGGAAAGAATTCGGTTTATCAAGGTAGTCCTGACATTTTTGAGAGAGTTATGACTCATCTGGCCTCGGTTTGGATTCCGATCCCCGGATTGAGGCCCTTGAGAATAACTAACGGACCGCCGTTACACGCTTTCAGAACGAACATTGGCTTGTCGATGGTCTTGAAATCGTTGTAGCCAACGCGGGCAGCTAACCGCAGAGACGCAGAGTTCGTTGAGGATGCGCAAGTTCTCCTCAATTTCCAACAAGCTCCCCGTTCTCTGCGCCTCTGCGGTTATTTTCATTGTGAATCTGTCCAAAGGCTTTCTTTCCATGGGATAATCGAACAAAGTCAGCCTTTCCGTAACCTCTCAACTTGCCCGGCGACCTGTAACGGTGCTGCGTTAGAATGATCGCAGGAACATTTTTTAATTCCCGACAGGAACGCCAATGAACACCTTCCGGCCAACGGTTTGCCCCAGTAGGGAGCAGTTGCGGGCTTTTTCGATCGGTGATGTTGACGACGAAAAATTGGCGTCGATTGGGGATCATGTCGAGCATTGTGAAACTTGCGGTCAGATTTTAGACCAAATTCTGGAATCAGCGGGCTCGGGGCTACTTACGGAATTATTGAAACTGGACTCGGTCGAATCGCCAGCAGATTCGTCCGGCGCAACCTCTTGTATCGCGGTCCCAGAACACCTGGTGCGTTCTGTTCGGCAGATCGAAGGGCGGGACTTTCGGCTTGACTCCAATTTTGGCAATCAGTTGGCTGACAAGCTGGCCGAGGGAGAAGCGATTGCTCTGGGCCGCTTTGTCTTGGAAGCGGAACTCGGCTGTGGTGAATTCGGCCGTGTCTTCAAAGCACGCGACACCAAACTCGATAGAACCGTTGCTGTCAAAGTGCATCGGGCCGGGCTATTCGCGACCACCGAGGATTCTCGTCGGTTTGAAATCGAAGCCCGCAGCATTGCCCAGTTAAATCACCCAGGAATCGTAACGGTGTTCGATACGATTCGATCGGAAGATGGCGTTTGCTACCTGGTCACGGAATTTATCTCTGGACAATCACTGGAACAACGCCTGGCTCAGAGTCCCGTTGCGTTTGACCAGACGGCCCAGATGATCCTGTCGTTGGCGACAGCCGTGCAATACGCGCATGAACGGGGAATCGTTCACCGAGACATCAAGCCGTCTAATATCTTGTTGGATGAACAGGGCCTGCCCCACCTGACTGATTTTGGGTTGGCGAAGCAGATGCGCGAATCCGATTCTTCCCTAACATCCATGGGGCGCGTGTTGGGCACACCGGCCTACATGTCGCCCGAGCAGGCATCTGGTAACTCGCACCAGGTGGACGGGCGCAGTGACGTCTACAGCCTGGGTGTCGTTTTGTATGAGCTGTTGACGGGCGAATGTCCCTTCCAGGGCAACCGACGAATGGTCTTATTGCAGGTCATGGACTCGGTGCCCCGCGCCCCGCGACAACTTAATAGTTCGATTCCCCAGGATCTCGAGACGATCTGTTTAACGTCGATCGCAAAATCCAAAACCGATCGTTATCAGACCGCCGGCGAGCTGGCCGGTGACCTGCAACGATTTCTTAACGGCGAACCGATCAAAGCCAAGCGGACCAGTGCAGCCAAACGGCTTTGGAAATGGGCTCGGCGTTTTCCATTGGCAGCCAGCTTGTTGGTGGCCTTGCCGCTGGTTGCTTTGGGCGCGATTGCGTACCTTTCATCGTTGTCGACGCAATTCGTGCAACGAACGGCACTGGAGAGTACGCGGATGGAAGCCAACATGTTGGAGGATATCAACGAATTCTACAGCGAACAGGTGATCGGTGGCCTCGATCCGGACTTGGTTCCTGTTACCCATCGCTATACCACGACGCCCAATGCAGTTCCGCTACCGTTCACGTTCATGATCGATGCCGGCAAGCAGATTTCTCAGGGCGAGTCCGGGATGCAGGTCAAGATTTTCAGCGACTATCCTTGGCGCAGCCAGCGAGATCCATTGGATGACTTTGAACAGCGGGCCATTGAAGCGTTGGGGTTGGGCTGTCGGACCGCAGAGCCAGAGGACGCATTGGCTCGGCTGTCTACCAAACAGGATGTCGACGGCCGTTCCTATTATGAGTTCGTTCAGCATGATGGCCGGCCGGCCTTGCGATACGCTCGGGCGCAAATCATGAAATCGAGTTGCATTCAATGTCACAATCAGGATCCTGCCAGTCCCAAACAGGATTGGATCGAAGGGGAGGTCGCCGGCGTGTTGGCGATCACGCGACCATTGAAACGCGATATTGAATTGACTCAATCGGGATTGCGCGACGCCTATTATTTGATCCTGATCTTTACTGGTTTTTTAACCGGAGTGACATTGTTGATCTTGCGCATCGGGCCTCAACGATCGGTTTTGCAAGTTGCAAATTCGGGCGTCAAATCTGGGAGCAATGGGCCAGATGAAAGCTGATCGACAAACCACCGGTACGTCGCGGACCTTGATCCGGCAAGCGGCAGCGGATGATCCGGCTGCCTGGCAGAGAATGGTTGATCTGTACTCGCCGCTGGTCTATTTCTGGTGCCGAGAATCAGGACTGGGGGCGGCTGATTTGCAGGATGTGTTTCAGGAGGTGTTTCATGCTTTGTACCGCAATTTGGGACAATACCGAGAATTGAAATCGGGATCATTTCGAGGCTGGTTGCGGACGATGACTCGCAACAAAATCAACGATCAGTTCCGCACCAGGAAACAGCAGCCGCAAGCCGCTGGAGGCACCGAAGCGTTTCGGTATCTGGAACAAGTTCCGGGCGAACCGGTCGCTGATGGTAATGCTTCCGAACAGGGGTTATTGCCTGCTGAACAAGCCATTAATCACGCTTTGTTGCGTCAGGCACTTGACAACATTCGTGACCATTTTTCGCCTCAGACCTGGCAAGCGTTTTGGAAAGTCGCAATTGATGGCCGGGACACAGTAGATGTGGCCGAGGAGCTGGACATGCGTCCAGGGACGGTTCGCGTTGCCAAGTCCCGAGTTATCAAACGCTTGCGAATGGAACTCGGCGAATCAATTGATTAAGACACTGGTTGTTAAACAACAGGTCCACAGCTGTTGAAGGACCCCCTTTTCCACTACATGGATTGAGTCAAATCGTGAGACTATTTTCTAAGAGTCATTTCGTTGGTCTGTTGATCGCATTTTCCTGCACGCTTGGCTGTATCAGGAATGCTCAGACATCTAATGAAGGGAGTCCGGCGCTTTCTGCGCGGGACTCCGATGAGACTGAGTTCACTGAAGCTCGAGGAGATGCCTTGCAAATTGACTTGCCGCCAGATGCGACGTTGGGGCCAGTCGTCCGCACCATTTTTCAGGATTCAAACGGAATGATATGGTTCGGAGGGGAGGGCGATTTGTTCCGTTTCGACGGAGCTTCCGTCACCGCGTTCGACATTCGTGACGCCTATGACCAAGGAGTCACTGTCAAGCAGATTATTGAAGACCTTCGAGGGAACATATGGTGCGGAACCACCGGAGGGATTACTCGAATTGATGGCGATTCAATCACCAGTTTTGGCAGGCAGGACGGTTTGCTGAATGACGACGTGTGGAGCCTCGCCGCGGATGACGATGGCACGCTGTGGATCGGAACCATGGGAGGCGCGTTTCGATTTGACGGGCAAGAGTTTTCGGAATTCGCGATTCCCGAATCCCAGCCAGATCCGACTCGGGGCGTCACCAGCGGCAAGATCGTCCACTGCATCACGGTCGATCGTGAGGGTCGAATTTGGTTTGGCACCAACGGTGGGGCCTACGTTTACGATGGCAACGAGTTGTCGAACTACTCCCAAGCGGACGGATTACCCAGTGATGTGGTCCACAATATTCTCGCCGACTCGCAGGGAAAGATCTGGTTTGGCACGACTCACGGCGGTATTAGCCGTTGGGACGGACAGGAATATAAAAATTTCACAGCCGACGGACTGATCGATGGCAAGGAGATCTGGTGTCTGCACGAAGACGGGGCGGGGAATATCTGGTTTTCCGGCAAGCACCTGGGAGTCATCCGCTACGACGGTTCATCATTTTTGAATGTTGATGCCCAAGGCGATACTGGCGGGTCCATCATGACCATTCTGTCCGACAAAGACGGCAACCTGTGGCTCGGCGGAGCAACCGGACTGTTTCGGTATCGGAAAGGAAAGTTCACGAAGGTGACCAAACTAGGTCCTTGGCGAGCAAATGTAGGGGCCATGTGGAAGAACAACGTTCCCGCTTCAATCGCTGGCGAAAGCGGCTGTTGCGTCTCCAGGTTCCACAACCGAAACTTCCCGAAATCCGTTTGCGTGTCCAGCAGCATTCCAGCTTCGCTGAACGCTGGAGGCATCGGTGGAATTTCCGCAGGTCCGGTCAAATGGGGAACTTCCAGGACCGTTTTGACGAACGTGCCGATGTCCCAGAACTCGATACCCTTTCCATCGTGCCAGACAAGCTTCGTTGCTGGAACGAATCCGACGACTCCACCCTGCCCCCCAAATTCCGAGATCGATGAGAGTTGTCCGGTTTCCAGATTCCACATTTGAAGAATCGCACCGGATCTTACCAGCGCTGTCTTGGCGTCCTGGCTTAACTGAGCTTTAGCGAAGAAGGTCCCGTTTCCTGTGAACTCAGTCTCGCCCCTCGTGGAAATGCTCAGAACTTTTTGAACGCGAGAGTTGCTCGCGATATCATCTGAATTGGACGTCGTTTCTATCCCCGAGACATTGGGATTCGAACGCCTGTCACTCGGTTGCTTCTGATCGCTGTTCTTCGGGATCTCCGTGATTTGTCCAATCTCAACTTGGTCGTTTACGATTCTCTCCGGGCCGATCGTTTTAACACGAATTTTGCCAATGTTGCTGGTGTAGTACAAGCCGGCAGCGAGGCATCCAACCATCAGCACCGTCGCAACGACAATAAGCCAATTCTGCCTCGCCTCCCCTGCGCCCGGTTCCTTGACATCGGACTCGAACGACATCCGTCAATTACAACGATTGTTGTCGAAGCACGTACTGGTCGTGTTCCCGATCCCAAATACGACTCATTTCACCGGTGGGGTCGTCCAGTTGCGCCAACCGGACATCGATACCGTTCTGGTTAGCCCACCCTCGCTATCGCGGCTAGAAGTTGCACTTTCGTAGTTTTTGCTGGGAAATGGAAACCCGACGCGTGAGCGAAGGCTACACCGATGCGCGTTTCCTCTCGCTTTCGCGCCGGGTTTCCAAAAGTGTGCAACGTCTATCCTGGCGCGTCGGCTTGTATCAGCGGCCTGCAAACGGGACGAAATAGAATTTGCAACTCTCGCGGAAAGGCTGATATTTTTTAAGTGACGAGCTGGAAGTAGGTACTCTCCCTTGGGCCCGTGGGAAAGTCGGCATGTCAGGGCCGGAGAGGGGTTTTGTAAACCCTCCCCTCGCTGTGGCTCGACCCTCCCGCGAGCGGGAGGGTGTCGTCAAAAGTAAATTTTCGTGGAGCGAAAGACGACGTTAACCGAATGCTGTTACAGTCTCGGATCAACCGGTTCGCTTTCAAGTGCCAATACACCAAAGGTGCACTCGTGAACGCGTCTCAGTGGCTCCTTTCTAGCGAACCGTTCCAGGCCTTCCACGCCGAGCGCAAACTCGCGAAGCGCAAGTGATCGTTTGCGGCCGAGGCTACGACTTCGCAGACGAGGCAGATGCTCGTCCGAATCGTAGTCCGGGCTGTAGATGATTCGCAGATACTCTTTGCCGCGACATTTGACTGCCGGCTGGACCAGCCCCTTCTTGCCACGCACGATCCAATTCATCGGTTTCACAACCATACCTTCGCCACCACGGTTGGTAAGTTCATTCCACCATGCGATCCCGGAAGTAATGCTATCCAGATCACTGAGATCGATGACTTTGAACGCCGTCGCCAGTAACAGGGCAGGGTCGGATTCGCAAACGTTCGCCAGCGTTTCCATGTGCCACACATGATTCTGATCCGTATGGACCTTGCCTTCGGTGGCCAGCAAGTGGAACGGAGCGAGTTTCCAGTCATCGAGGGAATCGACGGTCCAGCAGTATTGACGATAGGCAGCAATGAATTTCTCAACGCTGCGTTGGCGATCGCTGAATCGGCTCAACACCGAATTCAATTTGGACTGGTTTTCTCCGTCGATTCGTTTCGAAGCTCGCTGCAGCGCCTGTTCCGCCATCGGCAGCGACGCACTTCCTGCCGCACCAACGGCGGCGTACTGTGACCGCAGCAATTCCTGAGCCTTGGCCGACCACGGCATCAGCTCGCAGTCCAGGCAAGCCCAGGATGTTTGAAATCGATCCCAAAATCCGGATTCAGACATCGCAGTTCTCACCCGATCGATGAAACGCGATTCCAAATCGACGTCATTAAAAAACCGTCTTCCCGTGCGAGTATAGACAACTCCCGTTTCACCGGTGGCCACGCCGAATCTTTCTCGCGCCGTATCTTCATCGCGGCAGACAACCACGACCGCCCTTGACCCCATGTGCTTTTCCTCGCACACAACCTGGGCGACTCCTTGGCTACGGAAATATGAAAATGCTTCCGAAGGATGCTCAAGCAGTCCAGGCTCATTTGATGTCTCGCAGGGGGACATCGTCGGTGGTAGGTAAATCAGCCACTTGGGGTCGGCAGCGAAGCGGCTCATTACTTCCAATGCCGCCGTCGCATTCTCTTCGCGAATGGTCACGTTGTGTCGTAAACGTGTCGAGATGATTCGTTTGCCGAGGACATCATCAGCGTCAAGAATGTCGTCGTGCCTCTGTTGCGCCGTCAATGGAGCTTGTTGATCATGGGGCAGGAACGGCCGTGACGGTTCACAATATGTCTGTTGGGCGGGAACGGAAAGGAACTCCCGTTCCGGATACCGCATCGCCGTCAGCTTACCGCCGAAAACGCAACCGGTATCGATGTTGACGGTGCCGTTGAGCCACTCGGGTTCGGGCACGGGCGTGTGGCCGTAAACGACCATTGCCGATCCTCGGTATTCTGCCGCCCAGTTAAATCGCACCGGCAAGCCAAACTCGTCCGTCTCTCCGGTCGTCTCACCGTACAAGGCAAACTCGCGAACCTTGCCTGAGCCACGCCCCTGATACGCTTCTTTCATGCCTGCATGAGCGACCACCAATTTGCCATCGTCCAGCACGTAGTGACTTACCAGGTCGTCAAGGAACTGGGCCAGCTCCTGGCAGAAAGGTTCCCGCCAACTATCGGGAAGGGCTTCGATCTCGCTCCATGACTGGGCCAAGCCATGAGTCATTTGCGGGTTCTTCCCTCGCAACTTGCGGAGCAATTTCATGTCGTGGTTACCCGGGACGCAAATCGCTGTTCCGAATTGAACCATGTTTCTGACCAGACGCAGCGTATCGACGACGCGGGGGCCGCGGTCAACCAGATCGCCGACAAAAACCGCGCGGCGACCTTCCGGATGACCGTAAAGGACATGTCCCCAGTAGTCGTTGCCGTCGATCACGGACGGTTGATAACCCAATTGTTCGAGCAATTGCTCAAGTTCGTCGCAGCATTCGTGGACGTCTCCGATAAAGTCGAACGGACCGTGCTCGTTTCGTTTGTCGTTCCATAGCGGAACTCGCTCGATGGTCGCCGAGTCAATGTCTTCAACCGAGTTCATCACGAAGACATGTCGAAATCCCTCTCGTTTCAAGCCTTTCAGCGAACGTCTGAGTTGCGACCGCTGTTGGCGGACCACGTGTCGCCCAAACTGGCGGTCGTTGCGATTTGCGTTTCGTTCACGGCATACCGACTCGGGTGGGTTCAGCACAATCGCAACAGGTAGGCAATGATACTGCTTGGCCAATTGCACCAACGGCCGGCGCGCCTCAGGCTGAACATTGGTGGCGTCGACGACGGTCAGCTGCCCCCGCGCAAGCCGCTTGGCGGCAATGAAATTGAGGACCTCGAAAGCGTCGTTGGTGGCGGCTTGATTATTCTCGTCATCGCTGACCAGTCCCCGACAAACGTCCGAAGACAACACTTCCGTTGGCAGAAAGTGTTTGCGGGCAAAGGTGCTCTTTCCCGAGCCGCTGGGGCCGACCAGCAGGACGAGCGAAAGGTTGGGGATTTTAATGTTCATACTCGATCTTCTAACCATGGAAGTTGCACTAGTTCAGTTTTTGCTAGAAAGGGAAAACCCGACGCGTGAGCGAGGGCACACCCGATGCGTGTTTTTCCCTCGCTTACGCGTCGGGTTTCCAAACGTGTGCAACTGCTAGATTTTCCCCTTCAGGTCTGGATCAGTGACTTGCGACGCTTCGCCTGGTTGACGCTCAAATACTCCCA